>CALFUF010000166.1 GCA_937916405.1 uncultured Prevotella sp.
GGTTCTTCTTTCCTGCGATACCTGTCATCTTGGATGACCCCAGTTCGATAGCAACGATAAATTCTTTTGGCATCTTTAATTCTATATTTTTTATTCCTTATTTTCTTCTCTTCTTACAGATAATCTGGTTGTCGAACTCCATATTGATATAGGAGTATTTGTTCCAACCTGCCACACTCAGTCCGTAACGGTAGAATTTCTCCAGACGGTCGAACTTCTGAGGGATATTGGAGACACTGCCCAGATAGACGATATGGTCGCCAATGCGGGGGACCATCTCCACCGTGCCGTCCTCCAGAACGTTGAGCTGCTCCACCTGAGAGTGCCAGAACGGGTTCGTGGTGACGTAGTTACCCAGATAAGCCAGTTTCTTCTGGGCATAAGGACGACTGATATGTCCTGTGGCAATCACCAGGTCGCTGGTATAGCGGGTGTTGGGCATGATCTCCCCATGCACGTCCACGTAATAGTCGTCCCCATTGTCAGCCTTGACACGTACGACAGGGAGACGCTGGGTGAGGTTCACCTTCACGTGTCCCCCTTGTGTCTTGAAGCACTCTGCCGTCTCGACAAAGGGGTTCTGACGGATGGTCTCCTCTATCTTACGGACGTTAATCTGCTTCATCGGCTGTCCCTGCGGATAGATCTTCGCCCGCTGCAGTTGCTCCTTGATCTCCATGTCTCCAAGGAATCCCTCTACATTCCCATCCTCGATATTGATATCCACCTGCGTGCATACCGACTTCTGGTCATCAGGCTGGTTGAGTGCCGTGATGGCTAGGAGCAGATAGACGGCAAGGATGATGTCTATCAGGATGAATATCGATTTCTTCCAGTTGAGGGTCATTGGCTTATTGCTTGTTCTTTAATATTTCTGTGATTTGAGGAACCAGATTGTCAAGGTCGCCAGCTCCTAATACGATGAGTACGTCGAAGTCACGCTCCCTCACCAGTTGGAGGACATCATCCTTGCGGATGATCTGTTTCTCTATACCTGGGCGCAGGTTGTTATAGATCAGCTCGGAGGTCACACCCTCGATGGGGAGCTCACGGGCAGGGTATATCTCTGTGAGAATCACCTCGTCGAGTTGACTCAGTGCCTCTGCGAAGTCTTTGTAGAAGTCACGGGTGCGGGTGTACAGGTGCGGCTGGAAGATCGCCGTGATCTTACGATGGCGATAGAGCTCACGAATGCTCTTGGCACTCTGGTAGATCTCCTGGGGGTGGTGGGCATAGTCGCTGAGGAACACGATTTTGTCGTTCTTCAGCTTGAAGTCGAAACGGCGGTCGACACCTCCGAAGGTCTTCATACCCTTGCGCAACTCCTCAGCGGTACAGCCGGCAAGCTGTGCCATTGCCATCGCTGCGATACCGTTCTCTATATTGATGGGAACAGGTTGTCCCAGCTCTATACCCTTCACGCTCTCGATAGGAGAGATGAAGTCGAAGGATATCTCCCCATCCTCGATACGGATATGCTCCGCATGGAAGTCACCCTCATGAAGCGCATAGTCATAACGCTTGACACCTGCCTGCAGGTTCTCCTTCATCTCCAAGTCACGATGGATGATCAGGGCACCACCCGGCTGTATCAACTCTGTATAATGGCGGAAGCTCTCCAGATAAGCCTCTTTTGTCCCATAGATATCCAGATGGTCGGGGTCTGTCGCCGTAATGACGCTCATCCAAGGGCGCAACCAGTGGAAGGAGCGGTCGAACTCGTCCGCCTCAATCACCACATAGTCAGAGTCGGAGAGGATATAGTTCGTACCATAGTTCTTGGAGATACCTCCCAAGAAGGCGTTGCAGTCGAGATGGCTCTGGTGCATGATATGGGCGCACATCGTCGAGGTTGTCGTCTTGCCATGCGTACCAGCGACACAGAGTCCCTTATGCTGACGGGTCAGGGTGCCCAGCACCTGTGCCCGTTTCTGAATCTCAAAGCCGTTCTGTCGGAAATACTGCAGCTCCTGATGCTCAGCAGGGATGGCAGGGGTGTAGATGACGAGGCAGGAAACTGGTTGCAGACAAGCCTCCGGTATCTCGTTGATATTCTCCTCATAGTGTATCAGCATCCCCTCTTTCTCCAACTGACGGGTGAGGTCACTGGGTGTCTTGTCATAACCAGCGACCACCAGTCCACGGCTGATGAAATAACGGGCGATGGCACTCATACCGATGCCACCGGCACCTACGAAATAGACGGCTTTGATATCTTTAATCTCCATGCTCTGCTAATCTAATGACCTCTTTGGCTATGATGGTTGCTGAGTCGGGCAGTGCCAGTTTGAGGATGTTCTCTTTCAATGACTCTAATTCTTCTTGGTTGTTGACAGCGTCAACAGCGGTTCTCAGCAGCAGGGCGGGCGCCTCGCTGTCTTTCATATAAAGGGCGGCACCTACATTGACAAGTGCCATGGCATTCTTCGTCTGGTGGTCTTCTGCCACATTAGGACTGGGTACCAGGATGACGGGTTTGCCTATCAGACAGAACTCGGAGATACTGCTGGCACCAGCACGGCTGATGACGAGATCGGCAGCCTTATAGGCAACACCCATGTCACTGATGAAGTCGGTGACTATCAGATTGTCGGGCTTCCCTTCTTTCTCTAACTGCTCCATAATCTGGGCGTGGTAGTACTTACCCGTCTGCCATACAAACTGGACATTGCTCTTACGGACAAGACCCAGATGCTGCATGACACTCTCGTTGATGGTTCTGGCTCCTAAGCTGCCACCCACCAAGAGAATGGTCTTTTTATTGGGGACAAGACCGAAAGAGCGGACGGCATCCTCACGAGAGACGGTCGTCTCCAACAACGACTGACGGACGGGGTTACCCGTCTTGATGATCTTGTCGGCAGGGAAGAAACGCTCCATACCGTCGTAGGCGACACAGATCTTCTGGGCTTTCTTTGCCAACAGCTTATTGGTGACTCCCGCATAGGAGTTCTGTTCCTGTATCAGACAAGGGATACCCATCGAGGCTGCTTTGTTGAGCGTAGGACCACTGGCATAGCCACCCACACCAACAGCTACCTGTGGCTGGAAGTCCTTGATGATCTTCTTAGCCATCTGCTGACTCTTCCAAATCTTAAAGAGCACAGCGATGTTCTTCAAGAGATTCTTACGGTCGAAACCACAGATCGGCAACCCTTTTATCTCGTAACCAGCAGCAGGTACACGTTGCATCTCCATGCGACCTAATGCGCCCACAAAGAGAATCTTGGCGTCAGGACGTAACTCCTTGATGGCATTGGCGATAGATACAGCTGGGAAGATGTGCCCACCTGTACCACCACCACTGATGATAACCCTTAAATCGTTGTTCATATACCTTATTTATATAGTACCTTGCAAAATTACGAATTATATTTCTTTTTAGCGAATGTTACCCGATATTTTTTACCGCTTCGGGCTCTTTCTTCATTTTCGCTGAGCGACTGATGCTCAATATGGTGCCGACATAAGCACAATTGATGATGGTAGAGGTTCCTCCCTTGGAGATCAACGGCAGGGGCTGACCTGTGACAGGAGCCAATCCTACCGCCACCATCATGTTGAAAGCAGCCTGTACGACCAGCAGCAAAGCAAGTCCCATGACAAGGAAAGCTGGGAAGTTGTTCTCGCAGCGACTCGCAATACGTGCCGCGCGATAAAGCAGGATGATATATAAGAGTACCACAAAGGCAGCTCCTAGGATTCCTAACTCCTCAATGACGATGGCATAGATGAAGTCAGAAAACGCCTGTGACAGGAAGTCACGCTCCACTGACTTACCAGGACCTTTTCCGATAATATTGCTGGAGACGATGGCGATATTGGCATGTGCCACCTGTGCGTCCTTGTCGAGGTCGTACTCCTGAGGGGTGACATCATCTTTTCCGAATTTAAGGATACGTCCCTTCCAGGTGTCCGCACGATGGAGCATCTTTTCCAGCTTGCTTTTCTTCTTTGGTTGGTCGGTCTGTTCTGTCTTAGCGACTTCCTGACCACTGGTGTCATGACCTACCAGCATCACCATGGAGATAGCAAGGACGACAAAGAATGCCAATATGCCGACTAGTTTGCCAAGTTGTCTGAGGGGTACTAACCCGATGAACATCATCAGGATGACGACAGCAAATAACAAGGCTGCCGTGGAGAGGTTCTCCAGTCCGATGAGGAAACAGGTGGGAATGGTGATCCATAGAATCCATTTGAAGGCTTTCTTGTCCGCCCCGTTCTCTCGTTGCATGGCACTGAGGATCTGGGCTGTCGCCAATACGATGGCACCCTTGGCTATCTCTGAGGGTTGGAAGGTGAACCCAAACAAGGAGATGACACGATTGGCACCATTGATTGTCTGACCTCCAATCAGTACCCACAGTAGGGTGATGGCAGTGATAAGCAAGAGGAAGGGGGTCATCAGCTTAAAGAACCGACATGGGATGTTCAGCGTGATGACAGCTACAAGGACACCAAAAGCGATGGTTCCCGCGTGGTAAATAATAGGTCCGATGTAGTTATGACTCTTGTAAGTCAGGTTACTGGAGGCTGAGAACACCTCCACGATACTGATCATACAGAGAAAGAAGAACACCATCCAGATGACCTTGTCTCCCTTGAAAATATTGCCTATCTTTTTGTTCATATTTATAGATTTCTTACTAATTCTTTGAATTGCTCACCACGGTCTTCCATATTCTTGAAGAGGTCGAAAGACGCACAACAGGGACTCAGCAGAACCGTCATACCCGGCTCGGCAAGCTCGTAGCATGCCTCTATGCACTCTTTCATGGAGTGGGTGTCCCTTACAGGAATGCCCATGCCATCGAAATTGTCATGTAACTTCTGATTGTCAGCACCTAGATACACCAGTCCCGCACATTTCTCCTTTACCAAAGGCTTGATGGGCTCGTAATCGTTGCCCTTGTCCTTACCACCGATAATGAGGATGGTCTTGGTCTTCATAGATTCTAACGCATACCAGCAGGCATCCACATTCGTGGCTTTGGAGTCGTTGATATACTGGACACCACGCACCATGCAGACTTTCTCCAAACGATGCTCCACACCAGGGAAGTCGCTGAGGGACTTGCGGATGACCTCTTTCTTGATACCGGCAATATTGGTGGCGATACCAGCGGCAAGGGAGTTGTAGATATTATGCTTGCCTGTCAGACTGAGCGCTTCCTGTTCCATATTGAAAGGCTCAGGCTTCTCAATCTTATACTGTCCTTCCTCGATATAACCGATGCTGCCTTTCTCCTTCAGCTCAGAGAAGGGATACTGGATGGCTTGGATATGGTATTTCTCCAATTCCTTCTTGATGACGGGGTCGTCATTCCAGTAGATGAAGGCATCGTTAGGTGTCTGGTTCTGGATGATACGCATCTTGGCGTCTACGTAATTCTGCATGCAGAAATCATAGCGGTCGAGATGGTCGGGTGTGATATTCAGCAAGATAGCGATATCAGCACGGAAGTTGTACATGTTATCCAACTGGAAAGAGCTGAGCTCGATGATGTAGTATTCGTGTGGGTCCTCTGCCACCTGCAGGGCGAGGGAGTTGCCAATGTTACCAGCCAGTCCTGCGTCATATCCTGCCTCTTTGAAAATATGATAGATAAGACTTGTCGTGGTCGTCTTGCCATTAGAGCCTGTGATACATACCATCTTGGAGTTGGTATAACGCCCAGCGAACTCGATCTCGCTGATGATATGGATGCCCTTCTCCTTGATTTTCACAATCATAGGAGCAGTATCGGGGATACCTGGGCTCTTGATGATCTCATCAGCATTGAGAATCTTCTCTTCTGAGTGCTGACCCTCTTCCCACTCGATATGGTGGGAGTCCATCAGCTGCTTATATTTCTCGTTGATTTTAGACATGTCACTGACAAACACGTCGAACCCTTCTTTCTTGGCGAGGACAGCAGCACCGGATCCGCTTTCTCCCGCACCTAATATGACAATCCTGCTCATCTTACTTTCAGCGTTATAATGGTTATTGCTACTAATATAATGGTCGTAATCCAGAAACGGATGGTGATTTTAGACTCATGGAAAGGTCGATGGGGCCATCCCTTGAGGATATACGTACTTGTCTGGTCTAGTTGGGAGTCTAAACGACGGAAGGTGTCGTGGATAGGGGTAGCTCGGAACACCCTCACACGCTTACCCTTTCGCTTCTGTATCTTAAACCACTGGGTCTGTATGATCACACTCAGACTCTCGATGAAGAAGATACCACACAGGATTGGGAGTAAGAGTTCTTTGTGGACGATGACAGCACATACCCCGATGATTCCTCCAATGGTCAGCGAACCTGTATCACCCATAAATACCTGGGCAGGATAGGCGTTGTACCAGAGAAAACCTATCATCGCACCGATAAAGGCACTGAGGAACACTACTAACTCTTGTGAGCCAGGGATATACATGATATCAAAATAGGCAGCATAGACAATATGACTGCTGACATAGGCGAAGATGACCAAGGCGACTCCTATGATGGCGGAGTTTCCTGCACACATCCCATCCATGCCGTCGTTCAGGTTGGCACCATTGCTGACGGCTGTAACCACGAAAATCGTCATCAGGACGAAGAGAACCCACCCTGCCGCAACTTTGTATTTCCCACAGAATGACATTACATCAGAGTAGTTCAGATTGTGGTTCTTGAAGAACGGGATGGTCGTCTGGAGTGACTTCACGTCTTCCGCCTTGTGTTTGACGACAACCTCCTGTTGGTTCTGCTGGGATACTGTGATATTCTCACGGACAACAGCATCAGGACTAAGCCATAAGGTCAAGCCGACGATAAATCCGATAGACACCTGCCCGATAATTTTGTATTTCCCCTTTAATCCGTCCTTGTTCTTCTTGAAGATTTTGATATAGTCATCCATAAATCCGAGGAAGCCCAACCATATAGTCGTGATAATCATCAATATCAGATAGATGTTACGCATACGACCTAATAAGAGGACGGGGATAAGGATGGAGACAATGATGATGATGCCACCCATCGTGGGGACACCTTTCTTCTCTACACCAAAGGGGTCAATGCTCACGTCACGAGCAGTCTCGGAGATATTACGACGCTTCATCCATTTAATAAACCGCTCTCCAAACCAAGCGGAGATGATCAATGAGAGAATCAATGCCAGCAAAGCACGGAAAGAGATATACGACCAGATATGCGCACCAGGTATGTTGAATTGCTCTAAGAATCTAAACAGATAGTATAACATAGGCTTAATTGTTTGCAAAGATTTCACGTACTATTTCACGATCGTCAAAATGGTGCTTGACACCCTTGACCTCCTGATAGTCCTCATGTCCTTTTCCTGCAATGAGGATGACATCCCCTTTTCGCGCCATCATACAAGCTGTGCGGATGGCTTCCTTACGATCGGTGATACTGATGGTCTTCTTCATCTGTTGGGCGTTGAGACCAGCCAACATGTCGTTGATGATGTCCTGCGGCTCCTCATAACGGGGATTGTCACTGGTGATGATGACCCGGTCACTTTGCTTGGCAGCTTCTTGTGCCATCAAAGGACGCTTACCCTTGTCTCTGTTACCTCCGGCACCACAGACGGTAATGACTTGTCCACCTTTTCCGTCCAATACCTCATGGATGGCATTCAGCACATTCTCTAAAGCATCAGGAGTGTGGGCGTAGTCGACAATGGCGGTGACACCTTCTTTAGAACGGATAGGCTCCAGACGTCCAGCCACACTCTTGAGGGTGCTTAATATCAGCAGGATATCATCTTGCTTCTTGCCTAACATGACAGCAGCACCGTAGACAGCGAGCAAATTGCTGACATTGAATTTGCCGATAAACTGTACACCCACTTCCTTTCCGTTTATCTCAAGATACATGCCCTCAAAATGACATTCAATGATGCGGGCACGGAAATCAGCCATTGCGCGAGTGGAGTAGGTCTTGATTTTTGCCTTGCAGTTCTGTACCATCACGCTACCATTCTTGTCATCAGCGTTGGTAATAGCAAAAGCATCCTTAGGGAGACTATCGAAGAACGCTTTCTTCGCATCACGATAGTTCTCAAAGGTCTTATGGTAGTCTAGATGGTCACGCGTCAGATTCGTGAATAGCCCTCCAGCAAACTTCAGTCCTCCTATGCGTTGCTGGGCAATAGCATGGCTCGAACATTCCATAAAGGCATACTCGCAACCTGCCTCAACCATTTTATTTAACAATCGGTTTAATTCGATGGGATCGGGTGTCGTATGGTCGGCAGGAATAGCTTCTTCCTCGATATAGTTGCAAACTGTTGAGAGCAATCCGCATTTGTGTCCGAACTTGCGGAACATATTATATAATAAGGTGGCTATCGTCGTCTTGCCATTGGTACCTGTGACACCTACTAATTTAAGTTTCTTGGTAGGCTCTCCGAAAAAGACGGTCGCTACAGGTCCCACGGCACTTTCTGTAGAAGCGACCTGTATATATGTTATTCCCTCAGCTTTCTCATCAGGGAGGTCCTCACATAAAACCGCAGAAGCACCTAGTTCCAAAGCTTTGGGAATAAATTTGTGTCCGTCAGTCTGTGTCCCTTTCATGGCAACGAACAAGTGTCCTTTCTCGATTTTGCGAGAATCAATGTTAACACCAGTGATGTCGATTTGCTCATCACCGATGATACAAAGTGGTTTGACGTATTTAAGTAGTTCACTTAGTCTCATGATACCTATTTTTTAATATTATTCTAAACTCAAAATACACTCACTACCCTGTGTGATAGACTTCCCTGCTGCATAACTTTGACTCTTTACCTTTCCTCTGCCATGCAGTTTGACTTTTAATCCTAAGCTCTCTAACAGATAGACAGCATCTTTAGCTCCCATGCCAATGACATTGGGAGTGACGTTCTTGTCGACTTGGAGTTGCTGGAGAGCGACCTGACTGGACTGACGCTCGGCTCTACCCCATATGGGGTTTCCATTAGCATAAGAACCTCCCCAACTCTTGTTGGTCTTGATGCCTAAATGATTTAAGACATAGTTGGCATCCATGATATTGCCATTCTTGACATCCGGGATGACGATGGAGGTAGTATCGTGAGCGTCTTGAACTTTTAATTTCAAGTTGCGAGCCATGACACCCTCCGAGATATGGTGAAATACGACACCGCTCATGCCACCACCAGATGCTGGTAAACCAGATTTCTTGAGACAGACAATACAGGTATAGCGAGGATTGTCTGCGGGGAAATATCCTGCGAATGACAACCAGTATTTCACAATACCTGTTTTATATCCGCCACCTTCAGCAATCTGTGCGGTACCAGTCTTTCCCGCCACCTTGAACATTCGTGAACCAGCCTTTCTTCCAAGCCCTTGGCTTACTACATGTTCCAGAATAGTCTGCATCGTCTTGATCGTCTGCGGTTTGGCGATTCTTCGTTCCATGACTTTCTCTGGTGGGAACTCAGCTACTACTTTCCCATCTTTCATAACGCTCTTGACGAAACGAGGTCTCATCATGATACCGTCATTGGCAATAGCATTATAGAAGGTTACCGTTGAAATCGGCGGAATTTGTGTCTCATAACCAATGGACATCCAAGGAAGAGCGGTCTTACTCCAATTCGTCCAATGTCCGTATTTGTCTTTTTCCGGCATGCGGATATGAGGACGTGCATATCCCTTGATGGGGAGTTTAAGGTCTGCAGCAAATCCTGTCCGGTAGATACCTTCAATATACTTCTCAGGCTTGTTTCCATATTTCTCGTCGATGATGCGACTAACGCCAATATTGGAACTGACTTCTAGAATGCGTGGCAAGGAAATAGTGCCGTAACCGCCACGTCGCCAGTTGTGGTCTTTCATGTCTCTGCCATGCATATTCTTAATACCGCATCCTGTGTCTACGTGATAAGTGGTGTCTACGACTCCATCGTCAAGTGCTACTAAAATAGAAGCGGTCTTAAATACTGAGCCAGGCTCACGGAGGTCTGCTACAGCATTATTCTTGACCTCGCGGAACTCTCCGTCTGGACAACGTGTCATGTTGACGATTGCCTTGATGTCTCCTGTCTCCACTTCCATGAGAATGGCGACACCAAGGTCTCCCCCGATGAGTTCCAGTTCCTCAATGACAGCACGCTCGGCAAGGTCCTGCATGTTAACATCTATCGTCGTCACGATGTCACAGCCGTCGATAGGCATGGTGACGGGGATATTCATATACTTATTGAGAATCTTACGGCGGTTGGTGAGTCCAGGGGTGCCTCGCAGGGTGGAGTCGAAGGCGAGTTCCAGTCCAAGACGGGCACTGTCTTTGGCACCATACGTAGAGCCAATGGTACGCTCAGCCAGAGAGCCGAAAGGACGACGGCGGGCATTGAATTCCTCCTCATGGAAACCGCTCTTGTATTTGGGGAGACGGAAGAGAGGAAGTTGCTTGACCTCTGTATAGGTATTGTAGTCAATGCGACGTGGCCAGATAGGCCAGTGCTGTGACATCCTCTCATGTCCTTCTTCTAAGTGTTTCTTGAATTCCTCTGCGGTCTTTTGTGGGAAGATATTATGAAGTCCCATGCAGATAGAATCTACTTTTTCTTGCCAGATAGAGTCTTTCTCTTCACCACCTGCCTTGAAGTCCATGAATATCTTATACTCTGGTATGGAGCTTGCCATGATCTGTCCGTCGCTGCTGAGGATATTTCCGCGTTTAGGTTTCACGCTGACACTATCACGCTTCAGACGGTCTGCGACATCAGTCCAGTATTGCTTTTTTGCCGTCATGATATAGAAGGCTTTGCCGATGACGGCAAGACCAACAATGGTGAGCACTACGGCTATAGCCATGTAGCGCGGCATTACTTTATCATTGTCGAATTTACTCATGACGTTCTTTTATTCTGGAATTTGTATGATATAAGGGGGCTGGTCGGCGATGTGCAGCAGCGAGTCCTTGTTTTGTTTCAATATGTCGAGCACATGACTCTCGCGGCATTTCTCAGTGAGCGTACTGGAGGCTGCAAGTGCCTTGTTTTTAGCGTCTTTCAGCTGTGTCTCCAACCTATCGATAGCTTGCATGTCTTGTTGGCATTGATAGCGGAAAGCAACATAAACAATGGTAAAAGCAACAATCAGTACAAACAGCCAGATTTGTGAGCGAACCATTTCTGCTGTAAGAATATCTCCACCAAGAATCGTACGGAGATTGACTTGTTGAGAAGGTCTTGGGTCTTCTTCGCTAGCCGTCTCCTTTATTTTCTTGATGGTCTCTTGCAACACTTTCTCACTATCGTCAGGTTCTTGTTGCCCAACATGTTCCTCGTCTTGTTCGATGAATTGTTTTTGGTTGCTGAGTTCTTGTGTTTCCTTTTCTTCCATGCCGTTATATTTTTTCAGCGATTCGGAGCTTGGCGCTCCTGCTGCGTGGGTTGTTTTGTAGTTCACTTTCTTGAGGAGTGATAACTTTGTTGTTCACGAGGCGGAAAGGACTGGATATACGTCCGAAAAAGTCTTGTTCGATTTTTCCCTCTGCATTCCCTACCTTCATCATGTTTTTCACGATGCGGTCCTCCAAAGAATGATAGGTGATGACACTGAGTCGTCCTCCTTTTTTTAGTAAAAGACATGCGCTATTAAGCATATCACGCAAGGCGTCCATCTCGTGGTTGACCTCTATGCGTAGAGCTTGAAAAAGTCTGGCTAAATCTTTTTTCTCTTTCTCAGTACGCATTAATTTCTCTGTAGCGGCAATTAAATCACCTGTCGTCTCTATGCGCTTTTGTTGTCTGTATGTGTTGATGGCGTTGGCAATGCGGCGTGAGTTTTTCATCTCTCCATAGAGAAAGAATACGTCTGCTAACTTTGCCTCGTCATATTCGTTAACGACATCTGCAGCCGTTTTACCTGCTCTTTTGTTCATACGCATGTCAAGAGGGGCATCAAAACGGAAAGAGAATCCTCTTGTTTCGTCATCGAAATGGTGAGAGGAAACTCCAAGATCAGCTAACAATCCGTCAACCTCCTCTATTTGATAATATTGCATCCAGTTGTGAAGGTATCTGAAATTGCTACGTACGAAAGTGAAACGCTTATCGTTAATGATATTGTTCTCTGCGTCAGCATCTTGGTCAAAACTGTAGAGCCGCCCTTTTGACCCTAATCTAGATAGAATTTCCAGGCTATGTCCGCCTCCTCCGAAAGTAGCATCTACATAAATGCCTCCGGGCTTGATGGCAAGTCCGTCGATACTCTCTTGAAGGAGTACTGGTACGTGATATGTCTCTGCAGTCTTAATCATTTTCTTTTATACTTCAACACCCATAAGTTCTTCCAATGAGTTACTGAATTCCTCTGGTGTCATCTGCTGTTCTTCGGCTTTCTGGGCACCCCATATCTCAATGGTATCACCCATACCAACAAATTTAATGTCTTGCTCTATGGCTGCCATACGCTGATACCGCTTAGGTATCAGAAAACGACCGTTCCCGTCGAGACTGATAATCTCCACTTCGCTAACGAAATGACGGAACACCTGTTGGTGTTGTTTGTTCCATCTGTTCAAACGTTGCCTCATTGTGTCCATCTGCTCATTCCAAACGGATTCGGGATAAAGTACCAGACATGGTTGGAACACGTCTTTGCGAAGTACGAGTCCTTCTTCCCCACCAGCTTGCAATATCTTGCGGAAGGTGGCAGGGAGAAAGGCACGGCCTTTGGTGTCCATTTTTGCTTCAATATTACCTAAAAATCGCATGCGTTCTTCTTTATAATTGTAATGTCGGTTGCAAAATTAATCATTTTCCTCCACAATTCCCCACAATCCCCCACTTTATTTTAGTGAATATTCCTTAAAAAACAACCAATATTTTATAAGTTACTGATATATAACATATTGTGAACTTATTCAAAAGTGGGGAGGGATGGAGATTGGCAAGAAGTTTTTAAGAGAAGTTCGATGTTATTTGACGAAGTTTGCACATTTTTTGTTAAAAGTGCATTTTTCTCAAACAAATTTGTTATTTTTGCAAACTGTTAGTAGATGAGTGAGAGAAATGGAACAAATCACAGAAAAGACGATTGACATCGATGAAATTCTGAGGAGTAAGATGGGACCCAAAGCCAAATGGATTCCTTCATTTCTTGTTTCGTGGCTCAAGCGTACTATCCATCAAGATAAGGTAAACGCTTTCCTTTGGGAGAGTCGTGATAAGACTGGTACTGAATGGTTGGAGGCTTGTGTGGAGTATCTTCAGATGACACTTAAAATTGAAGGTAAGGAAAATTTACCTGCCAAAAATGATGGACGTTTGTATACGTTTGTGTCGAACCACCCGTTAGGGGGAGAAGACGGTGTTGCTTTGGGCGCAGTTATCGGTCGTCACTATGACAGTCGTTTTCGTTATTTGGTGAATGACCTCCTCATGAACCTCCCTGGACTAGCTCCACTATGTATTCCTATTAATAAGACGGGAAAACAGAGTCGTAACTTCCCTGCCATGGTGAAGGCGGGTTTTGAGAGTGATAATCATATGCTGATGTATCCTGCTGGCATCTGCTCACGTAAACAGAGTGACGGTAGTATTCGAGATATACCTTGGTCTAAAACTTTTATCACCAAAAGTGTGGAGTATCAACGTGATGTTGTACCCATCCATTTTAGTGGACAGAATTCTAAGTTCTTCTATCGTTTAGCCAATTTCTCAGACAAATACCTTCCATTTAATTTAGCGATGCTTTATTTGGTGGATGAGATGTACAAAAATGTAGGAAAGACCTTTGAAGTCAAGATAGGGAAACCGATACCTTGGCAGACCTTCGATCATAGTAAGACACCGTTGGAATGGGCAAAATTTGTGCAAGACAAAGTCTACGAACTCTAAACAACCAGAAATAAAATGGAACAGGAAATCATCCAGCCGATTAACAAAGAATTGCTCAAGAGCGAATTAACGTCAGACAAGCAGTTGCGTTTGACTAACAAGAGCAATAATGAGATTTATGTGGTAACAGCGCATAACGCTCCTAACGTATTAAGGGAGATAGGCCGCTTACGTGAGATAGTCTTTCGTGAGGCTGGTGGTGGTACTGGCAAAGAGTTGGATCTTGATGAGTTTGATCTTTGTGACAATTGTTATAAGCAGTTGATTGTATGGAATCCAGAAGCAGAAGAGATTATTGGTGGCTATCGGTATCTGTTAGGTACTGATTGGGATTATGATGATAAAGGTCAGCCTATTCTTGCAACGAGCCATATGTTCCATTTCTCCGAGAAGTTCATCAAGGAATACGCACCTTATACTGCGGAGCTGGGACGTTCTTTTGTGTCTTTACCTTATCAATCCTCCCGCATGGGTGCAAAAAGTTTATTCGCCTTGGATAATCTTTGGGACGGCTTGGGTGCTATAACAGTTATTCGTCCTAATGTTCGCTATTATTTTGGTAAGATGACGATGTATCCTTCTTATATCCGTAAAGGACGTGATATGATACTCTATTTCCTGAAGAAATATTTTAATGACAAAGAAAAGCTTATCATTCCGATGAAACCGCTTAAAATTGAAACTGATGAAGCCGAGCTGGAGAAACTTTTCTGTATGAATTCTTTTAAGGAAGATTATCGTATTTTGAATAGGGAGATTCGTAGGTTGGGCTACAATATTCCTCCATTGGTGAATGCATATATGGGGCTCTCTCCCACAATGAAGCTTTTCGGCACAGCTATTAATTACGGTTTTGGTGATGTGGAAGAAACGGGTATCTTAATAGCTATTGACGAGATATTCGAGGAAAAACGTAAACGGCATATTGATACTTTTATTGATATGCATCGTGACGAGTTGGAGATCACCTCTGGAGCCAATAAAGTTATATATAAAGAGAAATAAAGACCGCCTATACGATAGGCAGTGAAATGCCGTTCATCTTTTGGTAGACATCCAGCGCATAAACGTCAGTCATTCCGGCAATATAGTCTATCATTGCCATGATACGGGTCTCTAAATCTTTTGCCTTTATGTCGTACTGGCTGGATACGCGGTCAATTAGTTGCTTGGAGTAGAAGCGGTTGGGATGTATAACCGCCTCCGTCATCTGCTCCATCAAAGTCTCCATAATCTTGTAACCAGAAAGTTCTACATCGAGCACGGGTCGACTCTGATAAATGCGCTCTACTGATAGTTTGGAGCATTCCTCATACGCTTTTGCTTGTAATTCGTTAATGTGACTGATGAGACTGCCAGTAAAGGAGCCGTTCAGAATATCTTCTTCGTGTTTGATAAAAGTATTTACACACTCACTTTCCAACTTGCCAATCACACAAGCACGCATATAAACTACCATTTCGTTGGGGTCAAGCACACCTTCCTCGATAATTCTCCGTTGAATTCGTGCTTTTTCTTCCTCGTTGAAGAAGCTGAGCAATAGCTTTTCGGTCTCCGCGTAGGAGAGAATTTTTAACTTATGGGCATCTTCCAAGTCCATAATCTCATAGCAGATGTCATCTGCTGCCTCTACTAAATATACTAATGGATGGCGAACGTATCGAAGGGGTTCTCCGTCTTTGGAGAGACGAATAATTCCCATTTCATCGGCAATCCTCTGATAGAAATCCTGCTCAGAACAGAAGAAGCCGAACTTACCTTTCTTACTAGCTGTTGAAGATGCGAAAGGGTATTTGACGATGCTTGCCAGTGTGCTGTATGTCATCACAAAACCACCCGGACGTCTGCCCTTAAACTGATGGGTAAGCAAGCGGAAAGCATTGGCATTACCCTCAAAATGAGTGATGTCATCCCAAAAGGCAGGACTTACCTCTTCTTTCAAAAAACTGCCAGGACCTTCGGTGAAGAATGTCTGTATCGCTTTCTCGCCACTATGACCGAAAGGGGGATTCCCTAAGTCGTGGGCAAGACATGCTGTACTGACAATCTGCCCGATTTGCTCAAACATGGTGTCTTTAAGTTCCGGGCGCTTCTCCTTAATGATACGATGAGCCACATCGTTTCCCAGAGACATACCTACACTGGCGACTTCCAGAGAGTGGGTCAGACGGTTGTGTACGAAAATACTGCCAGGTAACGGGAATACCTGAGTCTTGTTTTGCAGTCGGCGGAAAGGTGCCGAGAAGATGAGTCGGTCATAGTCACGCTTGAACTCCGTACGGTCGTCATGTGGCTTCGAATGACGGAATTCTTGTCCTAATCGCTTGTTTGAAATGAGTTTATTCCAGTCCATCATGGTGCAAAAATACAACTTTTTTATCTATAAAACCACTTTTTCCTTAAAAAGTATGGCTATTTGAAGAGAAATGACTAATTTTGCACATTATTTAATGTACATTTCGAAATGATTCAGATAAAAGTTGTAAACCGAGGGCATCAACAACTGCCCGCTTATGCTACACCGCAGAGTGCAGGTATGGATCTCCGTGCGAATATTGAGGAGCCTATCACCCTTCATCCTATGGAAAGACGTCTGATACCTACGGGATTGCATATTGCCTTGCCAGAAGGATATGAAGCCCAAGTACGTCCCCGCAGTGGTCTTGCCCTCAAACATGGATTAACCGTATTGAACTCTCCTGGTACTATTGATGCAGACTATCGTGGCGAGGTGGGTGTCCTTCTGATTAATCTATCTCAGGAAGATTTTGTGATTAATGATGGCGAGCGTATTGCCCAGATGATTATTGCTAAGCACGAACAGGCAGATTTCGTTGTGGTGGAAGAACTGGACCAGACAGAACGTGGCGAAGGAGGTTATGGACATACTGGCGTAAAATAAAATATTCAGTGAAAAGAGTAGGGCTTTTATTTCTTTTGGTATTAATGACCGGATTGTCTGTTGTTGCGCAGACAGTCAGCATGAGTCGTCGCTATGATGCTTTCTTCTTGGAGGCTGTCTGTGAGCGTGCCAAAGGAAATAATGATGCCGCATTTGACCTGTTACGACGTTGTGTGGAGATTGACCCCTCGAAATCTGAGGCTTATTTTTATTTGAGTCAATATTATGGAGCTTTGAAGCTCAAAGACCAGGCACTTGCCTGTGTTGAGAAAGCAGCATCCATAGAACCGGAGAATGCCACTTATCAAGAGAATTTGGCGAATGCTTATATCAATCTCCATCAATATGACAAGGCAGCGGTTGTCTTGGAACGTCTATACGATCAACGTCGTGACAGGGAAGATGTCCTGGGTATCCTTATTCAGCTTTATGAGGAACAACACGAGTATGAAGCAGCTATCAAGACATTGGCGAAATTGGAGACTATAGAGGGAAAGAGTGAGCGCCTTTCATATGCCAAGAGCAATTTTTACACACAATTGGGTGATAAGAAGGCTGCCATTGCGGAGATGAAACATCTTGCGGACCAATATCCTAATGATCAGAATTATCGGGGGCTCTATGCCAATACGCTTTTTGTAAACGGACAGAAAAAGAAAGCGTTGGAAATCTACCATGATATTCTGCGCTTAGAGCCTGAGAATCGGAATGCCTTGATGGCGTTGCTTGCCTATGAGAAGGATGAGGGTGACCCTGAGAGGGCCGCAGCCTTGACAGAGCAGGTCTTATTGAGTAAGAATGTCACTTCACAGGATCGCATTTTACTGATGCGTCAAGAAATAGGACAGAGTGAGCAAGAGGGAGGTGACTCTACTCGTGTGCTCTATCTTTTCCATCGGATGCTGGAACAACCACAGATGGATGCGGATGTGGCAATCCTCTGTGCTACCTATATGAATCTGAAACAAATGCCTAACGATTCTATCAGTGCCGTATTACAGCAAGTGCTAAAGGTTGCTCCAGACCATGCCGCCGCCCGTTTACAACTGGTAAGCTATGCATGGCAGGCAGACGATATGAACAGTATTATCTCTCTTTGTAAGGATGCCCGGCAGTATAATCCGGATGAAATGGCATTTTACTACTATCAGGGAATTGCTTATTACAAACAAGAGAAACTCGAAGAAGCATTAGACGCTTTCCAGAATGGCATCAGTGTCATTAACCAACAGAGTGATGTCGAGATTGTCAGTGACTTCTATGCTGTTATGGGTGATATCCTGCATCAGAAAGGACTTGACAAAGAAGCTTTTGCTGCCTATGACTCCTGTCTGGCTTGGAAAGACGATAATATCGGCTGCTTGAATAATTATGCTTACTATCTCAGTGAGAAGGAGATACTTTTGGACAAGGCAGAGCAGATGTCTTATCGTACGATCAAGGCAGAGCCGAAGAACCCGACCTATCTTGATACCTACGCTTGGATCCTTTTTAAGGAAGGACGTTATGCGGAGGCGAAGATTTATATTGACCAGACCCTTCAATGTGACTCTGACACGTCATCAGTGCTATTGGAGCATGCTGGTGACATTTATTATTATGTAGGTGAGAAAGACCAAGCACTTACTTACTGGCAGCAGGCTTTGACACGTGCCGCAGAGGTTCCTCCTCAGGCAGCTGCAGAAGATCGTCGAGAGATATTAACACGAAAGATAAAACTTAAAAAATACCTAAAGGAATGAAACCATCACGTATTATGAAACTTGCCGCTTTGGTCCTGCCATTAGTTTTGGTAGCTTGCGGCACACAGAAAAAAGCTGTGAAAGAGACCAAGACAGAGACTCCGTCTACAATGAAGGCGCAGCAGTTCTTACAGAAAGTGAATGACAATGCGCAATATGCCAAGTTCATTACTTCGAAGGTGAAATTCTCTGTGGAGGTGGGTAACCAACAGTTGACACTGACAGGTAACCTGAAAATGAAACGTGACGATGTGATTCGTCTGCAATTGATGGCTTTCGGCTTCGTAGAGGCAGGTCGTCTGGAGTTCACGAAAGACTATGTGCTGATCATGGATCGTATCAATAAGCAATTCATCAAGGCAAGCTATAACCAGTTGGATTTCATGCGTAACAGTGGTCTGAATTTCTACTCTCTGCAGGCATTGTTCTGGAATGAGTTATTCCAGCCGGGCAAGTCGAAAATCACGGATGAGTTGCTGAATGCTTATGAGACAGACCTGATAGGCGAGGATGCTATTATCTCGATGGAGAATGGAAAACTCTCATATCGTTGGCTTGCCGATAAGGATGGTGCGCTGATTAAGATGGCAAACATCATGTATGAGGATAAGATACGTGGCAACTATCAGTTGAACTGGGACTACGAAGACTTCCGTGCCAGTGGGAAGAAAGTGTTCCCCTTCACTCATCATATCCTGTTCAACACACCAGAAAAGTCCGTTAAGATGGGTATGAATCTCAATTATCTCGGTAATGACGAGGAGTGGGAGACCCGCACAGAGATTTCCGGCAAATATCGAGAGGTAAGCGTTGACGAGATACTTCGTCGCTTTATGGCTCTGTAATCGGGGATGAGACGGACAGGTATACTTATCATACTTCTGCTCTTTGCCCTGAGTCCGTATGCGCAGCAGCGGCGTACGACGACGAAGGGAAAAGGCAAGACTACTGTTGTCAAGAAAACGACGAATAAGAAGACGACTTCCAATAAGAAGTCGACTTCTCAGCCTGTCTCTGTGCAGAGTTTGCAGAACCAGCGTCAGAAGATTCAGCAGCAGATTAAGGAGCAGGAGCAGAAACTTCGCTCCAATGAGCGTGATGTCAAGAAGCGGCTGGAGAATCTGATGATGCTCAACACAGAGATAGCCCACAAACGTCGTACGATAGATACCATCCGCAAAGACCTCTCCTCGCTGGATGTCGAGATAGAGGTGCTTAACACGGAACTTGGCGTGTTGAAGTCTGAGTTGGAGGACTGCAAGCAGAAATACGTCAAGTCGATGCGTTATATGCATCGTAACCAGTCACTCCAAAGCAAGTTGATGTTTATTTTCAGTGCCAGCAGTTTCACCCGGATGTTCCGCCGTATGCGTTTCATGCGGGAATATGCTTCCTATCAGCGCTCTCAAGGTGAGGATGTGAAGGTGAAGCAGGCAGAGGTGAATGCCAAGCAGGTAGAGTTGCTTGCCGCTCGTGATAATAAGAATCAGTTGTTGCGTCGCGGTGAAAGTGAGCGGCGTTCGCTGGAGGGAAAGCAGACAGAACAGAAAAATGCAGTGTCGGGCTTACAGAAACAGCAGAAGGAGATTCAGAATGTGATAGCCCAGCAGAAGAAGAAAGATGCGGCTCTTAATGCTCAGATCGACCGTTTGATTGCAGAGGAGGTGGCTCGTCAGAAAGCCCGTGCTGCCGCAGAGGCAAAGCGTAAGGCGGAGGCGGAGGCAGCCAAGAAACGTGCTGCTGAGTTGGCTCGTAAGAAAGCGGCTGCGGAAGCTGCTGCGAAAGAGAATGCCCGTCGTATCGCGGAGGCAAAGGCTCGTGAGGAGAAAGCAAAGGCAGAGGCTCGTGCTGCCCGTAATAAGAAGGCTCGTGAAGAGGCTGAGCGGCAGGCTCGTGAAGCAGAGGCTGCGCGTATTGCCGCTGAGCGTCGTGCGGAGTCAGAAGCCCGTGAGCATGCCAAGGAGGTTGCTGAGGCAAAGAGAAATACGGAGACGCTTGATTATTCGATGTCGTCAGAGGACCGCCGTCTGAGTGGTAATTTCGAGAGCAACCGTGGTCGTCTGCCGATGCCGATTACCGGTCCTTATCGTATCGTGAGTCATTTCGGTCAGTATAACGTGGAGGGACTGCATAATGTCACCCTTGATAATAAGGGTATTAATATCAAGGGACAGTCTGGTGCGCAAGCCCGTTCCATCTTCGATGGTGAGGTAAGTGCCGTATTCAGTTTCGGAGGTACAATGGTGGTGATGGTTCGCCATGGCAGTTATATCTCCGTCTATTGCAACCTCTCCTCCGTTCAAGTGCATCGTGGACAGAAAGTCAGTACGCGTCAGGCATTAGGACGTGTGGGACAGGATGATATTCTCCAGTTCCAGTTACGCAAGGAGACAGCGAAACTCAACCCTGAGTCCTGGCTGGGACGCTGATTCTCGTTATCTCGAGATTAATTTCACGTAACAGTTTATTGCCTGATGAATTTCATCAATTTTGACGAATTCATCGGCAGAATGACTGCGACTAGACTCCCCAGGGCCTAACTTGAAAGAAGGAAATGGCATCAGAGCCTGATCTGACAAGGTGGGTGAGCCAAATGGTTTCATTCTCATTTTCTTGCATTTAATGATAAGGGGATGGTCTTCAGGGATGGATGAAGAGTGCAGACGGAAGGACCGAGCCTTTAGCTCGCTCTTCATATGTTTCTGCAAGAAAGCGAAAAGATATTCATTTTGATAGTATTCGTTGGTGCGGACATCAATGACAAACTCCACCTTGTCGGGAATGACATTATGCTGGGTACCGGCATGGATCATGGTGGCGGTAGCTTTGGTCTCTCCCAGCAGTGGACTCACTTTGCGGAACTTGTAGTCACGCAGCCATTGCAAGTCGTCTAAAACCTCGTAAATGGCATTGACCCCCTCGTTACGAGCCGCATGTCCACTCTTTCCGTGAGCTATAGCGTCAATCACCATCAAGCCCTTCTCGGCGATGGCTGGCTGCATACCTGTCGGTTCTCCGACGATGGCGACATCAATCTGGGGCAAATGGGGTAAGACAGCGGAGAAACCGTTCTGACCGCTCACCTCCTCCTCGCAGGAAGCGACATAGACTAGATTATATGGAAGGTTTTTCTCTTCCCTTAGGATGCGGTATGCCTGCAACAGACTGACCAGTCCGCCTCCACAGTCATTGGAGCCAAGTCCGTAGAGTTTGCCGTCCTCTACCGTTGGAGTAAATGGGTCACGTGTCCATGTTGCCACGGGTTTCACCGTATCAATATGCGCATTCAGCAGCAGGGTCGGTTTCTTCTTGCTCAGTCGTTTTGCCACAATCAGATTGTTGCCGATACGCTTGCAAGGGAGCCCCCATTCTTTTATCTGCTGTTGCAAAACATCAGCTGCAGCCTGTTCGTCACGACTGATAGACGGTGTACTGATGAGTTTACTCAACAGTGTTACCGCTTCGTTTGAATATTTTTTATATGCCATTTCGTATGCAAAGATATGAAAAAGCGAGAGAAATGCAAAATATTTTTGGTTTTTCCAACGTTTATCTGTAACTTTGCACCTAATTAATAATAAAAGGCTTATGCAGATAAACAGTCATATGTCGGTGTTGATACACGACTTAGCCGCTCACTACGGTGACCGTGAGATGCTGATTTACCAGGATTTCGGAGGTAAGGAGTGGAAGTCGTTATCATGGAATCAAGTGTCGCAGACCGTTAAGCAGGTTAGCAATGCCCTGTTGAATCTGGGTGTGAAGGTACAGGAGAATATCGGTATCTTCTCACAGAACTCCGTGCAGTATCTGGAGTGTGACTTTGCGGCATGGGGTGTCCGTGCCGTCACTATTCCTTTCTATGCCACCAGTTCCGAGCAGCAGATACAGTTCATGATTAATGACGCGAAGGTGCGTTTCCTCTTCGTGGGCGAGCAGGAGCAGTACGACCGTGCCCGCCGGGTGGTGTCACTCTGTCCGACTTTAGAACGTATCATTGTCTTCGACCCACTGGTGCGTATCTCCACGCATGATCCTAACGCTGTCTATTTCAGCGACTTCCTGAAGTTAGGCGACAACCTCCCCCGTCAGTCGGAAGTGGAGGCTCGTCAGAAAGAGGCTTCTTTCGATGATATCGCTAATATTCTCTATACCAGTGGTACTACGGGCGACTCTAAGGGTGTCATCCTGCCGCACTCCATGTTCCATGCCGCCTTTGAGGCAAACAACAAGTGTGTGCCAGTGAATGAGCATGACCGTGTGATGAATTTCCTTCCATATACGCATATCTTCGAGCGTGGGTGGGCTATCCTCGCTTTGACGAAGGGTGCCACGATGATTGTTAACACCCATCCGCAGGAGGTGCAACAGTCGATGCGTGAGACCCATCCCACCTGTATGTCGAGTGTGCCCCGTTTCTGGGAAAAGGTGTATATGGGAGTCATGGATAAAATCGACCATTCCAGTGTGATGCAGCGGAAGCTCTTTATGCATGCGCTGAAAGTGGGTCGTAAGCATAATATTGAATACCTTAGTCTTGGTAAGAAACCGCCGATGGCACTCCATTTGGAGTATGAGATGCTGAACCGCACTGTCTTTTCTTTAGTGCGAAAGGAACTGGGGTTGGAGAATGCTCATTTCTTCCCCACAGCAGGAGCTGCAGTGAGTGCTCATGTGGAGGAATTTGTCCATTCCATCGGTATCAATATGATTGTTGGCTATGGATTGACAGAGTCGCTTGCCACGGTTTCCTGCGACCACTTGGGAGAAGCTTATACCGTGGGGTCCGTAGGTCAGCCAATCGAAGGTATTGATATCAAGATCAGTGAGGAGGGGGAGATCCTGCTGAAAGGTCCGACGATCACCCCGGGATATTATAACCGTGAGGACCTGACAAAGGCTGCCTTCACGGAGGATGGTTATTTCAAGACAGGTGACGCCGGTTATCTGAAGGACGGAGAGCTGTTCCTGAAAGAGCGCATCAAAGACCTCTTCAAGACCAGCAATGGTAAGTATATCGCTCCCCAGATGATTGAGTCGAAACTGTTGGTTGACAAATATATCGACCAGTTGGCGGTCATCGCCGACCAGCGCAAGTTCGTCTCGGCACTCATCATTCCCGTCTATACGCTCTTGGAGGAATATGCCCGTGAGCATAACATCCCGTTTGAGAACCGCGAACAGCTCTGTGCTGATCCACGGATTATCGAGATGATGAAGGAGCGTATCGATACCCTCCAGCAGCAGCTTGCCCATTATGAGCAGGTGAAGCGCTTCACCTTGCTGCCCCATCACCTCTCCATGGAGAAAGGTGAGCTCACCAATACCCTGAAAATACGTCGTCGTGTACTCTATGAGAACTATAAGGAACAAATCGACAGAATGTATGTCGATTAGTTCAAATTAGAAATTAAGAATTAGAAATTAGAAATGATGATTACCTGATGTTGGTGCGACGGGAAAATATAATCATTCAGAAAACGGAATTATTTAGTGACAGAATTATAAAGATGTGTAAATATCTGTCTAATAAGAAAGAAGGGAATTCTGAGATGATAAGACAGGTTGTACGGAGTGGGACAAGCATTGGTGCTAACGTAGCGGAAAGCAAGTTCGCACAAAGCGAGGCGGATTTCTTGACAAAACTCACCATAGCCTTGAAAGAGGCTAACGAGACAAGGTTCTGGATAAATCGGCTCCATAGTGGACAGTACTTGTCTGACAAAGAACACCAGTCGATTCTGATGGACAATGAAGAGATAATTAGTATATTAGTGAAAATAACAAATACAATGAAAAGGAAGTTAAAGAAATAAAGGAAGATGAATGCAATTGCTTGCCAGCAAATCATCATTTCTAATTCCTAATTTCTAATTTCTAATTCCTAATTTAAAATAAAGAATGATAACAAGTGACCAACTGAAGGATGTCTTGGATAGGACGGAGAAACTATACCGCTATCTGAAGATTGACGAGAAGAAAATAGAGTTCGAGGAGGAGGAACTTCGCACACAGGCTCCCGACTTCTGGGAAGACCAGAAGCGTGCCGAGGAGCAGATGAAGAAGGTGAAGGCTATCAAGAAATGGATTGATGGCTATAACGAGGTGCGTAATGCCGCTGATGAGCTTCAACTCGCTTTCGACTTCTACAAGGAGGAGATGGTGACGGAAGAGGAGGTGGATCATGATTACCGCCGTGCTATCCAGTTGATAGAGGGACTGGAGCTCAAGAACATGCTCCGCCAGAAAGAGGACCCTATGGAGTGCGTCCTCAAAATCAACTCCGGCGCTGGTGGTACTGAGAGCCAGGACTGGGCATCCATGCTGATGCGTATGTACCAGCGATGGGCAGAGGCACACGGCTATAAGGTCAGTATCTCCAACCTGCAGGACGGTGACGAGGCGGGTATCAAGAGTGTGACGATGCAGATAGAGGGTGGCGAGTTCGCCTATGGCTATCTGAAGAGTGAGAATGGTGTCCACCGGCTGGTGCGTGTCTCTCCCTTCAATGCCCAAGGCAAGCGTATGACCTCTTTCGCCTCCGTCTTTGTGACCCCGTTGGTGGATGATACCATCGAGGTGTATGTCGACCCGGCGAAGCTCTCGTGGGATACCTTCCGCTCCAGTGGTGCCGGTGGTCAGAATGTCAATAAGGTGGAGTCGGGTGTCCGTCTGCGTTACTGGTATACCGATCCTGATACAGGGGAGGAAGAGGAGATCCTCATCGAGAATACAGAGACGCGCGACCAACCGAAGAATAAGGAGCGCGCCATGGCACTGCTCCGCTCCCAGCTTTACGACCGTGCCATGAAGAAACGGTTAGAGGCTCAGGCGAAGATAGAGGCTGGCAAGAAGAAGATAGAATGGGGCTCACAGATCCGCTCGTATGTCTTCGATGACCGTCGGGTAAAAGACCATCGTACCAACTACCAGACCACGGATGTCGATGGGGTGATGGATGGAAAAATCGACGATTTCATCAAGGCTTACCTGATGGAATTTCCTTCATCGGACAATGAATAATGAATAATTAGTAATGAGTAATTAGTAATTATGATTTGCTTGGAGTCTGAGAGAGAAACAATGATGGATGGTGGTTAACGAATATGAAGTATAATTAAAGTATAATCCGTAGTGAGCAGTATTGGTGATAGCAGAGTAATCATAATTACTCATTACTAATTACTCATTACTAATTGAAAAAAAACTATGAGCAAGAAAAATCAAACTAAGCGTGAAGCCTACGCTAAGAAACAGGAAGAGAAGGGTAAGAAAGTTGTTGGTTGGATTTTCGGAGGACTGATTATCCTCGCTGTCATCTATCTGATCTGGACCTTCTCCATGATGGCTTAATGGCGAAAGAGATAGAACGCAAATTCTTAGTACTGAACGACTCCTACAAACAGGAGTCGTTCAGTCATAGCCATATCTGGCAGGGGTATATCTGTAGTGAGCGGGGACGGACAGTCCGTGTCCGCATCCGTGACGAACATGCTTACCTCACGATAAAGGGTCCCAGCATCGATGGAGGACTCTCTCGTGACGAATTTGAGTATGAAATACCCTTGGACGATGGCAAAAGACTCCTGCTGTTATGCGAGCCAGGTATCATTGACAAGATCAGATGGCTCGTGAAAAGTGGGGAACATACCTTTGAGGTCGACGAGTTCTTTGGTGAAAATGAAGGTCTTGTCATGGCGGAAGTGGAGCTTTCTTCCGTTGAAGAGAGTCCAATTATTCCCGATTTCATCGGAAAAGAAGTGACTGGTGACCGCCGTTATTACAACTCCCAGTTACGTCGTCATCCCTATCAGCATTGGGACTGAATAAACTTAAAATCCGTTTTTTTTCTTGTGTATACTGATTTTTTTTTTGTACATTTGCAAAATGATAAGCTGTTGTAAAATAAAAGAGATAAAATAAGGCACTACTAATTTTAACACAATAATTATGCGTATGAAATTTTCTACTTTGATGGTTGCGGTCATGGCCGTTTTAATGACGCAACAGATGCAGGCTCAGGACTTCTCTGCAAAACAGGCTCGTCCGAAAGCTCATGTAATGAAAGGCATTCACTCTACAACACAGTTGAAGGCCGAAGTAAAAAAACCGACTAAATTGTTGCTAAAAGTCCAGAAGGCAAAGCTGGAGAAAGAAGCAAAGGCTGCAAAGATCCGCAAACCTTTTGCCGAACCTGCTCAGACAAGACAGCAGATTGCCGGTTCAAAGGAAAAACAGGTGAAGACCCCACTGCGTCCAAAAGACCGCAGCGTGCGTCCATTGCCATTCAAAGTGTCAACCCCCTTGAGGACTTTCCGAGCCAGTGGAGAGGTTGTAGATGAAAACGGTATCATCACCTCGCCAGCTCCAGGCACCCGTAAGGTATATTCCCGTTCAGGCTATGCCTATATCAACAACGATGGATTTGCTACCATCGAGCAAACGGGAACCATACAGATTGTGACTTGCGATGACGGTACAGTGTATGTTCGCAACATCCTGTCAAACTATCCTACTGGTGCATGGGTAAAGGGCACACGAGAAGGTAACACCATCACGATCCCCGCAAAGCAACCTATTTATTTCAACGAAAATGCCTATGTCACTTTCAGTATCCGCTGGGGTGTTAATGATGGAATAGGTTTCAGCAACTACGACAGCTATAATAATGGTAATTTCACGTTTGTTGTCGATGATGAGGCTCAGACGATGACGTTGCAGGATTCTTCGGACGAAATGTTCATGGGATTGTTCTGGGACGATGATGATGCTTTTGCTTGGCAGGGTGATTACCAGACGGTATGGACTTATGCCAATGATTATGAGCCGATGTCCGTAAATGCTTTCGAGGTACCAGCAGGACTACAGACGGAAACATGGTATTTCAAAGGACATACTGACGTGTCTGACGAGGTGTCACTACTTCATAAAGGTACCGTCATCATAGGTTTCAAAGATGATGATGTATATGTGAAGGGACTTTTTGAAGCCTATCCTGATTCCTGGATGAAAGGTAAGATAGATGGTACGGATGTGGTATTCAGTGGCTTACAACCATTAGGCGACGGGGAAACTGCCGTCTATGCGGTAGGTCACGACAATGGTGACCTGGCAGATTTCCGTATGACGTATGACGCAGACAGTCATATCATGACAGCAACAAGAGAACTGCTTGCTAATACTGATAAGGAGAATGTGGTAGCACTGGTGCGCTTTGACGATCTGATAATCCAGCAGAGTGATCCTTTCGCTCCTATCGAGACACTGCCTTATGCTAATAATTTTGACACAAAAGATGAATGGGATATGTTCACCATTATCGACAGCAATAGCGATGGCAGCACTTGGCAACGGTATATATCAGAAGGTAACGGGGAGGCTTCCTATCGGTATAATAGTGATAACAATGCCGACGACTGGCTCATGACACCAGCCGTCCGCTTGGAGGCTGGGAAGACTTATAGTTTCTCCATTGACGCCCATTGCTCGTCGAATGTCTACGTAGAGCGTGTAGAGGTGAAATTGGGTAATGCGGCTACCGCAGAGGCGATGACGACCAGTATTGTCGAGGTTACAGAACTGAAATCCGAGATCGCAGAGACTTTAGGTAATAAGTTCGTGACTGTTGCAGAGACTGGCAATTACTATTTCGGCATCCATGCCGTCAGTGATTACGACCAAGCATCATTGCGTGTCGACAACCTGCTGATTAGTGAGACGGTCATGACGGCTCCTGCTGCTGTCACAGACCTGACGGTAACTGCTGACCCGGAGACCCCGATTGCTACCATCCAGTTCACTGCGCCATCCAAGACCATTGGTGGTAATGACCTGACTGGTAATATGACAAAGATAGAGTTGTTGCGTGATGGAGTTGTCATTAAGGAGTTTGAGGACGTGGCTCCTGCTACAAAGTTGAGTTATGTGGATAATGACGAGGAGCTGACAGGTACTATATATAGGTATCAGGTGATTGCCTATAATGCTGACGGTCAGGGTGATAAGAGTGAAGTGGTCAGTGTGCGTCTGAACTATGTGTTCGATATTCCTTATATTGCCGATTTCACGCAAGATGCGGTGGGTGGACAATTCACGCAGATTAATGCGAATGATGACAATTCCCGTTGGGAGTGGGATGGCGGTATTCATGCTACCTATGAGTATAATTCTGAAATCCCAGCTGACGACTACCTTGTATCACCAGCACTGCACATGGAAGCTGGCAAACGATACAATATTGTTGTGGATGCTGGTTCTGCAGGCTTTACAGAGCGTTTCGAGATACTTGTAGGACGTGAAGCGACAGCAGAAGGACTGAATGTAAAAGTGTTAGAGAATTGCGAGGTGACACTTGAAGACTCGAAGGAGTTTGAGGCAACCTTCGCAGCTAATGAGACAGGTGCCTATTACGTTGCCGTTCACTGTATCTCTGATCCGGATATGTATGAGTTATGGATTAATAAGGTAACTGTCGAGTTTGCCCCAGAGGGTACAGCCCCTGCGGCACCAGAACTGACCATCACACCAGCAGATAAGGGTGTCAAGCAGGCTGTTATCTCCATCAAGGCACCAGAGAAGGATATAGACGGTGCCGATTTGACTGCTAATTTGACGAAGATAGAGCTATTGCGTGATGGTAACATCATCAAGGAATTTGAGGATATAGCACCAGGTGTAACACTTAGTTACACCGATGAAGACATAGAAATGTCTGGTGATTACACCTATCAGGTGATTCCTTATAATGCCAGCGGTATTGGCATGAAGACGGAAAAGACCACGGTATATGTCGGAGTGGATGTACCAATGCCTGTTGTCAGCGTGAAGGCTGTACCACAGGGTGATAAGGTGTTGCTGACATGGGATAAGGTCATTGAGGAAGGTAGGAATGGCGGTTATGTTGATCCAGCCGAGGTGGAATACCTTGTTTATGCTTGTTATCCCAACAGTACCTATACCGATGATGTCGTTGAAACCGTCAAAAATGGTAATTCCATTGAGTTGGAATTCAATACCAATGAGGGGGACCAAGGCTTCCAGATGTGGTGTGTGACAGCCCGCAATGAGGCAGGTGAGTCGTATCTGGATGATGATAATGGCTCACAGGCAACCGTTGTGACGGGTGCGCCTTATGAGTTGCCATTAATCGAGGGCTTTGCTGGAGGTTCCTTACATTATTATTGGGACAGCAACAGTATTCCGCTGACATTCGGACAATCAAGTGATGATGACGGGGTCGCTTTGGCTCTGACTGCATTGGAGAGCGGTGACATCTACCTGACATCGGGTAAGCTGAATCTCAAAGATGCGACGAATCCCACTTTGTTCTTCGATGCGGCAGGCTTTGGTGTCAATACAGTGGATGTGATAGGCAGGATTGATGGTGGCGATGGCTTGAAACTTGCATCAGAGACAGTCACCACATCTGGCTATAAGAATGTCAAGGTGAGTCTGGATAAGCTGAAGGACGGTAGTTACGCTCAGGTCGGTATCACGGCGACCATTACCAATCCTACTGTAATCGACTATTGGGGTGACATAGAGGAAGAGGGCGATGCCTTGATCATTGACAATATCCGTATTATCGACTTGTTGGCTGACAACCTCAGCGTGGAACTGTCTGCTCCTTCCGATGTCCAAGCAGGTAAGAAAGCTACCCTGACAGCCGTTGTTACCAACTGGGGTGAGCATGCTGCCAAGGATTATACTGTCACCTTTGCGTTTGGCGATAAGGAATTATATACGGAGACAGTCAGTGATGAGCTGGCACCGTTCGCTACCAAAACGTTTACCACCGAACTGGCAGCCAGTGTCTTCGATGAGGCTGGTGATTACACCGTCAAGGTGGAGGTGGAATATGCCGCAGATTTGAAAACTGCCGATAATGTTGACGAGAAGACCGTTACCATCTCAGCTTCCGACATTCCTGCCCCAGGTAGTGTTACAGCAGAAAACACTGACGATGGCGTGACAGTCAGCTGGACTTCGCCGAGTGCGGGAGATTTCGAATATACGGAGACGTTTGATGATGCTGATGTCTTCACGACATTCAGTGTAGGAGGCATCACTGCATCACAGCATACTGGCACTATCGGTGAATGGACTCTCTATGATGGTACGGGAAGTGTAGTTTACAGTTGGCAAGACGCGAGCATCAGCTATGATAATAAGTATCAGCCATCAGCCTTTATGCCTTTCGATATCGCCAAGGCTGGATTCCCGAACGAGGTAGGTCATAGTGGAGCACAGGTGATGCTGTCTATGTGTCCAGCTACTGATGATGATGGTAATATAGCCGCTGCTGACCACTGGCTCATATCACCGGAGTTGCCTGGTATCGCTCAGCAAATCAGCTTCTATCTGCGAGCTATCACTGACCAATATGGTTTCGAGTCGTTTGAGGTGCTTGCCTCTAAGACTGACAACAATCCTGAGAGTTTTGAATTGGTGGAGAGTTTCTTCAGTGACGATATTGACTGGACAGAGTTCACGGCTAATTTACCAGAAGGCACGAAGTACTTTGCTATCCGTCATACATCCACTGACATCTTTGGAATCATGGTTGATGACGTGACCTTTAAGTATGCGGGTGAGGTTACCAGTTACAATATCTACTACGAGGGAACGCTGGTAGCTACCGTAGAAGGTGGTGTTACTACTTACACAGTTCCAGCAGACCAGATAGAGAAGGGCAGCCATACCTTTGCCGTGACAGCCGTCTATGCCAATGGTCAAGAGTCTAAGCCTGTGACGACCACCATTGAGGTAACGACGGGTATTGAGAAAGTGATAACCGATGGAAAGCCCGTGGATGTCTATACGCTTGACGGTCGTCTGGTGCGCAGTCAGGCAAAGTCACTTGACGGACTGAAGGGTGTATATATCATCAACGGTAAGAAGTACATCAAGAAGTAAGAAAGTACGGTAGCGTCAGGATATTTCTGACCGAGCTGGTACTACATGATCATCAGTCGGTAACTGAGCACTCTTCAGTTACCGACTGATTGTTGTTCAGTTACCGACTGACTATGGGTTAAATCTTAAAATTGGCTTTTCCTTTTGCGCGTACGGAAAAATAATGTATATTTGCACCCGAAAAGCTGATAAATAATATTTTTAGACAAACACATGATAGTATGAAAAAAGTACAACTACTAATGATGATGGTGTGCCTGATGACACTAACTGCACAGGCGCAGACGAAGTTTTGTTTAAGTTATGCTGACTACAAGGCTGACCAGTGGAAGTCCTACGAGGAGTTGATTCCAGGCAAGGAGCCTGACTCCATCCGCGTGAAGTATGACGGTCAGGATTTTAAACTCAGGACATCGGACAAAGAGGTGAATAACGTCATCAAGAAGGATGTGTTCATGATGACTATTGACAAACAGTTGTTTATCAACCAGCGTTTCCTGCGTGACGAGAATGGTGGCATCCTGCCCGTCAACAACTACCTGCGCGCCCTTCCTTACAAGGGCAACAAACTGTTGGTGGTTAGTTATCATGTGACTTTGGGAGATGTTCTGGACTTGGTGAATATCGGTCTTGACATCGCGCTGCTTGCCACCGGGCATACCACCTGGGGAAGTATCTTCCTCGCTACCGACCTGTTGCTGACCAACGATGACCTGATGCAGAACCATATCCTGTATCTGGTGGACAAGGAGCCAAATGCGAAAGGCAAGTATATCATGACCCGTCTGAACGATGCTTTCATGGAGAAACTGCTGCGTGACGACCCCCTCACCTTCGAGCAGTATTACGGACGAAACAAGAAGGGTGACCGCCAGTCTGCCGCCAATATCCTGCCTATTCTCGTGAAGAAGGACCTGATACAAGACTATCATCATAAGAAGTAAAAGACAATAAGTGCAAAGCTATGAGAAAGATTTATGTTTCATTGTTTCTGTTGCTGTTGACATCGGTGATGATGTCGGCACAGAAGGTTGACCAGCGACTTACACGACTGGTAGAGAAAGCAGCACAGCGTCGTGCCCAGGGCTTGGCACCCCTTGACCCCAAGGCGGTGAACAAGACGATTGCCGTCAGTTTCAATGCGGATGGCTCTATAGCGGCATTTTCTGGTATCGCCATGTTGAAGAATGGAGCCGAGTGTCCCACTGCCCGTCTGGAGCAGATGGGTGTCAAGGTGCGCTACCAGATAGGCGACATGGTGGCACTGAGTATTCCCGCCGACAAACTGCAGTTGCTGGAAGAGGTGGAGGAAATCAGTTACGTGAATGCCGACGGCTCGACACGTGTTGGACAGGCTATTATCATTAAAAATAATAACGGTGAATACACTTCATTTAGTAGTACATATATCCTGGAACTTACTACCGACAACTACGAGACATCGCATGGGTCACACACAGCGGCTACAGCCGGTGGCACAGGACTGAGCAACGGTAAGCAGGGTGTGGCTCCCGAGGTGGAACTTTTTCTGTGTGGATTGGGTAGTTATACCTCCACCTCCAATATTGCCGGATGCATCCAGGAAATCTTCAAATATGCCGACCAGGTCGAGAAACCCGCCGTGGTGAGCATCAGCATGGGAAACATCAATAATATTCACGACGGCAGTGACGCTGTAGCCTATGCCGTGGGAAAACTGACAGAAAACGGCACCAAGTCGGGACGCGCCGTGGTAATCAGTTCGTCTAACGCTGCCGCCAACTGGCAGTCGATAGTTAAGTCGGGAAGCGTGAAGACCGTGCTGGGCTTCGCCTCGACAGTGACAGACAAAGACCCCGCGACCTACAACGGTTTATACTCTTTCTACGCTTCCGACTATCAGGATTTCACCATTGAGCTGAAGGTGGTCGACATCACGACTGGCACGGTGAGTGACCAGGGAAGCCACGTGCTGAATCTGAAGACAGGTAAGGTGATAAGTGACGCCCTGTTGGAGAAGTACGACAAGATCGCTACCAGCATTGAAGGCAAGACAGCCGTAGTATATTATCTGGACTTTCAGGTTACTGCCGTAAAACTGGATGACCCCAAATACCGTCTTGCCATTGTCGTCACACCTCATGACGGGCAAACCCTCAAGTTGATAAGCAATGGCGACAATAACGCAGAACCTTGCCTCGACGCTCCCACGGCTGGCGGTTACGACTTTGCTGCCAACGGCTGGACGAAGGGCACTGGTGAAATCACCATTAATTCTCAAATCTGCAACGATGGCGTCATCAGTGTCGGATCATACATCACCCGCACAGGGTGGAAAACCTGGCAAGATGATTCCAAGACTTACCCGAATTCATCACTTACCGGCAAGATGCAACAAATAGGCGAAATCTCCGACTTCTCCGGTTGGGGCACTGACGATAATGGCAAGACCTATCCTACTGTCATCGCCCCTGGGCAGGGCCTCATCTCTGCTGCCAACATCTGCGACGCCACGATATTTAAAGTCGATGAAGAGAATAAAATGATTGTTCCTAATCCGGAAAGTGGTGAAACGAAAAACTTCCTCATTGGGAATGTTGAGCTGCACAATCGCCCTAACTGGTATACGCTGGAGCAGGGCACCTCGATGTCCACACCGCACGCCGCCGGCATCGTGGCACTGTGGATGCAGGCAAAACCCACCCTGACCGTCAACGAGATCAAGGATATTTTGAAGGCAACTTGTGTCAATGACACTTGGACCACCAACACCGACAATATCCCGTCAGGCAACAAGATACAGGCTGGCTATGGCAAGATTGACGCGCTGGCAGGTCTGAAGAAGATACTGAACATCACGGGCATCGAGACTATTGGTGTTGGTGGGCATCGTGAGGCGACTCCTGCCACGATGTACAGGGTGGATGCTCCTGTCTATAACCTGCAGGGGCAGCGTGTGGACAAGGATCAGAAAGGTCTCGTTATCTACAAAGGGCGCATTTATTTGAATAAGTAATATAGCATAATATCAATGATGAAAAAGATGAGTCTATGGATGCTGACCGCCATCCTTACCTGCGGTCTTGGAATGACACTGACATCGTGCAGCGACAGTGATGACAAGGACAGCGGGAAAGAAACCGTCAATCCTGCTACCGACGAGGACGGTTACACAATAGAAGTGGAAGCAGGACTGACATTGCCAGAGAACGAGTTCAAGACCAAGGTGCCTGCCACTACCGACTTTGACCAGAACATCGTCAATGCCCTGAAGGCGATCGACAAGGTGACCGACGTGAAGCCATATAAGTTGGTACACGTATTTAATCCCTACACAGATCAGTTCTTTAGCAAGACGGCATACTTCTTCAACTACAAGCAGGACATCGACCACAACGATCCCTCGAAGGGTTGGTTTAAGCAGCAGTGCGTGCTCACCGTGGCTGGCAAGGATCGTCCCACCGTACTGCTGACCGAGGGCTACGCCTTAGGCAGTGCTCAGGACTATAAGAACCGTTTGGACAGTATCTTCGAGCCTACACTGGTCGGGGTGCTTGACGCCAACTGCCTGCAGGTAGAGCACCGTTATTTTGGATGGTCGCTGCCTGAGGGATTCACCAACAAGTGGAACTACCTGACCGCTACGCAGAATTCTGCCGACCTTCACACCATTGTCACCGCCATCAAGAAGAGCGGCATTGTCGGACAGGGCAAGTGGCTCTCTACCGGAGTCAGCAAGCCTGGTATGACCTCCGCATATTATGCTTACGAATATCCAGGCGAAATGGATGCCTACGTGCCCTTCTGTGCACCCTTCTTGCTGTCACAGAATGAGCCGGGTTCTTATAACCATATCCTGTCTGCCGATGCCCTGGGCAGCCGCCTTGAGAAGGTGAAAGCAGCATTCCGCGCATACTGTGGCAACAAAACCCTGCAGTCGGAAACAGTGAAACTCTACAAGAAGGAATACCCCGAAGATAGTAACTATGATGATGAGTCAGTGCGTATGTATTTATTGGAAATTCTGTTCGATTCTCACTGGAAAAGGATGTCGTATGTCCACTACAGTCTTTGGGAGTCGCTGGTGCCCAAGGAAGGCGACAGTGCCGATAAGTTCCTGATCTTTATCTTGTCTAATGACAGGACAAGATATAAGGGTGAGTACGATATTGACTACCAGCGCCGCCAGGACTATGTGGACGACTTGGAGCCAGTCACGGATATCTTCAATGACACGACAGAAGGTTTGAACCGTGCATCAGGAATTACGAACTCTCGTATGGATCCGTTCCAAGCACATACTTTCATTGAGTTAGGCTCGGTTGCTGTTACGTTAGGCTGGGTGGACGACCTGCTGTCAGAAAAGGAGAAAACACGCCTTACTTCGAGTGCTAGTCCTGAAAGTGAGGGCTTCACCTACGACAACGGCAAATATATTCGCAAAGTCCTCGACGGCATCAAGCAGTCCAGTTGCAACATGATGTTCGTCTATGGCATGCAAGACCCCTGGACCGGCAACCGTATTCCTGACGACAAGTTAGGCAAGAACTGTCAGATCCTCTATATTGAAAACGGCATTCACAATGATGCCATCGACACTTGGAACGCCTCTGAGCGCAATCAACTCTTCCAGTGGCTCGCTGGACTGGGTTTTGATATGTAAACTATAACGTGGATTACAACACGCTTATTGGCTTCATACGCATATTTGTGACAAATAAGTCAAGGACCTCATGGGCTTTCCCACGAGGTCCTTTCGTTATGGATTCAGCAGACGCCAGCCGATGTCGACATAACCAGCCATCACTTCCCGACCGTGCTGGTCTAAGCCACACTCTACACTCGCCATCGCCACGACGAGGTCACACCAGACCGTCTTCGTCTCCTCTTTCATTGGAGGGAGTAGGGTGGTTGGGGATATCCCAGTCAAGCGACTCACCGTTTTGATATATGCCTGCACGTTATTCTCCGTCTCGGGTGCCCATCGTCGGATGATACGGCTGATGGTGTTACACTTATGTTTCTCGTAATAGGTGCGCAACAGTTTTATGGCGGCACGACACCCCTGTGGCATGGTCTCAAACTTGACGAAAATGGGATCAATCCCGTCCTTCATCTCACCCAACCAACAAAAGTGGGGACTTCTCACGATATTCAGCGGATTATTGTTCCGCAAACCTCTTGCCATTCTATTTGTACTCATAATTCCTAATTTCTAATTCCTAATTTCTAATTACTAATTTCTAATTACTAATTCCTAATTCCTAATTTCTAATTCCTAATTTCTAATTTGAATAAACACTCCTTCACCACGTTCTTTCGCCTCCACGATACGCTGTTTCAGATTGTACATCGTATTAGGACTGTTCACCATTCTGCCATCACCGTGATACTGTCCGATGATGATGCCCCCAGTGGGAATGTCTTCGATGGTTTTACCGACTAAGATACGCACGTCCTTGAACCTCTTCACCCAGAGCAGTAATGGCAGCCAACGGTCTTGGTGCTCGCAGTAGGTGATGACGACAGGATAGCGGCCTGCTGGAATGGCTGCATGCTTTTTCATGATATGCCTGCCAGTGATGTCCAGTTCCTTGATCTTCGGTTCTAAGGTGTCGCAAAGGTATTCCTTGACTTCTTTACCTAAGTACTCATCGAAGTCACGTTTCAAAATACTAAGCCGACCAACGGTATAACGGTCGTTCTTCTCTATTCTTTCTATAATTAATTCCATAGTCAATTATTTTTTCTGTAAGTGTAAGGTGTAAGTGATTTGATGTATCCACGGAAAGTCCATTGGTAGAGCATGTTCTTCGCTCCTTTTGCGTCCATTCCTTGTCGCCTTCTAACATTGATGGCATCTTGCAGGGTAAATTCTTCTGGCAACAACTCCAT
>CALFUF010000167.1 GCA_937916405.1 uncultured Prevotella sp.
AGGTGGCGAAGAAGTTCGAGCAGGGTGGTGTTCGTCCGACGATCGACCTGCGCAACGAGAAACTGGGTCGTAAGATTCGTGACAACGAGTTGAAGCGTATTCCTTATATGGTGATTGTCGGTGAGAAAGAGCAGGCTGACGGTACTGTCGCTGTCCGTCCACAAGGTGGTGGCGAGCAGAAGGTCATGACGATTCAGGAGTTCATCGATCATATCAACGCTGAGGTTGCAGAGATGACAAAAGACTTTTGAAGAATTGTAAAATTGAAAAATTGAAGTAATATGAAACCAACATTATTTTTATTGGCTGCTGGTATGGGAAGCCGCTATGGTGGTCTGAAGCAGCTGGACGGTCTGGGACCTAATGGGGAGACCATCATGGATTATTCTATCTATGATGCTATTCAGGCAGGTTTTGGAAAGATCGTATGGGTGATCCGTAAGGACTTTGAGGAGCAGTTCCGCACCCAGATTCTTGCTAAATATGAGGGACACGTTCCTTGTGAGTTGTGCTTCCAGGGTATCGATGCCCTGCCAGAGGGCTTTAAGGTACCAGAGGGTCGTGTAAAACCATGGGGTACTAACCATGCTGTACTGATGGGTAAGGATGTCATCAAGGAACCGTTCTGTGTCATCAACTGTGACGACTTCTACAACCGTGATGCCTTTATGGTGATCGGTAAGTATCTGAGCAGCCTGCCAGAGGGTGCCAAGAACCAGTATGCGATGGTAGGTTTCCGTGTAGGCAACACCTTGAGCGAGAACGGTACCGTGGCTCGTGGTATCTGTTCGAAGAACGAGCAGGGACACCTGACGACAGTCGTAGAACGTACCGAGATCGTACGTTGTGCGGAAGATGGTTCTCAGGCTGGTGCAGCCAATCAGCCCATCCGTTATAAGGACGAGAATGGCAAGTGGGTCGTTGTCGAGGATAATACCCCTGTGTCGATGAATATGTGGGGCTTCACTCCTGACTATTTTGAGCATTCAGAGGCTTATTTCAAGGAGTTCCTGAGTGATCCGAAGAATATGGAGAACCTGAAGGCTGAGTTCTTTATCCCGCTGATGGTCAACAAGCTCATCAACGAGAAGACGGCTACTGTTGAGGTATTGGACACTACATCCAAATGGTTTGGCGTGACATACGCCGCTGATCGTGAGGATACTGTGAAACGTATACAGAAACTGGTAGACGAGGGTGTCTATCCGAACAAATTGTTCTAATGTTAGAAAAAATCATGACAGAAGGGGAGTGCAGTCAACTGCGCTCCCTTATCAATAACGCAGAGACGATCGTGCTGTGTTGCCATGTGAATGCGGATGGCGACGCACTGGGTTCTATGCTGGGCTGGGCTGAGTTGTTGAGGACCATGGGTAAGGAGCCTTTGATGGTGGCTCCCGACCAGTATCCTGATTATCTTCAGTGGTTACCGAATACAGAGAAGATTGTCCGCTACGACAAGCGGAAGGATTTTGTCGATACCGTATTGAAGATAGCCGATTTGGTGTTCTGTCTGGACTTCAACACATTGTCTCGCACAGATGCGATGGCGGAGGCTATCGAGCAGTCTCCCGCCCGGAAAATTCTTGTTGACCATCACCTGGATCCTGGTGTGAATGCTGTATTGACTGTCTCCCATCCTGAGATGTCATCCACCAGCGAGCTGGTATTCCGTATCGTCTGGCAGATGGGGATGTTTGAGCAAATGGGGAAGCACTTCGCTGTTCCTGTCTATTGTGGGATGATGACAGACACGGGAGGGTTCACTTATAACTCCTCGTCATCAGATATCTATTTCATCATCAGTCAGTTGCTCACCAAGCATATCGACAAGGACAAGATCTACCGTAACGTCTATCATAACTATAGTGAGCACCGTATTCGGATGGTAGGCTATGTCCTCTGTCATAAACTGGTGGTCGACGAAAAGCGTCATGCGGCTTTCTATACCCTGACACGTGAGGACCTGAAGCGTTTCCATTTCATCAAGGGTGATGCGGAGGGATTGGTCAACATGCCTTTGCAGATCAAAGGACTCAAACTGAGCATATCCTTACGTGAGGATACGGAGCGTGACAGACTGATATGGGTCAGCTTACGCTCTGTTGATGACTTCCCCTGTAATAAGATGGCAGAGTTGTTCTTCAATGGTGGAGGACATCTGAATGCGTCGGGAGGTAAGTTACAGTGTACGATGGATGAGGCTGTGGAGGTGGTCAAACGTGCCATCCTTCATTTTGAAGACACGTTAAAGTAGCCTAATATTGCATTTATTTGCTATTTTATTTGTAAATTTGCGCCCGAAAATTAATAGAAAGACAAAAAATGAAGAAAACATATAGTCTGCTGTTGCTGCTCTGCGGTATTTTATTGTTGACCAGTTGTAATAAGGGTGAGACTTATTCTGACTTGAAGGAAGCAGAGCGCGATGCCATCAACAAATATATCTCTGATAAGGGTATTAAGGTTATTGATGAGACCAAGTTCACCGCTCAGGGCGAGACGACCAATCTCGATAATAATGAGTATGTCTATCTGAACAAGAGTGCTGTTTATATGCAGATTGTGCGCAAAGGATGTGGTGAGAAGGTCAAGGACGGAGAGTCGCTGGAGATTCTGTGTCGTTTCTCTGAATATAATATCAAGAATAACCAGCTGCTGATAAGAAACGACATTCCTTACTTTATTGTGCAGAATAATCAGACGTATGATTTCTCCAGTTTCCCCGACAAGATGATGGTGGAGCGTATTGGTAGTTCCTTTACGGGGTCATTCGTTTCTGGTGCGATGTCAGACTATCACGGCTCTGCAGCTGTTCCCGCTGGCTGGCTCGTACCGCTGAACTACGTGAATGTGGGGCGTCCTCAGAACGAAGAGGAGGAGACGGCGAAGGTCCGCTTGATCGTTCCTCATTCTCAGGGTACGGTGGATGCCTCGTCGAGTGTCTATCCCTGTTTTTACGAACTTACTTACGAAAGAGATAATTAAAACCAAGAAACCATGACACTTATTAAATCAATTTCTGGTATCCGTGGAACCATAGGTGGTGCTACGGGCGATACTTTGAACCCTCTTGACATCGTGAAGTTCACTACTGCCTATGCGCAGTTTATCCGTCGTAATCGCCAAGGCTCTTCCAACAAGATTGTGGTAGGTCGTGATGCCCGTATTTCCGGGGAGATGGTGAAGAATGTGGTATGTGGCACCTTGATGGGTGTAGGCTATGATGTCATCAATATCGGTCTTGCCACCACACCAACAACGGAACTTGCCGTAAGGATGTCCGATGCCGATGGTGGTATCATCATCACAGCCTCTCATAACCCTCGCCAGTGGAATGCCTTGAAGTTACTGAATCAGGAGGGTGAGTTCCTCACCGCCGCTGATGGTGCTATCGTTCTTGCTATTGCTGAGCGTGAGAATTTCGAGTATGAGGATGTCGACCATCTGGGGCATTATATCGAGGACAATACTTTTAATGCCCGTCATATCGAGGATGTCCTCCGACTGAAGTTGGTGGACGTGGAGGCTGTCAAGAAAGCGCATTTCAAGGTATGTGTCGATACGATTAATAGTGTGGGTGGTATCATCCTTCCTCAACTGCTGAATGAGTTGGGAGTGGAATATAAGATCCTCAACGGGGAGGCGAATGGCGATTTTGCGCATAACCCCGAGCCTTTGGAGAAGAACCTGCAGGGTATCATGGACGAGATGAAGACGGGTCAGTATGACTTGGGTATCGTCGTCGATCCTGATGTCGACCGTCTTGCCTTTATCTGTGAGGACGGAAAGATGTTCGGTGAGGAATACACACTGGTCAGTGTCGCTGATTATGTATTGTCGAACACCAAGGGTAATACCGTTTCCAACCTGTCATCTACCCGTGCTCTTCGTGATGTGACGGAGAAACATGGTGGTAACTATACGGCTGCCGCTGTGGGTGAGGTCAATGTCACCACGAAGATGAAAGAGGTGAATGCCGTCATCGGTGGTGAGGGTAATGGTGGTGTCATCTATCCCGAGAGCCATTATGGACGTGATGCCTTGGTAGGTATCGCCCTCTTCCTGACCTCCCTTGCCAAGAAGGGCTGTAAGGTCAGTGAGCTGCGTGCAACGTTCCCAGACTATCAGATAGCCAAGAACCGCATCGACCTGACACCAGAGACGGATGTGGATGCCATTCTGGTAAAGGTGAAGGAGATGTTCGCGGCAGATCCGACAGCACAGGTGAACGATATCGACGGTGTGAAGATTGACTTCCCCGACAAATGGGTACACCTGCGTAAGTCGAATACCGAGCCGATTATCCGTGTCTATAGCGAGGCGAACACCATGGAGGAGGCTGACGCTATCGGCAAGAAACTCATGCAAGTGGTATACGACATGCAATAACAAAAATGCTTCCGCAACGGAAGCATTTTTTTGTATGCAGATATTTCCTCCTTCATTCCTTAACCAAGACTTCATTTCATACAACGAAACGAGGATTTCATACAAATATATGATAAAAATAAAAGATTGAAAATGCTTAATATTGCAAATGTTATAAAAGATGAAAAATTCCGACCTGTGCGGTTGGAAACTATGCGGCAAAATCAAATCTTGGCTTCAATCCCATGATAATGTCTTGCCTTTCATTGTTAATCCCCGCGACAGTAATAGCAGCCAATGCATGA
>CALFUF010000168.1 GCA_937916405.1 uncultured Prevotella sp.
GCCATTATTGGTGTGTTGAAGTTCTTCTCCGCAGAGGAGGATATCAAGGCATACGTGGTATGGGGCTTGGGCTCTTTCTCCCGTGTTTCTGGTAACCAGATGGTACTCTTCGTCGTCTTGATGGCAATCCTACTGCCTTTGAGTATGTTGTTAGTGAAGACGATGAACCTGTTGCTTCTGGGCGATGGCTATGCCCGTAACTTAGGCTTGAACATTCGTCGTGCCCGAATGCTGGTCATTCTCTGTTCGGGGGTGCTGGTGGCTATTGTCACCGCCTACTGCGGACCAATCATGTTCATAGGTCTTGCCGTTCCCCATCTTTGTCGTGCTATCTTCCGTAGCAGTGATCATCGTATTCTGATGCCAGGTACGCTGCTGGCAGGTGCGGCACTTGCCTTGCTATGTAATTTGATTGCCCGTATGCCTGGTTTCGAGGGAGCCTTACCTGTTAATAGTGTGACGGCATTGGTGGGTGCTCCCGTCATCGCCAGCGTCCTTTTCCGCCGCAGGAAAGATGAGGTAGGGGAGTAATTTGCTGTTTTATATTATATGAAAGTCATTGTATCACAAGAGATTGAGAATGTTTGTCCAGGGTTCGTAGGAGCTTGTGTGGAGGCAGAGGTGGTGAACTCTCCTTATTCGCAAGGATTATGGGAGGAGATTCATGCATTGGCAGAACGCTATCGCAACGAACTAACGACGGAGAGTCTTAAGGAAATGAGTGGTATTGCTGCTACTCGTCGTGTCTATAAGGCATGTGGCAAGGACCCCTCACGTTACCGTCCTGCCTCTGAGGCATTGATTCGTCGGATGCTGCAAGGGAAGGAACTCTACCAGATAGACACATTGGTTGACCTCATCAACCTTGCCTCTATTGCCTATGGCTACAGCATTGGTGGTTTCGATGCTGATAAATTTGTAGGTGATACGCTGACCTTGGGAGTTGGTCGTGAAGGAGAACCTTATGAGGGTATCGGACGAGGTATCATTAATATTCACGGACTGCCTGTCTATAGGGATGCTCAGGGTGGAGTAGGTACTCCTACCAGTGACCATGAGCGTACGAAGATAGGCATCAATACTCGTCATCTCGTTGTCCTCATCAATGGTTATGATGGTGATGAGCATCGCGTGACGGATAATGCTCGCTTCATCCAGCAGCTCCTCAGAAAGTATTGTCAAAGTGATGGAGGGGCTTTCTTTGTCTATCGTTGACCAATATTATAATTCTACCCAAGCTCCACGAAGGCGGCACATTCGACCCTCGAAGGCGGCACCTTCGTAAAAGATGAATCCAAGAGCAAGAACTAAAATCCCTGATCTATCTAAAATCCACTGTATGTTTTAGCCTTCTTTTATCAATCCCGATTATAGTAAGCCAAACGGTCTTTCACGATGCCACTCAGGTTGTCCAAAGCCCAACCCACAAGGTTGTGGATGTGGGGCATTAGCGATCGTGAACGGTCTGTGAGTTCATATTCTACGCGGGGCGGTACCTCCGCATAGGCATGGCGCAGCACAAGACCGTCGGCTTCGAGGTCGCGTAGGGCTTGGGTGAGCATCTTTTGCGAGATGTCGGGAATGTCCGCTTCGATGGCTTTGAAGCGCATAGGTTGCCCAGTGCCGTCGAGAGTGAGCAGCACGAGGATGGACCACTTGTCACCGATGCGAGACAAAACGTTTCGCACGGGACACTCAGGGAATAGCGGGTCAGTAACTTGATTCTTCGTCATAACTTTTCATTTTTCACTTTCAATGATGTTATAGCGTCCTGGCTTGCGGGGCTTCTCTTTCGGGTAATCACCTTTGCAATAGCCAAGGAGCACGAAACAACGAGCGACATAACCGAAGGGAACACCCCAGTCGTACATCAGCTGATGACCATAGTCGCTGTCGAAGGTTTCTTCACCTCGGGCAATGATGCATGAACTGATGCCCAGTTCGGTGGCTGCCAGCACCATGTTTTCTGCACAACAGAAAGCGTCGGGAATGCTATAGAGGAAATTACCCTGAGCAAAGACCACACATACCGTAGGAGCACCATAGAAGCCACTCTTGATGGTAGGGTCGTCGATAATGCTGGGCTGCTCCTTGGAGACGAAACTGCCTACCAGTCGACTTCTGTCCATCTTACCCAGGTTCATCTTACCGATGGTCTCTGTCAGTTTCGGATCACGCAAGGCAACAATCATACTACGCTGTCCACCTCCGGCATTGGGGGCATAAAGACCAGCCTCGATGATTTTCTCCAGGTCTTCCCTTGGTATCTGCCGTTCCTCGTACTTGCGGATGGAACGGCGGTAACGGATGAGTTTAAACAGGTTCATATTTACTTCTCAAAACTTTCTGCCTTCAGCCCGTCAGCAGTCAAGGCTCTAAGAGCAGGGATGGCACTGGTTAGGTGTGGGGCTTTTGAGTGCTTGTCGAGGACTTCAGCGTTCTCCCAACTCTCGCAGAACATGAAGAATCTGGGATTAGTGGTACTCTGAAACAGATTGTAGCAGAGACAGCCCTCGTCCTGGCGGGACTTGGCGACGAGTTCTTTGGTGATTGCCAGCACATCTTCTGTGCTTGCGCCCTCTTTGAGGGTAAAGAATACATTAAGACGAATCATGTCTGTTGTTATTTACAAATTGTTTCCTTCCAACACTGAGGGTCTGCTGCATAGAAGTTTTTGGTATATCCATAGGCGACGGCAGGACAGCCACGGCAGAAACGGAGCAGTTCGCAGTCACGACACTTCTCAAAGCGTTCGTGCTGGCGATACCCGTCCATTTTCGGACCGTGAAAGACATCGTATAGTTCCTCATCAACCGTACCTATATAACTCTCAAAACGACGGCATGCCATCAGATGTCCTTCGGCAGAGATGGTGAAATGGCAGTTGCCACAATTACAGCCATCGTAGATAGTGTCCTCGTCAAGACCTTCTGGGATTTTGAAGATTCCTTTTTCGTAGAGGAAGAGCGTCCATAGGTGATCCTTCAGATTAAAAGTCGTATCGGAGTCCTTGTATTGCTCGAACTTCGCCCAGCATTCCTCCAAAAACTGACGGTAGCGTTCTGGCTCTACGTGCCATGTTTCTTGATGTGCACGGTCTTCTGAGGTCGGACAATAGCGACCGAAGGCAAAAATATCAGCCTTATGCTCTACAATGACATCAATCAACTGCGGTATCTCCTCAATGTTCGCATCAGAGATGGTCGACATAATGGCACAGTGCATCCCACTCTTGCGAATGATCTCAATAGCATGTAGTGTAGCATCGAAGGAACCAGGTTTACGAAAACGGTCATGCGTCTCACGCAGTCCGTCTAACGATAACTGATACTTTCTGCTTCCCAATGATTTCATTCTTCTACATACCTCATCTGTCAGATGGAACGGGTTGCCCATCAGCGTGAAGGGGATACCATGCGATTGAACCAGTTCAAGGAAGTCCCAGAAGCGACTATGCAGAATCGGGTCGCCACCTGTTATATATAAATAAGGTGTACGCTGCATCCGCTCTGCCATGCGCTCCACGTTTGCAAGCACTGCTACCAATCTGTCCCAAGGCATCTCCACCAGTTTGGGGTGCCCATTGGAGAAGATGTAACAGTGCTTGCAACGCTGGTCGCACTCGTCAGTTATATGCCATTGGAATGCAAAGTAGTCCATTGTGCTTTATTTCTCACCGGCTCCGCAGGCAGAACCACAAGCAGTGGGTTTCTCCTCTGGCTTGTCGCCAGCACCACATGCACTACCGCAAGCGGCGGGCTTCTCCTCAGCGGGCTTGTCGCCAGTACCGCAGGCAGCACCACAAGCAGCGGGTTTTTCACTCTGTTTCATCATTCCTTGTGCGCTATGCGCAAAGTTAAAATCCATTCTCTTCATTGTTCCTGTTTGTTTAAAGTAATACACTATTAGTCACTATTCGTTAGTAACCGCAGCAAAGGTACTGCTTTTTTCCCAAACCACAATGAGCACACTTCGAAGTTTGTTACTAACCAACGGAAACTATTGTTTGTTATCAGCAATTTCCAAGAATATAGTTTATGGATTTTTAGGAATATGTTAATCTTATGTAACTATTCAGCGATTGCCCATGCCCTATCTATCCGTGCTTAGAACAGAGCGCG
>CALFUF010000169.1 GCA_937916405.1 uncultured Prevotella sp.
TCAATGCGGAGGGTAAGGATATTATCAGTCTTGCCATCGGCAGTCCTGACATGCCCCCCTCAGAGAAGACCATTGAGAAGTTATGTGAGGTGGCGCACCAGTCTAATGCGCATGGTTATCAGCCCACGATGGGAACGCCGGAGTTGCGTGAGGCGATGGCTCGTTTCTACAAGCGTTGGTATGATGTCGACCTTGACGCGAAGACGGAGGTGCTGCCCTTGATAGGCTCGAAGGAGGGAATCCTGCATGTCACCCTCGCTTTCGTCAATCCTGGTGATAAGGTGTTGGTACCTAATCCGGGTTATCCTACCTACACCTCATTATCAAAGATATTAGGTGCAACCATCGTCAACTATAACTTGCGTGAGGATAACGGTTGGCAACCCGACTTCGACGAGTTGGAGCAGATGGACCTCACGGGTGTGAAACTGATGTGGACCAACTATCCCAATATGCCGACTGGTGGTAATGCCCGTCGTGAGACCTACGAGCGACTGGTGCAGTTTGCCAAGGACCATGGTATCGTCGTGGTGAATGACAATCCTTATTCCTTCATCCTCAACGAGGAACATCTGTCTATCCTGCAAGTACCGGGAGCCAAGGACTGCTGTATCGAGTTCAACTCCATGTCGAAGTCGCATAACATGCCGGGATGGCGTGTCGGCTTATGTGCCACCAATAGTGAGTTTATCTCATGGATACTGAAAGTACAGTCGAACATCGAGAGCGGTACGTTCCGTGGTATCCAGCTTGCTGCCGCTGAGGCTTACGACAATAGTGACGAGTGGCATCGTGAGGCGAATATCAATACTTATGCCCGTCGCCGTCAGTATGCCGAGCAGATTATGGATGTGCTGGGTTGTACTTACGACCCCCAGCAGGTGGGTATGTTCCTATGGGGTAAGATACCTGCGAAGTATGAGAACGTGGAGGACCTGACGGAGCGTGTGCTGCATGAGGCTCGTGTCTTCATCACCCCCGGCTTTATCTTCGGCTCGAATGGTGAGCGTTATATCCGTATCTCCCTCTGTGCCAAGGAGGATAAGATCAAAGAAGCGTTGGAAAGAATCAAAAAAACAATATAATTATGGAATTAGTCTTACAACCACTGAAGTTACCAAGTGACAATGAACGTCCCTTCGTCATTGCAGGACCATGTAGTGCAGAGACAGAGGAGCAAGTGATGACAACAGCGAAACAACTGGCGATGTATGGTTGCCACATGTTTCGTGCCGGAGTGTGGAAACCCCGTACCAAACCAGGAGGCTTCGAGGGTAACGGTGAGAAAGCGCTGCCATGGATGCAGCAGGTGAAGAAAGAGACGAAGATGCTCGTGGCTACTGAGGTGGCTACACCAGAGCATGTGGAACTTGCATTGAAATATGGTATCGACGTACTGTGGATAGGTGCCCGTACCTCTGCCAATCCCTTTGCCATGCAGGCGCTTGCCGATGCACTCCAAGGTGTTGACGTACCTGTATTGGTGAAGAATCCTACCAACCCCGACTTGGAGTTGTGGATTGGTGCCTTGGAGCGTCTGAACCTCGCAGGTATCAAGCGACTGGGTGCTATCCATCGCGGTTTCTCCAGTTACGACAAGAAGATCTATCGTAACATGCCGATGTGGCAGATTCCTATCGAGTTGCGTCGTCGTATTCCTGAACTGCCCATCATCAACGACCCCAGTCATATCGGGGGTAGGAGAGAGTTAATCGCTCCTTTGTGTCAGCAGGCGATGGACCTGGGCTTTGACGGACTGATCGTCGAGAGCCATTGCGATCCCGACAAGGCATGGAGTGATGCCAAGCAGCAGGTGACTCCTGATGTGCTCGACTATATCCTGTCGCTCCTCGTCATCCGTGAGGAGAACACGTCTACGGAGGGTATCACCAGTCTGCGCAAACAGATTGACGAGCTCGACAACCAGTTGATGGATCTGTTGTCGAAGCGTATGCGTGTCTGTCGTGAGATTGGTAAATACAAGAAAGAGCATAACATGACGGTATTGCAGACTTCCCGTTATAACGAGATTCTCGACAAGCGTGGGGCACAGGGTTCCCTGTTGGGTATGGGTCCTGAGTTCGTGGCAAATGTGTTTGAGAGTATCCATGAGGAGAGTGTCCGTCAGCAAATAGAAATCATCAATAAGTAATGCGTATATTAGTATTAGGTGCAGGTAAGATGGGTAGTTTCTTCATCGACCTGCTGAGTTTTGAAGGGTTACGGGTAGGCGAACTTTGTTCGGGGATGCATGAGGTAGCCGTTTACGAGAAAGACCCGAAGCGGATGCGTTTTACATATAACTGTCAGCGTTTCACGGAGTTAGAGGAGATTCGCGGGTTTAATCCAGACTTGGTGATCAATGCCGTGACGGTGAAGTACACCATTCCTGCTTTCAAGGAGGTGATACCTTATTTGTCGAAAGACTGTATCATCAGTGACATCTCCTCTGTGAAGACGGGTTTGAAGGATTACTATGAGTCGACAGGGATGCGCTATGTGTCGACGCACCCCATGTTCGGACCCACCTTCGCCAACCTGCAACAGCTCTCTGAGGAGAATGCGATCATCATCAGCGAGGGCGACTATATGGGGCGTATCTTCTTCAAGGACCTGTATCAGAAACTCGACCTGAATATCTACGAGTACACCTTCGAGGAGCACGATAAGACGGTTGCCTACTCATTGAGTATTCCTTTCGTCTCTACCTTCGTCTTCGCTGCAGTCATGAAGCATCAGGATGCGCCGGGTACTACCTTCAAGCGTCACATGCGGATAGCCAAGGGTGTACTGAACGAGGATGATTACCTGTTGCAGGAGATCCTCTTCAACCCCTATACCCACGACCAGGTGTCGCAGATCCGTACGGAGCTGAAGGAGTTGCTGGAGATAATCGACAACAAGGATGCGAAGGGGATGAAGGCATATCTCACCAAGATCCGCAATAACGTGAAGCGTGACATTGAGATCAACAAATAATACATTAGGCTATCACTTGGTGGCTCAATCCCATCACCACCATCATCTTTGCGTGGTGATTGCTCAACGAGCAAATCACCCCTTGGTTCCTCCTTGGTACCCTCCTTATCCTCTTTGGGATGTATCTCTGCGATAAAATAAAACGAAGCCCGTACCTTCGTCCCTCGAAAGTACGGGCTTCGTCATGATTGTTGTCGTTATGCAAAAGAAAAAGCCCCTGCTCGATAAACTCGAAGACAGGGACTCATAATGAAAGGAGGAGTGGTACCTCCAGGAATCGAACCGGGGACACACGGATTTTCAGTCCGATGCTCTACCAACTGAGCTAAGGCACCATCATTATGTTCTTTCGTGCAATCCTCTTGATTGCGGGTGCAAAGGTACAACAAAAAAAATAATCCACCAAACTTTTGGCGGATTATTTTTCATTCTACTCGATTTTTACACTATTTCACCAGATACTTCTTACCATTCTTGATGATGATACCCTTATGGTTAGCGGATACTCGCTGTCCACGGAGGTTATAGGCAGGTGTGTCCTTCTGCTGCTCCGTCTTGACAGTGTTAATCGCTGTGGGAGTCACCATCGTGAAAGCTTCTGTCATGCCTCCCCATTGGTAGTAACCCTCAGAATAGTAGTAAATATATGCAAAATACTTCTTGCCGATTTCTAGTCCGGTGACCTCATAGTCTTTGACGACCTTGGTCTGACCGGCAGGAATCTCTATATTGAAACGTTGTTCTTTTTCCCAATAGTAGTTGTTTTCATCCAAAGAATAAATGTCAACAGCAATCCTGTCATTATATTCGTAAGTGCTGTTGTTCATCAGTGTGATATCCAGCTTTGCCGTTGTTCCCTCTATGTTGCCATTCTTGGCATTTGCTATCGTCGTGGAGATATTGAGGTCTGCCGGAACCAATACTTTTCCTACGGTTATCCAATAGGCACCAGCCTGTGATAGACCTGTTGAGTAGTAGTACGCATAGATACCATATTCAACACCTGGTTTTAAGTCGGCAAACTGGACTTGTACGTTTTCTTGCGCACCAGTTGCGAGTTGGAGTGGCTTAACCACTTCTGCGACATCACCAACCCAATAACCTTCTGAGTCAAACTCAGACAATTGCACGATTATCAGGTCATCGTAGTTATTTGTGCCATCGTTAGTAAAGGTCAGAGTAGCATTGATGGTTGTGCCTTCAATGGTGTAGCTTTTCTCACCTTCAACAGCAATTGTTGCATTAAGTTGTTGTGGCAGAGATTCCTCAATAGTTATCTCTTTCTCATAGACGATATTATACCCAGAAGGATCTGTGGAGACTTTCAACGTCTTGGTACCAGCGTATTGGCTAGTGAAAGCAATCTCTACATCACCTGTCTCACCTCTATCCACGTAAGAAGATACAGAACCAACTTTCTCCCAGTCCAGATATAAATATAAAGGTGTCTCATGATTGTAACCCTTATTGGTCCAGTTGATGACTGCCGACATATCGCGATTAGTCTTCAAGACACCATTGATGGTCACGTCGTTGACTTGAACGGTTCCTTCGAGCTGGTCTGAATATTTCAGCGTGAGCGTGTTCCCGCTAATTTCCGCAAGCAAGAAAGTGTTTCCCGTATTTTGGCAGAACTCCCATTGGTTAGTACCAGGCGAGCTTGTCATCTGACGAAGCTCATAGACACCGTCCGCCAGTCCTGCTCCAAACGATATGTTGGCAAAGATGGTTTTAATAGGAGAATAATTATAGCTATTGTAGGACGTGTTGAGAACTAAGTCTTGTTGTACATCCAGTTCTTGAATCTTCTCCCCGTCTTTGCAAAGCACCCATGCATGGTCGAAGTTGATATCCCAGATACCATATTCCATAACTTCCCCATACACACCGACATTCGTGAAATTCTCAGAAGAGGAACTGCGAGTATAGGCAGAGGTATAGGTGTAGGCGTTTCTGCAATATAGAGTAGAGTAGCCAGCCAGTGCTTCCTTGTCAGGTTGCAACCCGATAATGGCATCCTGATCCATGCTGTATCCATTAGAAGAGGTCCCTCCGCCAATGCCACGCCCATAGGGATTCAAGATAGACAAAGAGAAGAAACCGTCTGAATAGCCTCCCCATCCCCAGTTGACATGGAAGAGACCCTTGTCATCATAGCCGTCAATCACGAATTGGTGACCGCTATTACCAGAGAGACCAGAATAAAGTACGGGACGTTTGTTGGCAATCTCCTGATAAATGATGCTTTCCCATTTCATTGAGGAATATGTTCTGCGGGTGATGTTCCTTGCCGTCTTACCATATCCGAAATAGTGTGTCATTACTGAGGCATAGACAGAAGCTGCTGATTCGTCAAGACGATAGTTCATTTGCACAGCCTGACCGCAATAGCGCATCAACTCTGCGACAGCATCGGCACTCTCGCCGGTCTCGTCATAGACATATTCGTCTTTCATCTTGTCCCATTTGAATGCAGTAGGAGGCAATTCGTCTACATAGAGATACTTGGCAGTCATATATGATGGTAAGGTGACATTCACTACCTCGGGCCATTTATGATAGTACATCACCTGTGCCATGGCAGTGGCGACACAACCAGTGACGCAGTGATCCTCAGCGTATGTAGGACACTGCAGGTTATAAGGTGCTCCCTGATCCCACTGACAAGTCAGCAGGGGTGCCACGGGGGAACCTATGACACGACGAGGGCGGGTGTCAGTCTGGACATCATCACCCAAAGCCTTGATCTGCTCGGCATAACTTTCCAGCCAGCGGCGGGCATTGACAGGGAGTTTGTCCATCTCCAGACTACCCTTGTCGGCATATCCCAATACAGGTATGGTACGGTCGTCAGCACTGACAATCACGAAACCGTTCTGTCCCTCGG
>CALFUF010000170.1 GCA_937916405.1 uncultured Prevotella sp.
AAAGGCAACGGTGCTTTCTTTGAATTTCAAAGTGTAAACATCTTTTCGGGCAAGACGTTCACCTATGAAGATGAGCATGGAGATGTTTCCACTTTGAAATTCAAAGAAAGCACCGTTGCCTTTACGGATGAAGACGATGACGGTACCTACTACGTGACTTACCAGTATTCATACGACACCGAGAAGTCGATTCTCTATCTCGCCTTTCAGTCGATTTCTGGAACCTACGATGGTGAGGCGTTCTCGCTTTCGAACGCTGATGAATACGTCGCCTATCGAAAGAAAGAACTGGAGAGCGAAGGTGTGGAACTCACCGATGACTATCTCCTGTACTTGGCCGAAGATGGAAAAGGTCGGTTTTCTGGCAACGTTGACGAGTACAAGTATGAGATAACCGGCGACGTGATTTCCTTGGAAGACTATTTCGACGGCAATCTGCCGACAGAGTGCAAGTTTTACAGTGCTGATGGTTCTGTCAGAGTAAGCGATAAAATCAAGTTGGATGTGCTGGAGCATGGCGACTTCTGGCTCTCTGAGATTACTGACCGTCCGAATGTGGGATGGGATGCTGCCCTGCCACGTGTCTGCACATGGGGCAAGTTCCGTGAGAAGACCACGGGCTTCACCTTTATATATTACAACCTTCACATGGACCATATAGGCGTGGTGGCACGTGCTGAGAGTGCCAAGCTGATTCTCCGCAAGGTGCAGGAAGATGAGGAAAGAGAAGGGTTGCCTTCTGTGCTCTCTGGCGATTTCAACGTGGATCAGCGCGACAGCGGCTACAAGCTGCTGGCAGAATCTGGACTGATGCGTGATGCCTACGAGGTGGCCGACTTCGTGTACGACAATGTAGGTACGTGGAACGACTTCCATCCCGACCGTGGCGATGATGCACGCATAGATCATATCTTCCTCACCAAGGAGTTTCATGTGAAGCGCTATGGCATCCTGACCGATACCTATCGTGCCAAGATAGACAAGACCCCTCGCACAGAACCATTCATGGAGGGTCCGAATTCCGAAGATTCAAAGAAATTCACTGCACGCGTTCCAAGCGATCATTTCCCCGTGATGATCGAGGTGGAAGTGGTGAAGTGATGTAATCTTAATTTAATCCAATTATGAGAAAAAACATTCAGAAAGGCCAAGCTGCAGTGCGTTTCAAGCACTTCCAGAACAGCCCTTATGCAGTGTTCCGCTCATTGAAGGTCCAGGTCAATATCGGCGTGCTGGCTGTCGCTTCTTTGGCATTTGCCAATCCCGACAGCCTTAGCGCCCAGACCGTGACCACTCCAATGCAGCCAGAAGCACAGTATGAGCTGGAAGAAGTAGAGGTAACGGGCAACAGGGTTCCCCTGACCTTAGGTCAGGCAGCGAGAATGGTGACTGTACTGAGTCGCGACGAGATTCAAGCGGCACCAGTACAAAGTATTAACGATTTGCTGAAATACGCCGTAGGCGTGGATGTCCGTCAACGAGGACCGATTGGTGCACAGACGGATATCGGTATCCGAGGGGGTACGAGTGAGCAGATAACCATCCTGCTCAATGGCATTAACATCTGTGATCCGCAGACGGGACATAATGCCTTCGATTTCCCATGCGACATCTCAGACATCGAGCGTATTGAGGTGTTAGAGGGTCCTGCCGGTCGTGTCTATGGCACCAGTTCACTGATGGGTGCGATCAATATCGTGACTACTTCCTCCCCTAAGTTAGGGGAGGTCAGGAAGGGTCTGAACTTTCGCATGGAGGGTGGCTCCTTCGGTTACCTGTCAGCAGGAGGACGGGTCAGTCTCAAACCACAGCAGTCACCTCTCACCTCACAACTCTCCGCTTCCTACACCCGTTCCGACGGTTATAGCCGTTCGAAGGCTGGTAGTCTGAACAGTGACTACTCAGGTGGCAAGGTGTTCTACCAAGGTAGATATACTCTCACCTCTAACCACTCACCACTCACCTCTATGATTTCCTGGCATGCGGGACTGTCGACAAAAGGTTTCGGCTCCAACACCTTCTACAGTGCGAAGTTCGACGAGCAGTTTGAGAAGACTGTCAAACTTAACACGGCACTACAGGGAGAGGTCACTGCAGGTAACTGGCATTTCCGTCCTGCTATCTATTGGAACCGCAACCACGACCGTTTCGAGTTGATACGTGGCTCAGAGGAGAAAGTACCCTTCAACTACCATCGTACGGATGTCTTCGGTGTCAACCTGAACAGTTATTTCGACTGGCTGTTGGGACGCACCGCCTTTGGTGCTGAGTTCCGCAACGAGGATATCGTCAGTACGAACCTTGGTGAGGAGCTCTCCGATCCGTTCAGTCATTACAAAGTAGGACTGAACCGCTCGAACCTCTCCTTCCACTTGGAGCATAACATTTTGCTCAAACGTTTCACCCTCTCCGCTGGTTTTATCGCTGTGAAGAACACATGGAACGAGATGCCGTTTAAGGTTTATCCTGGTATCGATGTCAGTTATCGCATCGGCACTAACTGGAAGATCTATGCGTCCTACAACTCCTCCCTGCGCATGCCGTCATTCACGGAACTCTATTATAGCGTGGGAGGTCATCAGGCAGACAAGCATCTGAGACCTGAGGAGTTACACGCTTTGGAGGGAGGTGTCAAATTCCAATCAAACATCTTCCAACTGTCGGCAAGTGTCTTCCATCATCATGCCCGTAACATGATTGACTGGGTGATGGATACTCGTGAGACGGATCCTGTCTGGCAGAGTGTCAACCATACGAAGGTGAACACCATCGGTTTTGAGACAACAGCCAATGTTCAATGTTCAATGCTCAATGTCCAATGTTCCTACTGCTATCTGCATCAAGACAAGGACGTGGAGGATTATCTGCAGTCGCAGTATTCCTTGGAGTATCTGCGTCATAAGTTGACGGCATCGCTGTTGCTCCATGTCATCAAGCATCTTGACCTCAACGTGAAGTATCGCTTCCAAGACCGCATGGGTTCCTATACGACGATTGACGGAGAGGTATGCGACTATCACCCCTACTCCGTGGTTGACATGCGGTTGAGTTGGAACACGGACACCTACTCCATCTATCTGGAAGGCAATAACCTGACCAGTAAACGGTATGTGGATTATGGTAATGTGCCACAACCGGGATGCTGGTTTGTGGCAGGAATGAAAGTTCAGTTCTCTCTTTAACAGATCAGGTTCGGATTTAATCGTAAATCCGAGCCTGACTCTTTATGACAAGCAGAAGTCGAGATCTTTTGTAATCTGCTCTTTATCCAAGTGCTGACCGATGAACACGAGTTTCTGCATACGGTCACCATACTGGTCGTCCCAGTCGCGACGTAGTTTCTCGTCTCGTGCCATCATCATCTCCAGTTCCTCCTTCGGCATGGTGGCATACCACTGTCCTACGTTACGCAGGGACACCTGATGACCAGCCTGCTCGAAGACATAACAGATGTCCTCCTCGCCCTTGAAGTAGCAGATACCCTTGGCACGGATAATATTCTTATGCCACTTACGAGCCACGAACTCGTCAAACAACCCGAGGTTGAAGGGGCGACGGGCATAGTAGACAAAGGTACCGATACCGTATTCCTCTGCCTCCCCCTCGTCGTGGTGGTGATGATGGTGGTGATGATGGTGGTGGTGCTCATGCTCTTCCTCCTCGTCATGGTCTCCCTCTAACTCCTGAATCCATGCGGCAGAGGTGGCAACCTCCTCGAAATTGAATTTCTCTGTGTGGATAATCCGCTCCAGGTCCACATCACCATAGTCGCACTCGATAATCTCCGCCTTAGGCTGGATGGTGCGGATAATCTCCTTCACCTTGCCCAACTCCTCTTTCGACACCTCAGAGGCTTTATTGAGCAGGATGATATTACAGAACTCGATCTGCTGGATGACGAGGTTCTCAATATCCTCCTCGTCGATATTCTGACGCAACAGGTCGTTACCACCCTCGAACTCATCACGCATCCTGAGGGCATCAACCACCGTCACGATACAGTCTAACTGCAAATAGCCGTCCTTCACATACTCAGGACCCAAGGAGGGAATACTGCAAATCGTCTGGGCGATAGGTCCGGGCTCACAGATACCACTTGCCTCGATGACAATATAGTCGAAGCGGTGCATCTTGGTAATGTCACGCAACTGCTCCACCAAGTCCATCTTCAAGGTACAGCAGATACAACCGTTCTGCAAGGCGACCAATGAGTCGTCCTTCTGTCCTACCACACCACCTTTCTCAATCAGGTCGGCATCGATATTCACCTCACCGATGTCATTGACGATGACCGCGAACTTGATACCTTTCTTATTTTGCAGAATCCTATTCAGCAATGTCGTCTTGCCACTACCCAGATATCCTGTCAGCAGCAGCACGGGAATGTTTTGTATATCCATTTTCTACGTGAGTTTATTTCTTTTCGGCTGCGAAGTTACGCATTTTTCTTTGAATTTTGCAAACTCTGCCTTACATTATTAAATCTGGTACGCAAAAAAACGCTAAATGTTCAATGTTCAATGTTCAATGTTCAATGAAATTTCGTACCTTTGCGTTCGAATTTCGAAACTCAATATTAATTATATAACACAAAGTATTATGACAATCAATGAATTCAACTTTGCCGGTAAGAAGGCAATCGTACGTGTAGACTTCAACGTACCCCTGGACGAGAATGGTAAGATTACTGATGACACCCGTATCCGTGGTGCCCTTCCTACCCTAAAGAAGATCCTTGCTGATGGTGGTGCTACTATCATTATGAGCCACATGGGCAAGCCCAAAGGAAAGGTAGACATGAAGAAGTCACTGGGTCAGATCCGTGAGGCTGTTGAGAAGGCTCTCGGTGTTCCCGTAGCTTTCGCTCCTGACTGCGCTAAGGCGCAGGATGCCGCTAAGGCGCTGAAGATGGGTGAGGCTCTGTTGCTGGAGAACCTCCGCTTCTATCCTGAGGAGGAAGGAAAGCCTGTTGGTGTCGAGAAAGGTACACCTGAGTACGACGAGGCAAAGAAGGCTATGAAGGCTTCTCAGAAAGAGTTTGCCAAGACTCTTGCTTCTTATGCTGACTGCTATGTGATGGACGCCTTCGGTACTGCTCACCGCAAGCATGCCTCTACCGCTGTCATCGCTGACTATTTCGACGCTGACAACAAGATGCTGGGTCTGCTGATGGAGAAAGAGGTTAAGGCTGTTGATGCCGTTCTCTCTAACATCAAGCGTCCGTTCGTTGCCATCATGGGTGGTTCTAAGGTATCTTCTAAGATCGGTATCATCGAGAACCTGCTCGGTAAGGTTGACAAACTCATCCTCTGCGGTGGTATGACCTATACCTTCGCAAAGGCTCACAATGGTGAGATTGGTGACTCTATCGTAGAGCTTGACAAGCTGGATGTTGCCCTTGGTGTTGAGGAACTCGCTAAGAAGAATGGCGTAGAGCTCGTACTTGGCAGCGACTGCACAGCGACTAACGGTCTCGACTTCGGTACCATGACTGTTAAGCCTGGTTCTGAGATCATCAACTGCCCTGCCAACAAGGTTCCTGCTGGTTTCGAGGGTGTCGACGCTGGTCCTGAGAGCCAGAAGGCTTTCGCTGAGGCTATCAAGGGTGCAAAGACCATCCTGTGGAACGGTCCTGCTGGTGTCTTCGAGTGTGATGACTTCACAGCTGGTAGCCGTGCTATCGGTGAGGCTATCGCCAAGGCTACCGCTGAGGGTGCTTTCTCTCTGATTGGTGGTGGTGACTCTGTTG
>CALFUF010000171.1 GCA_937916405.1 uncultured Prevotella sp.
CAAATTTACGAAATTTCTACGATAATGAATACGTCAGAGGCGGAAATTACACATAATTTAATAAAAAACTATTTCTCAGAAGAAACGCTCAGTCACCTGAAGCCACAACAGCAATTGTCAGGGCGTTACCAACGGCGTGCGCTGGATGTTACGCTGGCCTGTAAGTTGACGCATGTCTATGGGAAGTACCATCTGGCGATGCTTCACAGGGAGTTGGCTATGAGTGAGGAGCGGACAACCTATCAGCAGGCAGAGCAGCAGGCGGCGATGATGCGCTCGACCTTGGTCGCTTCGCTTGCGAAGAACCAGATGACCCTCTTTCATTTTTCACCCTCGGACTTTATGCATACGCAGGAGGAAAGCACAGATGAGTCCATCGACACATACTTGGAGTACAAGCGCATGGTAGAGGAATATAGCGACGAGCAGTTTGTGCCAAGCGTGGTGGAGCAGTTCTGTAAGATGGTGTATGAGGACGTTGAGCACTTCATCTTTTTCAAGCCATTCTGCAACCTGTATTTCTCCGTCTATGCCGATGCGCTGCTGTGGTACCAGCAGGGGAAGATTGACTACGCGACGTTCTGCATGGAGTTTCAGGAACTCAGCTGGATGGATGGCAAGCGGACACCTCTCAATGGAAGGCGATTAAAGATGTATATCATGTCGATGCGAGAGGTGGTAGAATTCTACAAGTCGCTGTTATTAAGATCTTCAAACACTTCCTCAAATTGATCTTTGAACCACAAGGGCGGATTGTCCTCCACCCTGTGAATATGGCTTTTTGTGATGTGCAGAGCTTTTGCACCATGCCACAGACGACAGACCATTCACAATACTTCACCTGAATCAGATTATGGTTAGGAACCCTGACAGAGAAAACGCCATTGGTTATCTCTTTGATGTAATCGTATTATTCTTGAAATTCTTTACTATAAGCCATTATCTGACAATATTTGGTTTAGATAAATTTCTCACACTCAAGAATACAAATAAATTTGCATTCTCTTCACTTAATCGAAATTTTACACTATCTTTGACTTTCAGTCGAAGATTGGCGGCGCCTCAAAAGAAAAAATAAATAAATTTATTTTGTTCTTTGCTCGGTTTGCACTATCTTTGCATGACTAAAACCTAAAACAAATACGTTTATGAAAGTATTACTTATTAACGGTAGTGCCAACAGGAAAGGCAACACGTTTACGGCACTCTCTGAGGTTGCCCAACAATTAGAAAAGAACGGTATTCAGACTGAAATCATGCAGTTAGGCAATAAACCCGTTCGTGGCTGCATCGCTTGTGGCCAGTGTCAGTCGAGACAACTTGGATGTTGTGTTTTTGACGATGATGTCTGCAACCGCATAGTGGAGAAACTGAATGAGTCCGATGCGCTTATCGTCGGATCTCCCGTCTATTACGGTCAGCCCAACGGAGCCGTGATGGCTGTGCTACAACGTGCCTTCTTCTCTGGTGCCAAGGTTCAGAACAAGCCTGCTGCAGCCGTGGCCATTTGCCGTCGTGGCGGTGCTACTGCTGCCTACCAGACCCTGAACATGATATTTGAGATGATGAACATGCCCGTAGTCACTTCCCAATACTGGAACATCGCCTACGGCTTGACACCAGGTGAAGCAACTCAGGATACTGAGGGTATGCAGACCATGCGCACGCTGGCAGATAACATGGCTTGGCTCTTGAAGAAGATTCATGCCAACGGCACTCCTGACTATCCCGAGCGTGAGCCGTGGCAGGGTATGAACTTTATCAGATAATAGAAATATCAGTAGATAAATTGGAATTTAGCGTCCCGAAAACTAAGCAATAAAAATAAATTTTGTATCTTTGCATCCGAGAATATGAAAAAGTAAAATGGGCAAAAAGAGAGTGAAAAAGTTGTCGAACCGTATCACTTGGCGCGTTATCGGAATTATCATTTTCTTCAATGTAATTATCATTGGGGCTATTAATGCTTTCCTGCTCGGCTACTCATTTTACAACGGCAACATGTGCGGACAGTATGTGGTCAACGGCATAGGCGGAAATATGCAAACGCTAGTCCAGGCGGTGAAGGCAACAGCCTTTAACAACAGGGCTGAGGTAGAGGCTAACATGGAAAGTCCTGAGAAGGTCTTTGAGACATTGGAACACATATTGCAGGTCAACAACCGACTGGTGGGAAGCTTTGCCGCTTTCGAACCCGACTACTTCAAAGAACAGGGACGATGGTTTGAGGCGAACGCTTATTTCTCTGACAGCATACATATAGTACGCCGACAGCTGGGCTCAGAGCAACATGACTACCTCAATAAGGAGTGGTATCGGAAAGCGATGGCATTAGGAAAGTATGACGATGGCTATCTGACTGATCCGTACTACGACTACTCCGTAGACAGCACGATGTACTGCAGCTATGTGCTACCCATCTTCGACCGCCAGGGGCGCAAGGTTGGTGTCTATGGCATTGACTTAGACATGAGTTGGCTTGATAAGGCTCTCAATAATCATGAGGAAATCATCAAAGAGGAATTCTTCGATGCCCCTAATCTCTTTGACAATTCCGACAAGGTGCTCTTCAATATTGTGATTCTCGACAGCAAAGGCAGGTTTGTGGTTGGTACAGACTCTGTGGATATCAATCTTCTGAGAGGTGAGAAGAAAGAGCTGTTAGACATGTCGATGAAGGATCTGGTGCATACTCCTTATTATATCAATACCAAGCTGTTAGGTAATACCGGCTGGACGTTGGCTGTGATACAGCATCGCGACATGGTGTTCATGTGGGGATTCCTGTTGGCTGTGCTGATCGTGTTCGTCATGTGTGTAGGTGGCATCGTCATCTTCTGCGTCACCAGCTGGAGCATCCGTCGTGCCACCCTCCCCTTGGGCTTCCTGTCCAAATCTGCCCATGAGGTCGCCAAGGGAAACTTCAACACCCTGTTGCCCAAGTTCAAGCACAAAGACGAGGTGACCCGACTGCGTAATTCATTTGCCGCCATGCAGGTTTCACTCAAGCAGTATGTCAGCGAGCTGAAGGAGTCAACGGCTGCCAAGGCTTCGATGGAGAGTGAGCTCAACATCGCCCACAAGATTCAGATGTCGATGCTGCCCAAGTCGTTAACTCCCTTGCAACGCACAGATATTGAATTGTATGCCTCGCTGACACCAGCCAAGGCTGTTGGTGGCGACCTATACGACTTCTTCATGCACGATGACAGGTTATACTTTTGCATTGGCGACGTATCGGGAAAGGGTGTTCCAGCCTCGCTAGTGATGGCTGTCACCAGAACCCTATTCCGCAACATCTCTGCCCATACCAAAGAGCCGAGACTTATTGTGGATATCATGAACAAGAACATCTGCGAGGGTAATGACAATAATATGTTCGTCACGCTGTTCGTTGGTGTGCTCGATTTGGTGAGCGGTCACTTGCGCTATTGTAATGCAGGGCATAACCCTCCCGTCCTGAATACTCAGTTCCTTCCTGTCGTAGCGAATCTGCCTGTTGGTATGATGACTGAGTGGGAGTATCAGGAACAAGAGCTCATGCTGGATACTAACAGCATCTTATTCCTCTATACCGATGGACTGACGGAGGCAGAGAATGCCGCCTATGAGCTCATGGATGAGGAGCGTGTTATGGATGTCGTCGCAGAATTCTTTGCAAAGAACCCCTCCCAGGGTGATATCGGCTCGCCCCAAGAGCTTGTCGAGGCGATGACTGACGCAACCCACCAGTTTGTGGGCAACCATGAGCAGAACGACGACCTCACCATGATGGCGATTAAGTGGAAAGGTGGAGACGTCCAAAACTAAAGACAACTGAATTAATAATAAAACTAAAGACAATGAAACTAAAATTAACTATGCTTGCCTCGTGTATGCTTCTCGCTGGCACAACGGCACAAGCGCAACTGGTTATCAACGAACTGATGCAGTCGAATATTGATTGTATCATGGATGACCTTAACGATTTCCCTGACTCGTGGGTGGAACTTTATAATAGTGGTACCACTTCCGTCAACCTCAACAGTTATAAATTAGGGAAAAACGACAAAGAGTCAAAAGCTTGGCAACTGCCCAACAAGACGATTGGCCCCAAGCAGTTTGTCACCATCTATTGTGACAAGGAGGAGAAAGACCTGCATACCGACTTCCGTCTGGAGTCTGGAAAGGGTTGCGAGGTGTATCTCTTCAAAGGCGGAGAGGTCGTCGATCAGGTGACGGGTTTGAAGAAACAACCTGCCCCCAACATTGCTTATGGTCGAAAGACGGACGGCAGTGACTCATGGGGCTACCAAGCTGAGCCAACCCCTGGCAAGACCAACTGCGGCAAGACTGTGAAGGATATCTTAGGAGAACCTGTCTTCAGTGAGAAAGGAGGAGTATTCACCACTGCCGGCACCCATCAACTGACACTCTCTCTGCCAGAAGGAAGTCCTGCTGGAGCTGTCATCCGATATACGACCAATGGAGTGGAGCCTACGAAGACGAGTACGCTTTATACCTCACCCATTACGTTCAGTAGCAACCGCACCATTCGTGCTACGATATTCTGCGACGGATATATGTCCCCTCGCTCTACTGTTCATTCGTATATCTTCTTTACAAGTCGTCAACTGACCTTACCCGTCGTGTCGATTGTGATAGACAATAAATATCTGAACGACTCAAAGATCGGTATCTATGTGGATGGAAATTATCAGAGCGGCAAAAAGAACTACGAGTTCGATTGGCGCAGACCTATCAACTTCGAGTATTTCGAGAATGGCAATGAGGAAAGCCAGTTGAACCAGCTTTGTGAGACTCGCATCATGGGAGGTGCCACCCGTAGCAATCCCCTCAAGTCGCTCGCTATCTATGCCAACAAACGATTCGGGGAGAAACGTCTACAATATGAGTTCTTCCCTGACCAGCGTCCTGGTATCACAGACTTCAAGTCGATAGCCCTTCGCAATGCGGGTAATGACTTCGACTATCTTTATATGCGTGATGCCATCATCCAAAGGAACATGGCTGAGCACGTGGACCTTGACTGGCAGTCATGGCGACCCGTCATCTTCTATATCAATGGCATCTATAAAGGTATACTGAATATCCGCGACCGCTCTAATGAGGATAATGTCTATTCCTATTATGACGGACTGGAGGATGTTGACATGTTTGAGAACTGGAACGAGCTGAAAGAAGGTGACTGGGACAATTACAATGCCTTCAAGGCTTTCTATGCGGAGCATGGACACACCCTTGCCGAATATGAGCAATGGATGGATTGTGGGGAGTTTGCCAACCTCATGATCATGAACCTCTATTATAACAATCAGGACTTTCCTGGTAACAATATCGTGATGTGGCGACCAAAGACGGAGGGTGGCAGATGGCGTTGGATAGCCAAGGACACTGACTTCGGCTTAGGACTCTATGGATCTTCAGCATCCTACAATACCATACAATGGCTTCATAATCCTAACTATGACAATGATCGTGCATGGGCTAACCAATATGAGCACACCCGTTTGTTCCGCCGACTGATGGAAGATCCTGACTTCTTCAATATGTTCATTGACCGCTGTGCCGTCTATATGGGCGACTTCCTCAACGAGAAAGGTACTCGTGAAGTGTGGGACCCTATGTATGAAATGATTAAACTGGAATATCCCAATCATCGTAATCTCTTCAATCCATGGTGGCCTAACTACAACGATGAACTTAATAATGCCCGCAAATGGGTTAAAGACCGTACAGACATCTTCTATAAGCAGATTGCGGATTACTATCAGTTAGGAACGCCAACTGCGATGACCATCAATAAAGATATGGACGACCTTGGGAATATCCAGATTACTGTTAACGACATCCCTTTAAGCAAGGGGGTCTTCGAGGGAAAATTCTTTGGAGGTAGAAATGTCCGTCTGAATGCTACCCCTGCTGATGGAAAGCAAGTGACTGGATGGAATATTACTACTGTGTCTGCTGTTGGTACAGTCACACAATCACAGGTGGACGGTGCTTCCCATACCTTTACGATGCCGACAGGTGGTAACGTCATTATTAAGGCTGTCCTTGGTGCCACTGCTATTCAGACCGTCAAGCAGGACGAAAAGGCTCATGAGAATGTATGGTATAATCTCCAAGGGCATCGTCTGACGGGACAACCGACCCAACGAGGTATCTATATCAACGAAGGGAAGAAGGTCTTTACTAAATAACAACTAAGAAAGAGGGATGGGTCATCGGACTCATCCCTCTTTCTTTTACTAGTATAAACTGACAGACTAGTTATTCACGCTACCACCCACAATATCGAGCAATTCAGACGTAATAGCCTGCTGACGGCTCTTGTTATATTGCAAGTTGAGCTGGCGTAACAACTCGTCGGCATTATCTGTTGCCGTCTGCATAGCTACCATACGGGCTGCATGCTCAGAAGCTACACTGTCAAGCAATGCCGTATAAAGCATCAGATGTGCCATCTTCGGCAGTAACTGAGTCAGCACAGTGTTCATATCTGGCTCTACCAGGAAGTTGTCGTTCAACGGCTTGGTCTCGTCCTCTTTGTATTCACGCTGGCGACGATTCCTCTTCAAGTAGTCTTGAGCCTTCTTTGTAACCACATTAGTTGTCAGGTCACGCTCATGGTCACGATCCAACTCACTCTCTAAATCAATAGGGAGGAAAGTCTTAGAAGTGAGAATCTGTGAACCAGCAGACTTGAAGTGATGATAGATCAACTCTACCTTGTCAATCTCGCCATCCGCAAAGCGACGACCTAAGTCCATTGCCATCTCGATACATTGATGAGCATTGGGATGATCTATCATGTCGGCATAGTTACCCATGACATTATATCCCAACTTCTGTGCCTTCTCTGCCACCTTACGACCAATAGGATAGACATCGATATTCTCACGTCCTATCTCCTGAGACAACCCCTCAACGGTATGCTGCATCAATTTAATAATGTTAGCGTTAAAGCCACCACACAAAGACGAGTTACTGGAGAAAATGACCAGAGCGACACGCTTCACAGGACGCTCCTGGTCGTAGATGGTCTGTGCCTCTGCCTCTGCGGCAAGAAATGACTTCAGGATATGCTCCAACATCGTCTCATAAGGTAGCATGTTCTGAATCGCCACCTGGGCATGATGGAGTTTCGACGAAGCCACCATCTTCATCGCACTCGTAATCTTACGGGTACTCTGAACACTGGCAATACGTCCTTTAATTTCCTTCAGACTGGGCATAGGCTATTAGGCTTTATAAGTTCCGGCAATATCGGACATCACCTCCTCAATCTTCTTTGTCGTCTCATCGTCTATCTTACCAGCGGCAAGGGTCTCGATGACCTCTGGAGCCGATGTACGTAACTTATCGAGGAAAGCATTCTGACACTCACGAACCTTGTCGATAGGTACCTCACGCATCAATCCATGCACACCGCAATACAGGATTGCCACCTGCTCACCTACGGGCATCGGGCTATACTGTGGCTGAATCAGCAACTGGTTGTTCTTACGACCACGGTCAAGGGTCATTGCCGTCACAGCATCCATATCACTGGAGAACTTAGAGAATGCCTCCAACTCACGATACTGTGCCTGGTCAATCTTCAAGGTACCAGCCACCTTCTTCATAGACTTGATCTGTGCCGATCCACCTACACGGGATACAGAGATACCTACGTTAATAGCTGGACGGAAACCTTGGTTGAAGAGGTCACTCTCCAAGAATATCTGACCGTCGGTAATAGAAATCACGTTGGTCGGGATATAAGCGGAAACGTCACCAGCCTGTGTCTCAATGATAGGCAGGGCTGTCAAAGAACCACCACCCTTCACGTGACCCTTCATGCACTCTGGCAGATCGTTCATCTGCTCGGCGACTTCCTGCTGCTCGTTCATCTTAGCGGCACGCTCCAAAAGACGAGAGTGCAGATAGAACACATCACCAGGATATGCCTCACGTCCAGAAGGACGACGCAAGATCAATGATACCTCACGATAAGCGACAGCCTGCTTGGAGAGATCATCGTAAACTACAAGGGCTGCAAAACCACGGTCACGGAAATACTCACCGATAGCAGCACCTGCAAAAGGAGCATAATACTGCATAGCTGCAGGATCTGCAGCCGTAGCGGCTACCACGATGGTATATGGCATAGCGCCGTGCTCCTTCAGTGTCTGGACAAGAGTAGCTACGGTAGATGCCTTCTGACCGATGGCAACATAAATACAATAAACTGGTTTTCCTGCCTCAAAGAAACTCTTTTGGTTGATAATGGTATCAACGGCAATAGCGGTCTTACCCGTCTGACGGTCACCAATGATCAACTCACGCTGTCCACGTCCAATTGGAATCATGGAGTCGACAGCCTTTAGTCCTGTCTGAAGCGGTTCCTTCACAGGCTGACGGTAAATCACACCAGGAGCCTTACGGTCGAGCGGCATCTCAAAAGAGTCTGTAAGGTCGATATCACCCATACCGTCGACAGCCTGTCCCAATGGATTGATGACACGTCCGAGCATGTTGTCATTGACACGGATAGAGGCGATACGCTTAGTACGCTTCACCACCTGTCCCTCCTTGATGCCGGCAGTCGGACCAAGAAGCACACAACCGACGTTGTCTTCCTCCAGGTTCATCACGATAGCCATCGTGCCATTCTCGAACTCCAGCAACTCATTGGCTTCAGCATTACGGAGACCATAGATACGAGCCACACCATCACTCACGGTGAGAACGGTGCCGACCTCATCAAATTTCTCCTCGCTGGAAATACCCTTCAACTGGTCGAGCAATACCTGGGAAACTTCGCTTGGTTTAATTTTATCTGACATTGTTTTTTACTTTTTAAGTGTGTTGAGAATGTTGTTGAGTCTGGTCTTGACACTGGCATCCATACGATAGGTGTCATATTCAAGGATAAATCCACCAATGATATCGGGATTCACCTCGGTCTCAAACTCCACTGTTCCATTAGTCTTACTCTCCACCATCTGACGCATCTTCTGCTCTGTCTGAGCTGACACACGTGCCGCAGTGGTGAGTTTTCCACGGATGACGTTCTTCTGCTTGCGATAAAGTGTGATATAGGAGTTCGCCATGAACTGCATCACATTCTCGCGATCTTCATTCAGTACAAGTTGGATGAAACTCTTAGTTAGCGCACTGGGCTTCTCACCAGCAGCTGTCTGCAACAGAGTCTGTTTCTTGTCCTTCGAGAGCATAGGATTGTCTATCGTTTGACGCAGCTGAGGAACTTCCAGATAACTCTTGGCTATGGTCATCATCTCCTGATAGACGGTGTCCTCCAGTTTCTGGTCTGTAGCACTCTTAAGCAGCGCCCTTGCATATCTAACAGATATTACTCCGATATCCATACGCAGACTCCTTAATTAATTAGCAGAAACATCATCCAGCATACGGTCGATCAAATCCATCTGCGCCTTGTCGCTCTGGAGGTTCTGACGAAGAACCTTCTCGGCAATCTCAACGCTGAGCGTAGCTACTTGCTTACGGATATCAGCAATGGCAGCTTTCTTCTCCTGCTCGATAGAGGCTTTCGCATCATCCAACAAGCGGGTGCCCTCTGCCCTAGCCTTCTCCTGGGCTTTCTCTACGATGGCATCACGAGTCTCGGCAGCCTCCTTGAGGATTTGCGCCTGTTTCTCACGAGCCTCCTGTAAGATGGATTCACCTTCTTTCTGTATATTGGCTAGTTTCTCATTTGCCTCATGAG
>CALFUF010000172.1 GCA_937916405.1 uncultured Prevotella sp.
AAGAATAATGTAATTTTTTGGCTTTTCCGAAAAATAGTATTATTTTTGCAACATAAAACCAAAACGACTACCATTTATGAAGAAAACACTGCTTTACCTTTTATTGTGTTGCACGTCAGCCAGTGCAGCAACAGAGAATACGGAAGGAACCGATCAGATGACATGGAAACAGACCTCCTATAACTTTCAGGTACCATCTTATTTCTCCGATGGCACTGATTTCTATGGTGACGGTCCCTACTCTATGGTTATCTATAAACACCAGGACGCACAACTGAGTTACTGTTCCCTGTTAGGAGCATGGGCTTGTGATGACGCGGACTTCCCTGGCGCTGGTAGTGTCATCGCACAGGATGCCACTATCAAGAACATTGTTTATAAGGCAAGGAATGGTGTCTTCTCAGGTTATACCACTGATGGTCGCATCTTCTATATGAAGAAGAAGCGTCAAGAGAAGGCAATAGCCCATGAGGATGGGACCTCCTTCTGCCATTCCAGTTTTCTTGCCATTATCTATCCTAAGAGTCGTCAGCAAGAGATGGACCCTGTGATTCAGATGATCAACAAGATTCCAAACTTCGGGCAGAGCAGCCAGCCCGACACACCGCTGACCTATTATCTGCAGCAGGAATAGAGATCGACCTATTTCATGAATCAAGACACAAAGACTCCCCATCCCTTAGTGGCTATCATCCCAGTGGTGATACTCATCATCTTTCTCGCCATCGTCATCTCATTGTTCGGTAGCGACTCGCTGAGTGGTGGCAGTCAGATTGCGCTATTGATGGGTATGGCGGTGTGTGTCTCTATCTCCATGACGGTATACCGCACTCCATGGCGTATCTTCGAGCAACAAATCAAGAAGACACTGGGCGAGGTGTCCATCACGTTATTAATACTGCTCTGTGTGGGTATGCTGTCCGGCTCATGGATGATCAGCGGTATCGTCCCCACCCTGATCTATTATGGTGTACAGATCATGTCCCCCCAGTTCTTTCTGGTCTCTGCCAGTGTTATCTGCGCCTTGGTGTCCTTGCTGTCGGGCAGTTCATGGACCACGATAGCCACCATTGGTGTCGCCCTGTTAGGTATCGGTCATGCCCTTGACGTGTCAGAGGCATGGACGGCAGGCGCTATCATCTCAGGGGCTTATTTTGGTGACAAGTTATCACCATTGAGTGACACCACCATCCTTGCATCGTCAGCAACAGGTACAGACCTGTTTGTGCATATCCGCTATATGATGCTGACAACCATTCCTACTTTCCTCATTGCCTTGGTCATCTTCTTCATTGCCGGATTGGGTAATGGAGGGGCTGCGGAACTGCAAGTGGAGCAATACACGGAGGGACTGTCACGCACCTTTCATATCTCCCTATGGACACTGCTGGTACCACTATTCACTGGTGTGCTGATTGCCCGCAGGATCCCCTCACTCATCGTCCTTTTCTCTTCGTCCATCATGGCAGGCATCGTAGCCCTCATCCTACAGCCGCATATCCTCTGTGAGGTAGCAGGAAACGACAACCTGACTCGTGGACTTGCCATGACGTATTATGGTGCCACTGCCATAGACACTGGCAATGCCTCGTTGAACGAACTGATCTCTACAGGTGGTATGGCAGGTATGCTGAACACCATCTGGCTCATCCTGTGTGCCATGTGTTTTGGTGCGGTGATGGTGGCAAGTGGTATGATTGAGAGTCTGACACGAGTGATTGTCTGTTGGGTACGCCATCGGGTGTCTTTGGTATCCTCGACTGTCGGCACGGGTATCTTCCTCAACCTCACCACTGGCGACCAGTTTATCTCTATCGTGCTGACTGCCGATATCTTCAAGAAAGTATACCAAGACCAAGGGTACGAGACCCGACTGTTAAGTCGTACCTGTGAGGATGCCGCTACCGTCACGTCGGTATTAATACCATGGAACACATGTGGTATGACACAGGCAACAGTATTGGGTGTTCCCACCCTGACCTACCTACCCTACTGTTTCTTCAACATGCTAAGTCCCCTGATGAGTATCATCGTTGCGGCTATCGGCTGGCGCATCAACAGAAGGAAACCATACGTTGGATAAAAGCCTCCGATGCCTCCGACCACTGTAAAGAATGCCTTCCGTAGGGGCACCAGATTATTGATGATGGGTATTAGTGCCGTCCTTCGAGGGGTAAAGTGGCATCCTTTCAACCGTTCGGCTATAGCCGAACAACTGAACGGCTCCAGCCAAACAACTGAACGGCTATAGCCGAAAGCTTTCCGCTCAAAAAACAGTCGATGTCTAAAAAAGTGCCACGATTTCATGTTTTTACCCCACTTTTTGGGCAAAAATCGCCTTTCCTTGTCACCGTTGCCGCTTCGTTGTTACCGACAATCCATTGATTATCAAATAGTTTTGCAAGGCGGCAACGGTGACAAGGGTTTTAAAAATACGTGTAGGGAAAACGATTGGTAGAATCATCGCTCTACCAGTTACAAGATTGTATCAAGATAAATCGCAACCTGACAACCTTTTCTTGAAAATTTCTATTATGAATTTATTCTTCCCTCTTGATCAGCAATTGTCTGTTTGTTCTAAAGCGAATCATTGAGAACCGTCCCGCCTTTTTCCTGTCAAAAAAGAAGAAAATAATAGTAAAATAGTTATTTTTATATCAAAACATTTGGCAATTCGTAGTAATATTACTATCTTTGCAGCAGAAAACCAAAAATATTCGATCTTTTAAATTATGAAAGTGATTAAAGCAAGGAAAATCCTGAAAGCGTTGAAAGACGACGGATGGACACTCAAGCATCAAGTAGGGAGTCACGCGCAATATGTCCACCCCACTAAACCGGGGAAGGTGACAATCAATGGCACTGGCAATGACGATGTGTACGGTGATCTGCTAAAGAGTATTGAGGAGCAATCGGGGTTGGAGTTTTAACAAACTCCTTCCCTTCTACTTAAATTCTTCCAGAATTCGATTATTGAGGTTTCAAGGTGGCAACAAAGAATCATTATGATTCATGCCACTCTTTTTAAAAAAGCTACAACAAAAAATATACATTTATGGTAACTGTTATTATGAACACCGCACGTACCGAAAACGGGTATAGTTGCGCTTGCGACCTGCTCCCTGGTTGGGTAGTAGCATGCTCAGGCGACTTTGAGCAGTTCAAGAAAGAAGTCGAAGATAGCATTAGGTTTTACGTAGACTGCGCAAAAGAGGACGGTGACGAATATCCTACAGTGTTTGATGGAGAATACGAAATCGTCTACAAGTTCAATGTTCAGTCCCTTCTCGAATTTTACAGAGGAATATTCTCTTTTGCATCACTAGAGACTATTACCGGTATCAATCAGAAACAACTTGCACATTATGCCTCAGGCATCAGCAAGCCACGCCCCAAGCAGGCTCAGAAAATAGCACAAGGTCTGCATCGATTGGCACACGAAATGATGGTAGTAACTGTGTAAATAGAGAATCCCGAAATCAATTAACGGTTTCGGGATTCTCTATGCTCGCAGATGCCGTTTTCGAGTTTTTTGTGAGCAAAGCGGCAAGACCGAGTGAGTGGCTAACGCTATAATAGTTTGTGGGTAACTCAAAACCACCCCCTGTAGCATTCATTTTAGCCTTCCTTTAATTAGTTGTTTGTAAATGAACCACAAATACTTTTTAGTTACAGACCTTCTTGCACTAAAATAATGAATAGCCTATCCTTTTAACTATATTTGTTGGCTTCGGATGTCATACTATGATATTTTTTTGTGTATATTTGCAGTCGAAATCATCATTTAGGGTTATTGCCGATAAATATGCCAACGGTTACGAGAAAAATACAATTGCATCTCTGCACTGAAGGATTGACAGAAGATGAGCGTAAAGCACAATGGAAAATGCTTTACCGCATCAATGACAATCTTTATAGAGCGGCAAATAACATATCGTCCAAATTGTACTTTGACGAGCATGTTTCGTCGATGGTGAGGCTCAAGAATGCAGAATACGCTTCGCTCAATTCTGAACTATTGAAGGCTAAGAGGGCAGAGAATGAAGAGGCTATTGCAGAGCTGGAAGCAAGAATTGAAGCTATAAAGTTGAAATGTCTGCACAAGAGGAAGCCATCTGCTCTTATGCTACAGAAATGGCTACAAGAACACTCGCAGGAAAGTTTGCTTCAGAAATGGACTTGGATATCTATGGGCAGATATTGGCAGAGGTCAAAAGCGTTGTCTTCAAAAACTTCAGCAGCGATTTAAAAGAGGTAAGGGAGGGGAAACGTTCTATACGTACCTACAAGAAAGGTATGCCCATCCCATTCCCATGGAACAAGACCATTAGGATAGAAGCCAGTAAAAAAGAATCGTCCACGAAACACGATGAAGAAGAATTTTACTTTCACCTCAATTGGTATAAGCCCAGTAGAGCTGACAAGAAAGCTATCCGTTTTCAACTATACTTTGGAAAAGATAAAAGCAACAACCAGCAGATTGTGAAAAGGTGCTTGAAACTGGATGATACCTGTACTGAGGAATATCAACTCCAGACATCCTCAATACAGATGAAAAAGGGGCAGAATGGTACAGAATTCTATTTACTATTAGTAGTTAACATCCCTCAGGAGGAGCATGCCTTGAACAAAAAAGTGGTTGTAGGTGTGGATTTAGGCATCAATGTACCTACGTATGTTGCCACCAACTGCACAGAGGAGCGAAAGGCAATTGGCAGTAGAGAATATTTCTTGGATACTCGCATGGCATTCCACCGACGTTTTCGTTCATTGCAGAAATTAAAAGGTACAGCTGGAGGAAGAGGGAGAAAGAAAAAACTGGAACCATTGGAACGGTTGCGTGAAAAAGAGCGTAATTGGGTGCATACACAAAATCACCTCTTCAGCCGCGATGTGATAAATTTCGACCTGTGCGGTTGAAAACTATGCGGCAAAATCAAATCTTGGCTTCAATCCCAT
>CALFUF010000173.1 GCA_937916405.1 uncultured Prevotella sp.
GTGGTAGTGAGTGAGCCGAAAGAATGATAGTACAAATAAAATTAAAACTCAGAAATATTAGAGTGGTAAAGAGTGTTGCCCCTGCTTTAGACAAGGAGGCGGTTCGTATTGTCAAACAGATGCCCCATTGGATTCCTGGCAGAGAACATGACTATGTGCTGAGGGTGAATTATACGATTCCCGTAACTTTCCGCCTTGATAAACAACCGGTAAAACAAAGGAAAGATATCGAAAGGAGCCAGATGATAGGTTCGAAACATGTCGTAAGCATCGGGCAACAACAGCAAGTACAAAGACGTGACACCACAAAGCATATATGGTGCGAAATATATGAGCAAATGCCCTCCTTCTCTGGAGGAGGAAAAGCCCTGTTAAAATATCTAGAAGAAAACGTTCATTATCCAAAGGAATTGGAGGAAACATGCGTGCAGGGGAGGGTAATAGTCACCTGTATCGTGGAGAAAGACGGCAGTATCACAGGGGCAAAAGTAATAAGAGGTCTTTGTCCTGCTTTAGACGCAGAGGCACTGCGTGTTGTCAGTGCCATGCCCCGATGGATTCCCGGCAGGCGAATGGGAGAGCCTGTCAGTGTGAGATATACGATTCCTGTAACTTTCCGCCTCCAATGAAGCACTTTGGCTGACTGGCATTTGTCTCACTCCGAATGCAGGATAGAGAGGTCTATCTTCTTGGCGAGCCTGCTCTTGGTGCTGCGGATTGCCTGTTCTGAACAGCAGAAAGAGCGAGCCTTTTGTTTGTCGTGCTTTCCATAGTATTCCATGATGCAGAAGAAGGTTTCCTTGGGAGTTAGAGGCGAGGAGGCTTTACCTATCTTTGTCGCAAGAGCAACATCCACCACGGGGAGGGTCTTGAGAAGAGCCTGCTCCTCTTGTTTACCCATTTGACTGATGTTCTGGTCGTTGATAATGGCATAGAGCACATCAATTCCCTTTTTAGTCTCATCAATGGGAAGGATTGTTGACTGGGTGATGGTTGACTCCTTGTTCAATAGTTCTTGTCGCACATGATTCATGCGTTGCCGATAGATACCATTGATCGTTCGCATCCTACGGATATACCAGAAACAGACAATACCAGAAACCAGTAACAGGATGATGAGGGCAGCAATATAGTATTGGCGTTCGTATCCTGCTTTCGTCCGTTCCACCATACCTTGTACATCCATCATGTTGATATAAGTCTCCGGCGAAACGGTCTGCATCAGCAGTTGTAACTGTTCTTGTTTTCCTTCCCGATAGTAGATGTAACAGAGCAGGGCAAGTGAACTGTGTTCCATGGTAGAATCGCTGCTGAGCATATAAGCACGATAGGCAAACGTCTCTGCCTTATCAAGAGAATCTGTAAACATCTCTTGGTAGGCTCTCTCTTGATAGATGACAGCACTATCCGCACCTCTCTTGTCTACTGTTGAGAGTGACGGTATATCTGTGGTCTGACAAGCACACAGTAAGCAGACAACAGTCAATACGGGTGCCAGCAACTTTCTCATCAAATGCAAAGAGACACTGAATTACTTCACTTTCCACACATTCAGCACGATACCTTTGAACTCTTGTGTCCACTCTGGAGCACAGATGAAAAGGGCATCGTTCAGCCAACCATAACGGCTGTCGGCTGGTGCCTCGAATTGGGGTGCAGCCTTGAAATAGAAGGTGGGGTTACCATTGGCATCCTTTCCGTTGGCAATGATACCACGGTTACGGACATGGATATAGACATTGTCATCCGTCTTGATGCAGTAGATAGCCTCCAGTTCTGTACGGTTATCGGTCTGGGCACTGGTTATCAGTACCCAGACCATCAGCAATGTCGTGAATAAAAATTTCCTCATGGTTTAGCAACAGTTAGTCAGAGGATTATCGCAGATCCATTCATCCTCTATCCATCCAGTGTATTTCCCATCACTGGTCTTTACCTTCACCCAGCCATCTGCGACACCTACGGGGTGAAGTTGTAATTCCTCAGAGAAGGAATAGACAATAGGGGAATGGGCATCTGGTGACTGACGTAGATGGAGGGTCTGACCTCCATAGTTTCTGGTACTGAAACCTACTACGGAATAGTGAATCCAATAATCTGAAGGTGAGTAAGCCAAAGGGATGTCTTTTGCCTCCTCAGCATCCTCTGGCAGTCCTACCAATTTCCACCAGCCATTGGTATAGTTCTCCAAGGCGACAATCACCGACTGCTTAGTACTGATTTTCCCAATGACTTCCCCTTTAGGGGCATTCCTGATATTGGTAAAAGAACCATTAGCATCTGTGATATAAGCACCAATCCGCTGAGCAGGGATAGTGATGAAAGACAGGGTCATCGCTACGATAGCAAATAGTCTTTTCATATAATGATTAATTAGAGATTATAGAAACCAAAGAAGTAAACAACAGCTACCTTGATGGCATCTTTCATGCCCTCGGCACGACCAATCACGGAACCACCCTTGACAACATCACCGTTTTGACGGATCTCACCAACGATAGAGCCACCCAGCCATACCTTGCCTCCTTGTACCTTACCAACGATGGAGCCGCCTTTCCTGATATCACCATTGGAGAGTATTTGACCAGCCACGCTGCCACCTACCCAGATATTGCCGTTACTTTCAATTTTACCACGATTAGAACCATTTATCCATACCTCGTTGTTACTACGGATTTCTCCTACAATGCTTCCTCCTTTCCGGAGTTTTACAGCACCTGCAGAGCCACCTAACCGTGAGGCGGCTTCGTCAGCCTTAGCATTAGCAATCTGTTGCTGACGCATCTCTTTGTTGAATTTCACTTTCTCGTCGTATTTCTGTTTAAACTCAGTGAGCATCTCATTTGTGGCAATAAGATTAAACAGGATGAAAGCCTGAATCTGTTTGTCCATGGCTGTCTTCGCCCATCCCATCTTGTCGTTAAAGAGGTACATGCCGCTGTCTTCAATCTTACCAAACCACTCACCATTGCGAGTCACCTCCCCAGTCTGGGGGTTGTATTTGATACCTTGTGTCTGAGCGGTATTCATCGTACCGTCTGGCTGAATCTCACCAATCCGTCGTCCATCATCTACTACCACAGAACCGTCACTCTGGAAAGTATAGACATGTGCCCGCTTGTACTCATTACCTACCTTACCGATCTGTGTGTACTGACGAGTCTCTGGATTCCACTCACCCATAGGATTGCCACTGGTATAGTAAAGTGGGATGATGTTACCATTCACGGCAGTGTTGACGGCATCGTTCGCCTTGTTGTTGATAACCTCGCTCGCTTTATTAGTGACTGCTTCTTTCGCTTTGCGCTTGGCTGCATTCAGCAAACCCCTAAATTCCGCAGCCTATTAATTTGGCTGTTCAAAAAAAGTTTTTATCGCGCA
>CALFUF010000174.1 GCA_937916405.1 uncultured Prevotella sp.
GCAACTCAGGCATGACATCGCTGAGGTCGGCACCCATCGAGTTCAGACGGATATAAGCACGTGCTCCAAATGTGGAGGGGAAGAGCCAGGAAACTCCTTGCCAGTAACCTGGAATGTTCGACTGGGGCCATGAGACACCTGTGAGGAACAATAATGGCACAGAGACGAAGACCATGATCAGCATCACGTTCTCACGATACTTCACCATACACGACACCACCATGCCAAAGAAGATGCAGGCAAGGATGTATGGCAACATCATACACATCAACGAATACCCTGTTGCAAGTTGTGGGAAATGGAATATTCGTGGGACGGCTGCAGACAACCAGGTTCCCATGACGATAAAGATCATGAAATAACACATCGCCTTACCCATCACAATAGGTAGCGTGTGCTCATAACGAGTGTCGCCTACAGGTATCAGGTTGCGATAAGGATTCTCGTCACGCGCCGTTCCCGCGGACAGTCCGATACCCAACACGAGGGTCTGTTGCAGTATCAGCATCAGCACGGCAGGAAGAATGGAAGAGCCATAACCACCCGAAGGGCTGAAGATCGGCACATCCTCATAGTCGAGCGGACGTGCCGCTATCGCCTCCTCCCGAGCCGTATAATGTCCACCTAACTTCGTTTGCAAGTCCGTACCCATCTCCATCGTTACAGACTGAGCCGTCTGGAAGATCGCCTTATAGGTGAGTATCAGACTCATATCACAATAGACACTCACGGTACCTTGCTTCAGACCATAGACATCACCCTCAAAGGAACTGGGAATCAGGTAGATACCCTTGACCAATTGTCGACTGACGAGCGACTTCGCCTCGTCAAGGTCCTGCGCATAGTATTTCACATGGACATCGGGAGAGGCGTCACACTTACGGATGAAGTCCCGTGACAACTGACTGTGCGACTGGTCGACGACACAGACAGGAACCTCACGCACCACCTCGTTATTGTAGATCCATGAATAGAGCAAGGGGTATGCCAACGGCACTGCGATGAAGAAGATCAGTACACCCTCATCCTTCACCACCTGCATCATCTCCTTTCGCCAGATATAGCAGGCATCCTGTATTCCTTTATATATATTATGGAATATAGACATAGGTCAGCATCGCGTTTTTAATCTTATTAGCCACCAGCCAAGGCAATAGCATAAAGGCTGCCAAAGCGGCAAAGTGGAACCATGACTCAATGAGTGGGAAACCATTCAGCACACACGTCTGGTACATCATCCAGTAATGACGCAAGGGGAACAGCCATGAGAGAGACTGCAAAGGCGCATCCATACCCATCACAGGGAAGGCACTACCCGCCATCGAGATACTCAGCACTGCCCATAGCGAACAGATACTCATCGACATTCGTAGCGAGGGCATCAGTCCAAAGGCAAAGATACCAAAGCCTTGAGAAGCAAGCACTTGCATGAGCCCTAAGAGTACCAGCATCCAAGGACTTCCCAGATGAGGGAAGCCAAGATGATAAAACACATACCACTCATAGCCAAAGACGATGGCAAGCCAGATGATGGTCTGAGGCAGAAACTTACCTAATAATGCCACCGTGATATTGTTATCGGCAAGCTCCATCCATTTCTTGCCTGTGGCAAACTTCAACTCCGTCCCAATGGAATAGGCAGAGACGAGGAAGATAAACAGCATGATGATACCCGGTACCATCATCGTACTCAGGTAAGCATTGTAGTTACTCCATGGATTGGCAATCTGGTGCAGATCGACCTTGATAGGTTGCAGTAGAGTCTGTATCTGCCTATCTGTCAAGCCCTTGGCTCGCATGGTCGCTTGTCCGACACCTGCTGAACCGAGGGTAGAGATCGTCTTCATATCCTTCATCAGCATGGTACCTGCGGCGATCGTGGTGTAGGAATAGTAATAGGATATCTTGGGCTGTCGGCTGGCAAGAAGTTTTTCTGTAGTTCCCTTAGGGATATAAAGGAAACCGTATATCTCATTACGTTGGACAGCACGACGAGCCTCTGTGACACTGGGATAACGTGCCACGACCTTCGACATCTGGAAACCATCGAGCTTACGAGACAGCGAACGGGAGGTTGAGGTATTGTCTAAGTCGACAATTCCTACGGGCAGATTGGTAGGCAGTCCTTCATCCAACATAGAGGTAAAGAAAAAGATAACCAGTATGGGAAACAACACCATACAGAAGCGGTAGATGTGATTCTGACGCAGAATCAGCAACTCCCGAAGCATGATCTCATATATCTGCCTGATACCTCTCACCTCTTACCTCTCACCTCTCACCTCTCACCTCTTACCTCTTACCTCTCACCTCTCACTTAATAATGAGCGACATACCAGGACGCAAGCCCTCCATCGACTCCACTGGACGAGCCTTGACCTCAAAGGTCTTCAAGTCGTACTGCCCGTTCGTCTTAGTTGCCTTCCAAACGGCAAAAGAGCCTTGGTCCTTCATATAATACACCTTCATCTGAATGGTCTTGTTAAAGGCAGGGACAAAAGCATCAAAGGTCTTACCCACCTCCATACCATTCAACTGATCCTCACGAACATTGAAGGTGCCCCACATATCCTTCATCACAGAGATGGTCATAATCGGAGAGCCTGTACCAACCAACTCTCCTACCTTTGGGAAGATGTCACTGACCTCCCCTTCCATCTGGGCTATCTGAACGGTCTCATGGATATAGCTGTTTACTTCCTGTACGGCACCTTTGGCTCGTCCTACTTGTGCGGCAGCAGCTAACTTATCCTCACGACGTGCACCATTACGAGCCATGTCGTACTGACTCTCGGCAGCTTTTGCCTGAGCTTCCATCGCTTTGTAATTAGCGTACACCTCGTCACGCTTCTGAGCGGACACTACCCCTTCGTCATAAAGACGCTGAATACGCTGATAGGATTTCTCGGCTATTTCCAAACCTGCCTTTGCTTGCTGCATCAAGTTAAAAGCCCCACGTATCTGTTCCTCACGAGCGCCATTCTGTGCTTTCTGTTCCAAGGCTGCCGCAGCACTTTCCGCACTGCGAGCCTGCTCCATCTTGGCACGGACCTCAGGGGCATCAAGGATGGCAAGGGTATCACCGACCTTCACGAAGTCACCCTCTTTCACACGAATCTCCAAAATACGACCAGGTACCTTGCTGGATACACGATACTCACTCACTTCCACCTGTCCCTGAATCAACTCAGGATCACGACCTAAGGCAAAGAAACCTATTAGTGCTACGATGGCTACTGCTGTCGCAAATCCTATGATTGCGAGCAGGATGTTGTTATGTTGCGTTTTTGCTGACATATATTGGTTTTATTTTAATTGCGATATTACGATATTTCGAGATTACGATATTGCGAGATTGCGAGATTGGGATGATTATTGTAATGTTCCCAATGCCTTCTGCAAGTTCACCTGACTGAGTTTGACATCTATTTCCGCATCAATCTTCTGTGACTGCGCCTGTAGCCAAGCTGTCTGGGCCTCCATCACTGTGGTTGAGGAGATGACACCCTCTCGGAAACCGAGATTTGCCGTTCGCAGGTTCTCATCGGCTTTCTCTGTATTCTTCTTAGCCATTTCCAGTTTCTTGAAAGACTCGTTCACTTGGAAACTACTCTGGTTGACCTGCAATGCAATCTTCTCACGAGCATCGGCAAGTTCAAGATTGGCTATGGTTGTCGCACCTTTGGAAGCACGCACTTTGTAAGCCACATCACCCCAGTTCCATATAGGAACACGTACCAGCACACCAATATTCCAGACACCAGCGAACTTCCGCTCGAAACCGTTAAACAAATTAGGATTCGAGACTGCATAGCCGCCAGTCAGTGCCACCTGTGGCAGATTACCAGCTTTAAGAATATTCGTAAACTGACGGCTCATGTCTACGACATTCTGCAATTGTCTTAATTCCGGACGATTGTTTGCTGCCTGCTCAGCATCCACCTTGGGAGTCAATTCTACGGCAGCGATATCCTCAGTATCCTCATCCGTCAAGGTAACCTGCTCATTCATCGGCAGTCCACAGAGCTGACAAAGCAACATCTTCGAGAGGGTCAACCCATCCTCTACCTTGGTAAGGGTCATCTCTGCCTCGTTCACTTTTACGCTGACACTCAGTCCTTCCGAACGAGTAGCAACACCCTCCACTATCATCTTCTGGACATCACCATCCAATTTCTTCACCAAGTCGAGATATGCCTGCGCCAGTTTCTGCTTATGCTTCAAGGATACCACTTGCCAGTATACCTGATCAATTTGGAAAAGGGTCAACTGACGCTTACCTTCCATCGAGTTGGCAGCCAACTGTTCTCCAATATCTGCCATCTTATTCATAGCGATAATAGCGCCACCCATGAAGACGGGTTGCGTCACCATGATAGCTCCAGCGAACATGTTACGGGTGTTAGTACGGAAAGCATCAACAATCCTCTGACCACCAGCATTCAGCACACCGCCAAACTGGTTCAGTCCAGTACCCACCTGTTGTTGAATAGCATCTGGGGAAATACCCATTTGCCCAAGAGCTTGCCATACGCCCTGCGGTATACCAGCCATCCCTTGCTGGATTCCTTCACCTATGTTTCCAGCAAGACTCGTACCGATATTCGACAATTCGGACTTCTGGTCGTCATTCAGTATCGAGATTTCCTTACTAGTCCACTCATAGCCACCTAATGCGCTGACATGCGGCAGGTATTTAGTCCTTGCAGACTTGCGCATATTGGCAGCCACCTCTTGTTTCACCCGTGAGACACTCAACTGTTTATTGTTACGCAACGCCATCGCCCGGCAACTGTCGAGAGACAGTATTTTCTGCGCTCCTACAGGAAGTGCGACACAAGCAAGTAGAGAAAAAAGTAATTGCTTCTTCATTTCTATTTCTCAAGTTCTATAGAACGGTTTCCTATCTCATGTCCGTCAGCAATCACCTGGACACGATAAGTACCTGGTATTAATGTCTCTTTCTTCGCCACATAGAACTCCATTGGAGTCTCCTCGCCTGTATATTCTATGTTCTTCGCAGCCGTAAAATCAACTTGTTTATCCTCAAAGGCACATTTTCCTGAGGCATTCAGCACACTACCTGTTGGCGTAAGAATACGTACATAGACGGAACGCATACCATTGGTTGCAGTCACATTACGGGAAAGGACAAAACGCACCTTCATCTCATTGGTAGAACCACCAATCTTATGCGGATGCTTGGTACGCTCTTTTGTCTTTGAGGACAAAGCGCCTTTGACAATCATCATGATATCGATATTCACCGCATTTAATTGGGCGGCAATAGCGACCTTCTCTGAAAGTGTCGCATTATCAGTGGTTAAGGCAAGGTTCTGCTGGTTACTCTCTTCTAACTCGGTACGGAATCTGGTATTCTCATCCTGTAACGCCTGATTCAGACGATTCAGGGAATCAATCTCCAATACATAACTGCGAAGGACAGCACGTACTGATGCAAGCTCTTTTTTCAGACGCGTTATCTCTGCCGCATCCGTCGCCTTGGTATTCTTCAATTCCTGCAACAACTGCTCCGTGCGTTCCTGCTCACGAGTCAACTGAGCAATAATTGAGTCATTGTTGATGCGGGTCTTCATCTCACTGTACTGATCAGCAAACTGTTGATACTCGCCTTCCATCTCTTGTTTGTCAAGTGTGGCAAGTTCCTCCATATCTTTGTTTGCCTCTGCCTGTCGATATAAGCTATACCCCAGATAGGCGACTCCACCTATAAGTAAAGCAATAACAACAGCAAGAACAGATATAATCTTTTTGTCCATATTAATACATAACGTGGTGCAAAGGTAAAACTTTTCCATAAAATAGCAAAGAAAAGTTGGTTGATTTGATTTTATTTACTATATTTGCATCAATAATAACGATAAAGAGGACAACTCATGAGCAAACAGGGATTCTGGTACAGGGCTTTCGACCTCTACTATGACGGCTTCCGCAACATGCGGCTTGGCAAGACGCTATGGACAATCATCTTGATAAAACTGTTTATCATGTTTGCCATCCTCAAAGTCTTCTTTTTTCCCAATTTCCTTAAAAGCCACACAGAGGAAGGCTGCGAATCTGAGTACGTGGCAAGCGAGATGATTGAGCGAGCCCCCTAACAAACCTACTCCCCCTAACAAACCTAAAAAACCTAATAAATTATGAACGACCTATTATTAAACATTGATGCAGGTTCTATTAACTGGGCAAGAGCACAGTTCGCCTTGACTGCGATTTATCACTGGCTATTTGTTCCCCTGACCTTGGGACTTGCCGTCATCATGGGTATTGCAGAAACCTGCTATTATCGTACTCGGAACGTATTCTGGCGCGACACAGCAAAGTTTTGGCAAAAGCTGTTTGGTATAAACTTTGCCATGGGTGTTGCCACAGGTATTATTCTAGAGTTTGAATTCGGAACCAACTGGAGCAACTACTCTTGGTTTGTGGGAGACATCTTTGGAGCCCCTCTTGCCATAGAAGGTATTGTTGCTTTCTTTATGGAGTCAACCTTTGTCGCCGTCATGTATTTCGGCTGGAATAAGGTATCCAAAGGATTCCACCTTGCCTCCACTTGGCTCACAGGACTGGGTGCCACCATCTCGGCATGGTGGATTCTCGTCGCTAATGCATGGATGCAATATCCTGTAGGATGTGAGTTCAACCCTGATACCATGCGCAACGAGATGGTTGACTTCTTTGCTGTAGCATTCTCGCCTTTTGCCATCGGCAAGTTCTGCCATACCGTCATCTCCGCATGGATAATTGGTGCCATCTTTGTTGTTGCAGTATCCAGTTGGTATTTATGGAAGAAACGCGAGATAAAGCTTGCTAAGGAGAGTATCAAGATTGCCGCCATCGTAGGACTGATAGCCTCATTGGGAGCTGCCTTCACTGGACATATCAGCGGACAGCAGGTGGCAAAAGTTCAGCCTATGAAACTTGCCGCTATGGAGGCATTATACAACGGTGGCACAGACCAAGGATTAACCGCCATTGCCTGGGTGAATCCTATCGCCCAACCTGATTATCAGAATGAGGAGTCCGCACCATTGAAAATTGACATGCCCTATGCCCTTAGCATCATGGCAACTAACGACCCACATGGGTTTGTACCTGGTATTAATGATATTCTGAATGGGTATACCAGACCTGACGGGACGAGAGAACCCTCTGTCGATGAGAAGATTGTCATGGGGCAAAAGGCTATTACTGCACTTGCTGCCTACCGTAAGGCAAAAAAGAGTGGTGCTGACGAGGCCACACAAAAAGCTCAACTTGCCATTCTGAAGGAGAACATGAAATATATGGGTTATGGCTATGTCAAAGACAAGCACGACATTGTACCTTATGTTCCTATCAACTTTTGGGCATTCCGCACGATGGTGGGACTTGGCTGCATCTTCATTTTATTCTTCGCAGTCATCATTCTGCTTTCCTTTAAGATTCCTTTCTTCTCGATAGTCACCCGACGGCTGTTAGCAGCCTTTGGCTTACTGCCTGAGACGGAGGCTGACTCCTATGATATTGCCCGACTACCTGCTTGGCACTATATTATCGCCATCATCCTGGTTCCCCTCGCCTATATCGCCTCTGAGAGCGGATGGCTTGTTGCCGAGTTTGGTCGTCAGCCATGGACCATTCAGGACATGCTACCCACATGGGTTGCTGTAAGTGACATCAGCGGCAATGCCGTGGCACTCACCTTCTTTATTTTCCTGTTCCTTTTCACCCTCATGCTTGCCGTAGAGATCAACATCTTATTGAAGCAAATCAAGAAAGGACCGGAATATTCTAATCAAGTAGATTGTTGATAGTTTAGAGTTAATAGTTATGACATACGTATTTTTACAACATTACTGGTGCTTTGTAGTAGCGTTATTGGGTGCACTATTAGTATTCCTTCTCTTCGTGCAGGGAGCCAACTCCTTAGCGGGAAGTATTGGATATACTGAGGAAGGACGCCGTCTCGTCTATAATTCTACTGGTCGTAAGTGGGAATTTACTTTCACAACCCTCGTTACCTTTGGCGGAGCCTTCTTCGCCTCTTTCCCACTCTTCTACTCCACTTCGTTTGGTGGAGCCTATTGGTTATGGATGCTCATTTTGTTTACTTTCGTACTACAAGCCGTTAGCTATGAGTTCCAGAATAAGATTGGCAACTTCCTTGGTCCAAAAACATTCCAGTTCTTCCTTACACTGAATGGTATTCTTGGACCATTACTCTTAGGCGGAGCTGTTGCCACCTTCTTTGAGGGTTCAAACTTTATTATTGCCAAGGACAATCTAATTGACGCTGACTCATTCACCCCTATCATTAGTAGATGGGCAAATGCTTCTCACGGACTGGACGCACTGCTTAACCCCTGGGTACTCGTCTTCGGATTTGCAGTGGTTTTCCTGTCTCGCATTTTAGGAATCCTCTATGTGATGAACAATGTTGACGATGAGGACATACGCTGCCGTGGTAGTGTACGCTTAGTTGGCGCCACCATTCCATTTCTGATTCTCTTTGTCGCCTATCTAGTCCACCTGCTATTAAAGGACGGGTATGCATGGGACCCTGATACTGGTGTTATCTATATGGAGCCATACAAGTATTTCCACAATCTTATAGATATGTGGTATCTTCTCGTCCTTTTATTAATCGGTGTGACACTCGTGCTTTACGGTATCGGCAAGACCATTTGGTCTAAAACATATATCGGAGGTATTTGGCCTGCAGGCATAGGAACTGTGCTCACCGTCCTTGCCCTGTTATTATGCTCCGCCTGGAACCATACGGCATACTATCCGTCAACTGCAGACCTACAGTCATCACTGACTCTCGCTAACTCATGCTCTAGTGAGTTCACGCTCCGCACCATGTTTTACGTTTCCCTCCTTGTCCCCTTTGTCCTTGCCTATATCGTCTATGCATGGCGGGCTATTGACAAGAAGAAACTCGATAAGCAGGAGATCGTCGACGACCACGCTTATTAAAAATATTAAATAATCCCTGTTCATGGCTGCGAAATTCAATAGAATTGATTAATTTTGCAGCCATGATTGTTTGCATCGCAGAGAAACCCAGTGTGGCAAAGGATATAGCACGTATTATCGGTGCTACCTCCCCACACGACGGCTATATGGAAGGGAATGGCTATCAGGTGACTTGGACTTTTGGTCATCTGTGTACGCTGAAAGAGCCTCACGACTACACGCCAATGTGGAAGTCGTGGAATCTGACATCACTGCCTATGATACCTGATCGTTTTGGTATTAAGCTCATTGACCAACCAAGTATCAAGAAGCAGTTTGCCATCATCGAGAGCCTCATGCAGAAGGCTGACCGCATCGTCAACTGCGGTGATGCCGGTCAGGAGGGTGAACTCATACAGCGATGGGTGATGCAGAAGGCGGGTGCCAAGTGTCCTGTCAGTCGCCTGTGGATCTCTTCGATGACCGACGAAGCTATCAGTGAGGGATTCACCCAGCTCAAGGATCAGGCAGACTACCAGCCGTTGTATATGGCTGGACTATCACGCGCCATCGGAGATTGGCTGTTAGGCATGAACTGTACCCGTCTATATACGCTAAGATATGGACAGAACCGTCAGGTACTAAGTATCGGACGAGTTCAAACACCAACCCTTGCATTGATCGTTAACCGCCAAAAAGAAATTGAGAACTTCAAACCAGAACCATATTGGGTACTTGCCACTGTTTACCGGGATACTACTTTCACAGCAACCAAAGGAAAGTTCACCTCCAAAGAAGAAGGAGAAGAGGCTTTCGCCACTATTGAGGGCAAACCTTTCGTAGTGACAAAGGTTGAGAAGAAGGAGGGTAAGGAACAACCACCCCAGCTCTATGACCTTACCTCGCTACAAGTAGACTGCAATCGTAAGTTTGGGTTCTCTGCAGAAATGACACTCAACATCATCCAGTCCCTGTATGAGAAGAAATACACCACATACCCTCGTGTAGATACCCAATATCTCTCTGATGACATCTATCCGAAATGTCCACAGACGCTCAATGGGCTCTACCAGACAAAGTTCGCAGGAGTAGCACCTTACGCAGAGTTTATCAGACCGATTGGCGGTAAAGCTCTAAAGAAGTCCAAGCGTGTGTTTGACACTTCCAAAGTCACTGACCACCATGCCATCATCCCTACAGGAGTAATTCCTCAAAATCTGAGTGATGCGGAGCAAAAGGTCTTTGACCTTGTAGCCCGTCGTTTTATCGGTGTTTTCCTACCTGATTGTAAATTCTCTACTACCACCGTATTGGGTGAGGTTGACGAGATAGAGTTTAAGGTAACTGGTAAAGAGATTCTCGAACCCGGATGGCGTGTTGTAAGAGAGAAAATCTCTGATAATTCCGAGTATTCTGAGAACTCTGAGAACTCCGAGAACACTGAAAAAGAAGAGAAGACACTCCCCACTTTTGTCAAGGGTGAGACTGGAGAACATAGACCCACGTTAACGGAGAAATGGACCACGCCCCCACCATATTATAATGAGGCATCCCTGCTTCGTGCCATGGAGACCGCGGGAAAGTTTGTGGAAGACGAGACTCTCCGTGCCGCCATGAAGGAAAACGGCATCGGTCGTCCTTCCAGTCGTGCAAGCATTATCGAGACGCTCTTTAAACGCCATTACATCAGAAGAGAGCGTAAACGCCTTGTCGCTACCCCCACAGGTATTGAGCTCATCGACCTCATCCGTGAAGAACTACTGAAGAGTTGTGAGTTAACTGGTATTTGGGAAAAGAAACTTCGAGACATTGAGCATCAGAAATATGATGCGGGACAGTTTATCCAAGAACTGAAAGACCAAGTCACTGCTATCGTCACTGATGTGATGCGTGACCCGACTAACCGTCGTATCACTGTCATGCCTCCTGAGGAAGAGAAGAAGAAAGGAAAGAAAAAGCAATAAATCAAAAGACGCATGCGTTATAATAAAGGTATGCGCAAGATTCTGTATTTACTATTGGTGAGCCTTATCCTCGTAGGATGCGGTGCTGACCAGGCGATGAAGAAAGGAGATAAGTATTATGCCTTAGGCGAGTATTTCGACGCTGCGACACAATACAAGAGAGCGTATGCCCAGACCCCTGTTAAGGAAAGGAAACTCAGAGGAGAGCGTGCTTTGAAGATGGCAGACTGTTATCGACGCATCAACTATACCCAACGAGCCATTGCCGCATACCGTAACGCTTTACGTTATGGACTACAAGACTCGCTGACACAGCTGTATTTAGGACAACAGCTATTAAAAGCTGGCAGTTACAAGGAAGCTATAAAGGTGTATGGCGACATGCTTGTTGACTCTGTTGCCGCCCAAAGTCCAGCCTTTGCAAAAATTCTCGCCCAGAATGGACTACGTTCCGCACAACAAGCACCAATATGGAAGCAAGAAGGTTCACGCTATACTGTGAAGCGAGAGAATATCTTTAACTCCCGCCGAGCCGAGTACTCTCCAGTCTTAGGAGGTGACGCCTACGATCGCCTTTACTTCACCTCTACCCGTAATGAGGCGACTGGGGACGAGTTAAGCGGTATTACTGGAACGAAGAATGGTGACATTTTCGTTGCCCAGAAAGACGAGCAAGGCAAATGGCAGCGCCCACAGGTGATTGACTCTGAACTGAATTCCGCAGAAGACGAGGGTGCCTGTTGTCTGACACCCGACGGACATACCATGTATCTGACTGTCTGCAAGACGGACAACAACTACCCCCGTTATGCTAAGATTGCCTCCTCACGCCGCTCCGATGCCGCATGGACGAAGGCACAGGAGGTGGAACTGACACGTGACACGCTTTCACTTTTCGCCCACCCTGCCGTTAGCCCAGATGGTAAATGGCTTTATTTTGTCAGCGACATGCCAGGTGGAGCCGGTGGTAAAGACATCTGGCGTGTCCGTCTTTCAGAGACCAGTATGGGGGGTGTAGAGAACCTTGGCGCACCTATCAACACGCCAGGTGACGAGCTTTTCCCTACGTTCCGTCCCAATGGCGACCTGTATTTCTCCAGTAATGGACATGAGGGAATGGGAGGACTCGATATTTTTATCGCCAAGCCAAACGCCTTCGGCTGGCAGTTAGAGCATCCTGGATTCCCACTCAACTCGCAAGGTGATGACTTCGGAATGACCTTCGAAGGTATGCTGAACAAGGGATTCTTCTCCAGTAACCGTGGTGATGCACATGGCTGGGACCACATCTATTCTTTTGAGAACCCGGAGATTATCCAGACCGTCAAAGGGTGGGTCTATGAACAAGAGGGTTACGAACTGCCACAGGCCATCGTCTATCTGGTTGGTAACGACGGCACAAACCTGAAACTCAACGTGAAGGGGGACGGCTCGTTTACCCAACAGATCAAGCCAAATGTAGACTATGTTTTGCTGGGAACCTGCGCTGGTTACCTTAATCACAAGGAGGAACTGCGTGTAGAACCTGTAGAAGACTCAGAAGAATATGTGTTACAATTCCCTTTGGCAAGTATTACTGCTCCTGTCCTGATAGACAACATCTTCTATGACTTCGACCGTGCCACCCTGCGTCCTGAGTCCACAGAAGCACTTGATAAGTTGGTAACCCTGCTCAACGAGAACCCTCATGTCGCCATCGAACTTGCATCCCATTGTGACTATAAGGGTAGTGATGAGTATAATATCCGCCTATCCCAACGCCGTGCCGAGTCTGTTATCAACTACCTCATACAAAAAGGAATTGCCAAGGCACGACTACGAGCTAAGGGCTATGGTAAGGGAAGTCCTAAGAAGATTCGTAAGAAACTCACGGAAAAGTACACCTTCCTAAAAGAAAACGACGTTCTGACAGAGGATTATGTCAGAACGTTCACACCGGAAGAGCAGGAGATATGCAACCAGCTCAACCGTCGTACAGAGTTTAAAGTGACCAGTACCACATACGGCATGTTCGACAAGGACGGTCGCCTTATCGAATCACCCGCTCGTAATTAAGTACTTCGTAAACTCCAATCATCATTAGACTGATTAACGCAAAGACCGCCATCACAGGATTAATCTGTGGAGGTTCTGCGATGGTGGTACGCATGAACACCTCCATCTGCACCAACAACAACTCCCAACCATGGAATAAGGTGAAGAGTATGGCGGCAATAAGGATACAACATGCTGTCCAGATGCGAGTAAAGCGCTTGACCCGCATTGGTGGCAACTGGTTCATCACCCGTTCTGTAAAGCCATTGTCTTCTATCGTCTGTTGCGCTGTCTCGCTGAAGAACTGTTGCAGCAACTTCTCATTCTGTTCATCCATAACCATTCTGCTTTAAATAGTTTGCCAGTCTTTCCTTTCCTCGGGAGAGATGCGACTTGACCGTCCCCTCCTTGATTTGTGTGATCTCCGCAATCTTCTTGATATCATAACCATCTACGAGTTGCAGGGTCACACAGGTGCGTTCGTCAGGCTTCAACAACGCGAGGGCATGGTAGAGATCCATCTTCAACGTAGGACTCACTTGTGACCCCTGTCGTTCTGGTACACTATCCATATCCGCCAGTTGCTTATGCGCCCTCGTATAGTCGTAAAAGACATTATAGGCGATACGCATCAGCCAAGTCTGAAAGGAAGCGAGTCCCCGGAACTTCGCTATGTTCGTATATGCCTTGATGAACGTGTCTTGCGCCAGGTCGTCACTCAACTGCTCATCTCCCAGTGTCTGATGTAGAAAGAAACGGCGCACTGGTGACTGGTATCGGCGCACGAGCTCATCGAAAGCCCGTCGGTTGCCTAATACCGCCACCTGTGCTACAAGGGAGATGTCTGTGAGTGATGCCATTATACCACTTTACTCTTCTCAGGCATAACGATCCATGCCACGATATAGAACAGTACTCCTGAGAAGCATGTTGCCAAGGTCAGGAAGGCATATCCTAAACGTACTGCAACTGGGTCGAAGTCCAAATACTCTGCGATGCCAGAACATACTCCACCTATCACACGGTCGTCTGAGCGATACAATCTCTTAGTCATAATCTTGATGTGTTAAGTTATTATTATTGTTTAAGTCATTATTCTTACTTGCTGTCTTTGCCGCAATAATCTTACCCAAGCCGATACAGAACACCAAAGCGCCGATACCAAAACCTATTTCCTTGGCGGCTATGCCGAGGAAGATGGCAAGTCCGACACCTACGAAGCACTGACGGAGTCCTTTCTGATACTCGTCACTGATCTCCTCCTTAGGTGATTCCAACAGTTGCTCAGGGATAGGCTGTCCGTTCTTCATTGCCATTTGCGCCATCTGTACCTTCTGCTTGCGGTTCCTGCTCACCAGCCAGATAATCAGTATGCAGAAGATGAAGGGGGAAAGGACCAACAGAAATACGAAGATAAGGACGAGAATAACGATCACCCATGCCAACCAAGCAAGTCCAGAGTTATTCAACTTATCGAAAGCCTGTCCCATAGCCTCGAATGCTTTGTCGACATCTTCATCATTATCACTGTCCCATTCAAAGGAATAATGGTTAGTGGAACTGCTGTCTACCGTTGTGGTATCAGAGAAGGCATCCACTGCCGAACCATTCTTAGTAGTATCTACCAGCTCAGTCCCTTGTGGGGTATGGCGATGCTTTTGTGCCATTGCCGGCACACTCATTCCGAGCGTGAGCAACATCGTTAAAACGATTAAAACTTTTTTCATGTCCATTTGTTATTTATTGTTTTGTTTATTCGTTAGACGTTACAATATGTGAATTAGTTGCAAAGGTGCGATTTTTTTTTTAATTTTGCAAGCAAATGGCGAATTTACCTGTTGAGTTTACCACTTACACACGCCAACTGATGGGCGACGAGCGCTTCGAGCGATACCTGCTATCGTTCGAGGAGGAGACTCCTGTGAGCATCCGTCTCAACCCTAAGAAGCCTGCTGGAACGCCTGTTGACGCAGAGGAAGTGGCTTGGTGCAGGAACGCCTATTACCTGAAGAGTCGTCCGAACTTCACGTTCGACCCCCTCTTCCATGCTGGCTGCTATTATGTGCAGGAGGCTGCCTCGATGTTCTTGGACGAGATATTGCGACAACATCTGCCTACACGTCCTACTCTCAACTGCCTTGATCTCTGTGCGGCACCTGGTGGTAAATCGACATTGCTTCGCTCGGCACTACCTGAGGATTGCGTCTTATACAGCAACGAACCTGTTCGCAATCGTGCCAGCATCCTCTTGGAGAACATACAGAAATGGGGCTATCCCAACTGCTATGTCACCAATGCCTACCCAAAGGACTATCGCAAGTCGAAGATGAAGTTTGATGTGATTCTCTGTGATGTGCCCTGCTCTGGGGAGGGTATGTTCCGCAAAGACGAGGCGACCATCCGTGAATGGAGTCCGCAGAACGTGGAGAAATGCTGGCGACTGCAACGCGACATCGTGAGTGAAGCATGGGAGTGTCTCCATGAAGGTGGACTATTTATATATAGTACGTGTACCTTTAATACTAAAGAGAACGAGGAGAACATCCGCTGGATACTCGATAATTATGAGGCTGAGGTGCTGAACGTGGAGACAAATCCGGCTTGGAACATCACTGGCTCACTGCTGGAAGACTTCGATGAACCCGTCTATCGCTTCATCCCAGGCATCACGAAGAGTGAGGGATTATTTATTTGCGCATTAAGAAAAGGAAAGAAGCCAATAGTTCCATCCCATGGAACAAAGTGTTCCACCCCATGGAACAAAGTGTTCCATCCCATGGAACAAAGTGTTCCATCCCATGGAACAAATGGGAAGCAGGCACCTTTTTGCCAGATAGCCCTATCCTACCCTCAAGCAATGGCGTACCTAAGGCATGAGGCATTGGTACTACCAGCCGATACACCCCATGGCATCGTGGAGGTTTGCTTCCTCGGACACCCCCTCGGACTTGCCAAGAACATCGGAAACCGTGCCAACAACCTGTACCCTAAGGAGTGGAAAATCAAGACGACACATATTCCCAACGAATACGAACCTATATTAAAAGAGATATGAAACAATATTTAGACATACTGAACCGCATCCTGACGGAGGGCGCCCAGAAGGGTGACCGCACAGGAACTGGTACGATCAGCATCTTCGGAACACAGTCACGCTATAACCTTGACGACGGTTTTCCCTTGCTGACAACCAAGAAGTTATACCTGAAAGGTATCATCTACGAACTGTTATGGTTCCTGAAAGGTAGTACGAACATCAAGTATTTACAAGAGAACAACGTGCACATCTGGGACGAATGGGCAGATGAGAACGGTGAGTTAGGTCCTGTCTATGGACACCAGTGGCGCTCTTGGCCCGACTATGACGGTGGGGTGATTGACCAGATACAATATGTGGTCGACCAGTTGAAGACGAATCCCAACTCCCGTCGTATGATCGTATCGGCATGGAATGTCGCAGAAGTCAACAAGATGGCACTGCCCCCCTGTCATACCATCTTCCAGTTTTATGTTGCCAACGGACGTTTGTCGCTCCAACTCTACCAGCGCTCAGCAGACACTTTCTTGGGTGTACCCTTCAATATCGCCTCGTATGCCCTGCTGTTACAGATGATGGCACAGGTGACAGGACTGAAGGCAGGTGACTTCATCCACACTACTGGTGATACGCATCTCTACCTGAACCATATCGAACAGGCGAAACTGCAACTCACCCGCGAGCCCCGTCCACTGCCAAAGATGACGATCAATCCTGACGTGAAGAACATCTTCGACTTCCATTATGAGGACTTCAAACTGGAGGGTTACGACCCATGGCCACATATTAAAGCGGAGGTGAGTGTATGATTAGTATTATCGCAGCAGTAGCAAAGAACCGTGCAATCGGTTTTGAGAATAAGTTATTGTATTGGTTGCCCAACGACTTGAAGCGTTTCAAAGCATTGACGACTGGTCATACCATCATCATGGGACGCAACACGTTCGAGAGTCTTCCGAAGGGAGCACTGCCCAATCGCAGGAATGTCGTGTTGAGTCGCACCACGAAAGAACTACCTGGTTGCGATGTATATCCTACATTAAAGGAGGCGTTACAGAGTTGTAAACCTGAAGAGGACATATATATAATAGGTGGAGCACGGGTCTATGAGCATGCCATCAGGTTTGCCGACCGTCTCTGTCTGACGGAGATTGACGATACTCCCAAGGAGGCAGATGCTTTCTTCCCAGATTATAGCGACTGGAAGGTGGAAACGAAAGAAGCGCATTCGAAAGATGAGAAGCATGCTTTCGAATACGCTTTTGTCGACTACATCCGCTAATCGTTATTCTTCTAAGATAGGAGCATCCACCACAGGCAACTGCCTGTTGAAGGCGGAATGGAAGGAGATGAGTGTCTGACTGCTGGAAAGTCCGAGCGGTTGTAGTTTGTCGTGGATGATATTCAACAGGTGATGGTTGTTCATCGCATAAATCTTAATGAACATATCAAAGTTTCCTGTCGTATAGTGGCACTCTGTCACCTCTGGGATTTTCTGTAGCTCTGCCACCACCTTGTCGAAGCTCTCTGGGTTTTTCAGGTTCAATCCAATATAGGCACAAGTCTCATAACCTATCTTCTCTGGGTCAATCACAAACTGCGAGCCTTTCAATATACCTTGATTCGTCAACTTCTGGATGCGCTGATGAATAGCCGCACCACTAACATTGCAGGCACGAGCCACCTCTAAGAAAGGTACACGAGCGTCCTCTGCTATCATACGAAGGATTTTCTTATCCAACTGATCAAGTTTCTGTACTGCCATAATTCTTCAATATTTCAATTCTTTTAGTCGCTTCGCTTTGTATAAGCGTCTTGCGACGATTACTTCAATTCTTCCTTATTCGTGGCGGAGTAGTTGATGCGCAAGGCACCAGCCTGTCGCAATGCCTGCTTCACATCATTAATGACACCCATATCCGTGTCACGATCGGCATGGACACTGACCGTCATACGCATTCTGTCCTCACTCGACATACGGTCACGAGCCTCTGCGATAGCACCAGGTATCTCATAGACAGACACATAATGGTCGTTCACTTGGATGCGGGTCTCATCGGAGATGACCTTTCCTTGCTCGTCCACAGGATGTCCGATATACAGATATACCACACTGCCTTTATAACCTGTTTTCTCCAACTCCGTACCCTGCGGCACCACATAACGCACCTTCAACTCTGTCTGACGCATGTGGGTCACTATCATAAAGAAGAAGAGGACGGTGAAGATTAAATCTGGCATTGACGCGAGATACAATCCTGGAACATCATGATTATTACGACGACGGAAACGACTCATGGACGACCTCCTTCCTGCGTTGGCTGTGCCTCACTGATACGTAGAGG
>CALFUF010000175.1 GCA_937916405.1 uncultured Prevotella sp.
CCCCCTGATTAACAGTCAGGTGCTCTAACCAACTGAGCTACTGAAGCAGTTTTTGCTGTTAAGCGGGTGCAAAGATAATACGTTTTTCCGAAATGCGCAAACTTTTTGGAGAAAAAATTCACGGTAAAGGTATTTTTTTGTAATTTTGCAGCCATAATTAAAGACTATGACGATGAGGAAATACGTTTTATTTGGTTTGATGATGATACTACCTGCGGTTGTGGTGCAAGCACAGGATGTGAAAAACCATAATCTGGAAGTAGCCAAGAATCTGGAAATATTCAATGCTATCTATAGAAATCTGGATTTGATGTATGTAGATACGTTGGATGCCAATACGGTAATAGGTACTGGTATTAATGCCATGCTTCGCTCATTGGATCCTTATACGGAGTTTTATCCAGAGGAGAAGCAGAAAGACTTGAAGATGCTGATGACAGGAAAGTATGCTGGTATCGGCGCTTTAATTCGTTATCATCAGAAGTTGAAGAAAGTAGTGATTGAGGAACCCTATGCCGGGATGCCTGCTGCAGAGGTGGGATTGAAGAAAGGCGATATCGTCCTGCAGATTGATGATACGTTGATGACCGATAAGACCGTCTCATTTGTCAGTGAGCATCTGCGCGGTGACGCGGGTTCTACATTTGTGTTGAAGATTCAGCGTCCGTCAACGGGTAAGAAGATGACCTTTAAGATTACCCGCCGTAGTATCAAGATGCCAGAGATTACATATTACGGAATGCGTCCGAATGGTATAGGATATATCAACCTGAATACGTTCACAGGCGAGCCGGCAAAACCGATGCGTCGTGCTTTCTTGGACTTGAAGAAACAAGGTGCCACGAAACTGATTCTGGACTTACGTGGCAATGGGGGTGGTTCCCTTGCCGAGTGTGTGGATATTGCCAATATGTGGATTCCACAAGGGGTTACCCTGGTGGAGACGAAAGGAAAAATCCGTCGTGCCAACTCGGAGTACAAGACCCGTTTGGAGCCTATTGATACTGTGATGCCTATTGTTGTTCTCGTCAATGACGAGACGGCTTCGGCTAGTGAGATAGTCAGCGGTTCGATACAAGATTTGGATAGAGGAATAATAATAGGTACACGCACGTATGGCAAAGGACTGGTACAAATTCCCAACGTCGAGATTCCTTATAATGGTAATTTGAAATTGACGACTTCCAAATACTATATCCCCAGTGGTCGTTGTATTCAAGCCATTAATTACAAGCATACTGGTGGTGGCTATAAAGAGCATGTTCCTGATTCCCTGACGAGGGTGTTCTACACAAAGAACGGACGTGAGGTGAGAGACGGTGGCGGTATCAAGCCGGATATTGAAGTGAAGCCCGATACCATGGCGAATATCACACTCTATCTGGATCGCATAGACTCTACAGAAACGGTACTTGATTATGTGGTCGATTATATAGCCAAGCATCCGACAATTGTTCCCGCAAAAGACTTCCATCTGACTGATGCCGACTTCGCTGATTTCAAGCAACGGGTAGTAAAGGCAGGTTTTACTTATGACCAAGTCAGTAAGAAACAATTTGAAGATCTGGTGAAAGTAGCTAAGTTTGAAGGCTACTATGACGAGGCGAAAGCAGAGTTTGATGCCTTGAAGGAAAAACTCGATCATCATAATATCAGCAAGGATCTCGACTTACACAGAAAGGAAATTCAGCACTTGATAGAACAGGATATCATCTCTGCTTATTACTATCAGGCAGGACAAGTGGAGGCTGCCATGCAATATGACAAAACACTGCAAGAAGCAGAACGAATATTGAATACGCCAGGGGAGTATGAGCGCGTGCTTTCCATCCAAAAATGAAAATAATTAGCAAAATACTTGCGAGATTGCGAGAAAATGCGTAATTTTGCAACCGTTCAGCGGAATGAGGGGCTTGAAAAAGCCTCTCATTCTTGTTTTAATTACCAAAAAAGGTGTATGATTAATAAAGACGTAGTAAAAACAGCGGTTGAGGAATGGCTCTCTGAAAATGACTATTTCCTGGTGGACGTAGAGATGACACCCGACGGTCGCATTGTGATTGAGATTGACCACGCCGATGGCGTATGGATTGAGGATTGTGCAGAACTGAGCCGTTTCTTGCAAGAGAAGCTGGGTGAGGAACTGGGTGATTATGAATTGGAAGTAGGCTCGGCAGGTATTGGTCAGCCTTTTAAGGTGGTACAGCAGTATCGCAACCATATCGGTAAAGAGGTAGAGGTTCTTCCTCTTGACGGGAAGAAACAACAAGGTATTCTTAAAGAAGTAGCAGATGACGGACAGTCATTCGTGGTCACTGTGAAAGAGAAACAAAAGCAGGAAGGTAAAAAACGTCCAGTTATCGTGGATGTCGATAAGACTTTCACGATAGAGGGAGTCAAGTACACCAAGTACCTGCTATCATTTAAGTAGAGTAAGTATAAATAAAAATAAAAAGTAATGGCTACAAAGAAAGAAGTGAAGGGACCCTCTATGATTGAGACCTTTCAAGAGTTTAAGGAGACCAAGAACATTGACCGTACCACATTGGTAAGTGTACTTGAGGAAAGTTTCCGTAATGTGATTGCCAAGATTTTTGGCTCTGATGAGAACTTTGATGTGATTGTGAACCCAGACAAGGGTGACTTTGAGATTCATCGTAACCGTATTGTAGTTGCTGATGGTGAGGTACAGGACGAGAACAAGGAAATATCTCTGTCAGAGGCGCAGAAGATTGAGCCCGACTATGAAGTTGGTGAGGAAGTCTCTGAGGAGGTTAACTTCCAGAAGTTCGGTCGTCGCGCTATCCTGAATCTGCGTCAGACCCTTGCCTCTAAGATTCTTGAACTGGAACACGATTCTCTATACAATAAGTATAAGGATAAGGTTGGACAGGTTGTCAGTGGTGAGGTATACCAGATGTGGAAGCGTGAGGTATTGCTGATTGATGATGAGGGTAACGAATTACACTTGCCAAAGATAGAACAGATTCCTAGTGACAACTACCACAAGGGTGAGACTATTCGCGCCATTGTGAAAGAGGTGCAGAATGAGAACAACAATCCGCGTATTATCCTTTCGCGTACCAGTCCACAGTTCTTGGAGCGTCTCTTAGAAGCAGAGGTACCTGAGATTAATGATGGTCTGATTACCATTCGCCGTGTCGCCCGTATGCCGGGAGAGCGTGCGAAGATTGCCGTGGAGAGTTACGATGACCGTATCGATCCAGTAGGAGCATGTGTAGGTGTGAAAGGTAGTCGTGTGCATGGTATCGTCCGTGAACTTGGAAATGAGAACATTGACGTGATTAATTTCTCAAATAACACCCAGCTCTTCATCCAGCGTGCATTAAGTCCTGCTAAGGTCAACAGAATTGTGTTGAACCCAGAAGAGCATAAGGCTGAAGTTTACCTGAATCCAGAGGAAGTCAGTCTCGCCATTGGTAAGGGAGGTCTGAATATCAAACTTGCCTCTATGCTGACGGAGTTCACGATTGACGTATTCCGTGATGTGAATGAAGCAGAGGAGGATGAGGATATCTACCTCGACGAGTTTGCAGATGAGATAGATCAGTGGATTATCGACTCCATCAAAGCTATTGGATTGGATACTGCAAAAGCTGTATTGAACGCTCCTCGTGAAATGCTGGTAGAGAAAGCAGACTTGGAGGAAGAGACTGTAGACCATCTGTTGGAAGTGCTCCGTGCAGAGTTCGAGTAATTTTAGGTTTATCTTTTAAAGAGAAGATTAATGGGAGTAAGATTAAATAAAGTATTATCAGAACTGAATATAGGACTTCAGACGGCAGTTGATTTCCTAAAGAATAAGAAAGAGCTTGGTGAGGTCAAGGACGAGATGACACCGAATACGAAAATCTCGGACGAGCAGTACCAAGCGTTGGTCGGTGAGTTCAAAGGCGATAAAGCCGTGAAGACACAGGCCGATATGATATTCACCAAGAAAGTCAAAGAAAAGAAGATAGAGAAGCCCGAGAAGGTAGAGAAGAAGATTACCCTGACTGAGGAGAAATTGGAGCAACGTCCACAATTCAAACCAGTGGGCAAGATAGACCTTGACAGTATCGGGAAACCTTCTGTGAAGAAAGAACAGACCCCTGAGGCTACTGCCGAAAGCCCAGTGGAGGAACCTGAGGTTGAGACTAAGGAAGAGACAGTGGAGGAAGAGTCAGTTATGGAAACTTCTCCTGTTACTCAACCAGAGTCAGAGGAAACAACTTCTGAGGTGGAGTCAGAGGAGTCGGATAGCGCGTCCTCTGGTGTGAAAGTAATTGGTAAGATAGACCTGTCGTCTATCAACCAGAGTACTCGTCCGAAGAAGAAGTCTAAGGAAGAGCGCCGTAAGGAGCGTGAGGAGAAAGCAGCCCAGCAACATGCTACCAATGGAGAGCGGAGGAAGCGTGAGCGTATCCGTACAGGCAAGGTGGATATTGAAGCTGCTGCCAGTCAGACAAACCAACAACAAGGTAAGAAAAATAAGAACAAGGGTGGTAATCAGAACTTCAGTGACAACCAGCAACAGGGTGGTGGCAAGAAGAACAAGAAGAATCGTCCTGTAAAACCCTTGGAGGTGGATGATGAGGCTGTAGCACGTCAGGTAAAGGAGACGCTTGCTCGTCTGACTTCTAAGAATCAGAATAAGAAAGGAGCCAAGTATCGTCGTGAGAAGCGTGATGCCGTGCAGGAGCGTTTGAGCGAGGAGATGGCAGCAGAGGCAGCAGAGAGCAAGGTATTGAAACTGACAGAGTTTGTGACGGTCAGTGAGCTTGCTACCATGATGAACGTTGGTGTCAATCAGGTAATTGGCACCTGTATGAGTATCGGTATCATGGTAAGTATCAACCAGCGTCTGGATGCCGAGACTATCAATATCGTTGCTGAGGAGTTTGGTTTTACCACCGAATATGTGAGTGCCGAGGTTCAGAATGCCATCACAGAGGAGGCAGATGACGAGAATGATCTCATCAGCCGTGCGCCAATCGTCACAGTGATGGGGCATGTCGACCATGGTAAGACCTCTTTGCTTGACCATATCCGCAATACCAATGTGATTGCTGGTGAGGCTGGTGGTATCACCCAGCATATCGGTGCCTATAATGTGAAACTGAAGGATGGTCGTCAGATAACCTTCTTGGATACCCCAGGTCATGAGGCGTTCACGGCAATGCGTGCCCGTGGTGCTCAGGTGACTGATATAGCTATCATCATTATCGCAGCTGATGACTCTGTGATGCCTACCACTAAGGAGGCTATTGCTCATGCACAGGCTGCTAATGTGCCAATGGTATTCGCTATCAATAAGATAGATAAGCCAGGAGCTAATCCTGATAAGATACGTGAGGATCTTGCCAATATGAACCTGCTTGTGGAAGAGTGGGGTGGTAAGTACCAGTGTCAGGAGATCAGTGCCAAGAAGGGAATAGGTGTCGATGAGCTGTTGGAGAAAGTGCTCTTAGAAGCTGAGATGCTTGACTTGAAGGCTAATCCCAACCGTAAGGCAACAGGTAGTATCATCGAGTCTTCACTCGATAAAGGTCGTGGCTATGTCAGCACTGTATTGGTATCTAATGGTACCTTGGAAGTTGGTGATGTCGTGATTGCAGGTACTGCATGGGGTAAAGTCAAGGCGATGTTCAACGAGCGTAATCAGCGCATCGAGAAGGCTGGTCCTGCTGAGCCTGCTATCATCCTCGGTTTGAATGGTGCTCCTACTGCCGGTGACTCTTTCCATGTGATGGAGACAGAGCAGGAGGCTCGTGAGATAGCCAACAAACGAACCCAGTTGCAGCGTGAACAGAGTCTGCGTACTACGAAGACCGTTGGTCTGGATGAGATTTCTCATCGTATTGCCCTTGGTGAGTTCCATGAGCTGAACATCATCGTCAAAGGAGATACCGATGGAAGTATCGAGGCACTCTCCGACTCCTTCATTAAGTTGTCAACAGAGAAGGTTCAGGTGAATGTCATTGCCAAGGCAGTTGGTCAGATATCAGAGAATGATGTCATGCTCGCTTCTGCCTCTGACGCTATCATCGTCGGTTTCCAGGTTCGTCCTTCTGCTGATGCCCGTCGTGCTGCAGAGCGTGAGGGTGTCGAGATTAATACCTATTCTATTATCTATGACGCTATCGATGAGGTGAAGTCGACGATGGAGGGTATGCTCGACAAGGTGAAGAAGGAAGTTGTCACTGGTGAGATAGAGGTGAAGCAAGTATTCAAGATCTCCAAGGTCGGTACTGTTGCCGGTGGTCTGGTTACTGAAGGTAAGGTACATGCGAAGGATAAAGCTCGTGTGGTTCGCGATGGTATCGTGATACATACAGCACCTATTGATGCCTTGAAGCGTTATAAAGATGACGCCAAGGAGGTAGCAACAGGTTTGGAGTGTGGTATCTCCCTAGTGAACTTCAACGATATCCAGACAGGTGATATCATTGAAACCTTCATGGAGGTTGAGGTAGAACAGAAACTATAATAATGTCAGAAAATAGTAACGAGTTTGTCCGTCAGGTAGCTGAACAGAAATACGAATTCGGTTTCACGACGGATGTACATACTGAGATTATAGAGAAAGGGCTGAACGAGGAAATCGTTCGGCTCATCTCTGCTAAGAAGGGAGAGCCCGACTGGATGCTTGACTTTCGTTTAAAGGCATTCCGCTATTGGCAAGAGCAGGAGCAGCCGACATGGGGTCATGTACATGTACCCCCAATTGACTATCAGGCTATCTCATACTATGCCGATCCGATGGCGAAGAAACCAAAAGGAGATGGCAAAATAGACCCAGAGTTAGAGAAGACCTTCGATAAGTTGGGAATTCCCTTGGAGGAGCGTCTGGCGTTGAGTGGTAATGTTGCTGTGGATGCCATCATGGATTCTGTGTCTGTGAAAACGACCTTCAAGGAGAAACTATCTGAGTTAGGTGTTATCTTCTGCTCGATAGGTGATGCGATCAGGAATCATCCCGATTTAGTACGTGAATATTTAGGGTCAGTAGTTCCTTATCGCGATAATTTCTTTGCCGCGCTGAATAGTGCGGTCTTCTCCGACGGTTCGTTTGTCTATATCCCGAAAGGCGTTCGCTGTCCAATGGAACTGAGCAGCTATTTCCGGATTAATGCCCGTAATACCGGGCAGTTTGAGCGCACCTTGATCATTGCCGATGATGATGCCTATGTGAGTTATCTGGAAGGATGTACAGCTCCGATGCGTGATGAGAACCAGTTGCATGCCGCTATCGTGGAGATTATCGTCAAAGACCGTGCCGAGGTGAAGTACTCAACGGTGCAAAACTGGTATCCTGGTGATGAGCAAGGAAAAGGTGGTGTGCTGAACCTAGTGACGAAGCGTGGCGACCTGCGTGGAGTAGACTCAAAATTGTCATGGACGCAGGTGGAGACGGGTAGTGCTATTACGTGGAAATACCCTTCCTGTGTACTGCGTGGTGACAACTCACAAGCAGAGTTCTATAGTGTTGCAGTGACCAACAACTATCAGGAGGCAGACACAGGTACTAAGATGATACATATGGGAAAGAACACCAAGTCGACTATTATCTCGAAAGGAATCTCGGCAGGTCATTCTCAGAACTCATACCGTGGACTGGTGCGAGCCACCTCGAATGCCGATAATGCCCGTAACTATAGCTCCTGTGACTCTTTGTTGTTAGGTTCAGAATGTGGTGCCCATACATTCCCTTATATGGATATCCATAATGACACCGCCATCGTGGAGCATGAAGCGACCACCTCTAAGATTTCAGAGGACCAGCTCTTCTATTGTAACCAGCGTGGCATCCCCACGGAGCAGGCTGTTGGCTTGATCGTCAATGGTTATGCGAAAGAAGTGCTGAACAAGTTGCCTATGGAGTTTGCCGTGGAGGCACGTAAACTATTATCAGTATCATTAGAAGGAACAGTAGGATAAGATATGTTAGAAGTAAGAAACTTACACGCCAAGATTGGTGACAAAGAGATATTAAGAGGTATTAATCTCACTATTAAGGATGGTGAGACACATGCTATTATGGGACCCAATGGGTCTGGTAAGTCAACACTCTCAGCAGTGCTGGTGGGTAATCCTCTCTATGAAGTGACGGAGGGTGAGGCTTTCTTTAATGGGAAGAACCTGTTGGAGATGAAGCCAGAGGACCGTGCCCATGAGGGATTGTTCCTCTCTTTCCAGTATCCTGTGGAGATTCCTGGAGTATCCATGACTAATTTCATGAAAGCAGCGATCAAAGAGAAGCGTAAATATCAAGGGCTGCCAGAGTTGAAGGCTTCCGACTTTATCAAATTGATGCGTGAGAAACAGAAGATTGTGGAGTTGGACAACAAACTCGCTAACCGTTCAGTGAATGAGGGCTTCAGTGGTGGTGAGAAGAAACGGAATGAGATTTTCCAGATGGCAATGCTCGAACCCCAACTCTCCATCCTCGATGAGACAGACTCGGGACTGGACGTGGATGCCATGCGTATTGTCGCAGAGGGGGTCAATAAGTTGCGCACCCCAGAGACCTCTTGTATCGTGATAACTCACTACGACCGTCTGTTGGAGATGATACGTCCCGATGTGGTGCATGTGCTCTATAAAGGACAGATAGTGAAGACAGCAGGTCCTGAATTGGCAAAAGAAATACAGGAACGTGGTTACGACTGGATAAAGGCTGAGGTGGAATGAAAAGTGAGCAACAATATATAGAGCTTTACGAACAAGCACGTTCGATGATTGTTCAGCATTCGTCCGATGTGATGAATGCGGTGCGTGCTGCTGCCTATGAGAACTTGAAAGCGAACGGTTTTCCTTCTCGTAAAGTAGAGCGCTATAGATATACCGATATGCAGTCGCTCTTTGAGCCGGACTATGGTCTGAATCTCAATCGACTGGAGATTCCTGTCGACCCTTATGATGCCTTTCGTTGTGATGTCCCTAATCTGAGTACGTCACTCTACTTCGTCGTTAATGATGCATTTTATTCGAAGGCGACCCCTAAGAGTCATCTCCCAGAGGGAGTCATCATAGGGTCTTTGAAAGAGTTCGCCACCACAGACTATTATCATCAGTTAGCCTCAAAAGATGATGATGCCGTTACGAGTCTGAATACGATGTTAGCGCAGGATGGGCTCTATGTCTATGTGCCTCAAGGAGTTGTGCTCGACCGTGCTATTCAAATCATAAATATTCTTCGCTCAGATGTCGACTTGATGGTGAATCGTCGGGTGCTGATTATCGTAGAAGAGGGTGCGGAGGCAAAATTCCTGTTCTGTGACCATGCGGCGGACGATCGTCATTTCCTCACTACTCAGGTCATTGAGGCTTTTGTGGGAGAGAACGCCAACCTCGATCTCTACTGTCTGGAAGAGACTCATGCCAAGAACGTACGTGTCAGCAATGTCTATATCGACCAGCAGGCAAACAGTCGTGTCAATCATAATGTCATTACTTTGCATAATGGTATCACTCGTAATAAACTCGACCTTCATCTGAGTGGCGAGGGTGCCGAGTGCTTCTGTAATGGTTGCGTGATAGCAGACAAACAGCAGCATGTGGATAATAATACGTTGATTACCCATCATGTTCCCCATTGTACGAGTCAGGAACTCTATAAATACGTGCTGAACGATGAGGCTGTAGGTGCTTTCGCTGGTAAGGTGTATGTGGCAAAGGATGCGCAGAAGACATCCTCGCAGATGACCAACCAGAATCTCTGTGCTACCAAAAAAGCAAGGATGTATACCCAGCCGATGTTGGAGATTTATGCGGATGATGTGAAGTGTGCCCATGGCTCTACTGTCGGACAGTTGAATGATGCGGCGATGTTCTATATGCGGCAGCGTGGTATCCCAGAGAAAGAAGCTCGACTCCTGTTGCAGAATGCTTTCGTCAACGAGGTCATCGACCAGATGGAGTTGGAGCCATTGCGTGATCGTCTGCACTATCTGGTAGAGAAACGCTTCCGTGGCGAGTTGAACAAGTGTGAAGGTTGTAAACTCTGTAAGTAATGATTTATAATATAAATAAGGTACGCGAGGATTTTCCTATATTGTCCAGAGAAGTATATGGTAAGCCATTGGTTTATCTCGATAATGCGGCGACGACCCAGAAACCACTCTGTGTGTTGGATGCTATGCGAGAGGAATACCTGAATGTGAATGCCAATGTGCATCGTGGTGTGCATTATCTGTCACAACAGGCGACAGACTTACATGAGGCAGCACGTGAGAAGGTACGTCAGTTTATCAATGCCCCAAAGACAGAGGAGGTTGTCTTTACTCGTGGTACGACAGAGGCGATTAATCTTGTTGCCGCTTCTTTCTGTGCGAGTCAGATGAAGGAGGGTGATGAGGTGCTGGTGACAGAGATGGAGCACCATAGTAATATCGTACCATGGCAGTTACAGGCACGGCAGCGGGGTATTGTGGTGAAGCATTTGCCGATGACGGATGACGGTCGTCTGGTTTGTTGCGATGATATCGCAACATACTTGACAGAAAGGACCAAACTGGTCAGTATTGCCCATGTCAGCAATGTGCTGGGGACAGTGAATCCTGTTGGTGAGATCATAAAGATAGCCCATGCCCATGGTATTCCTGTCTTAGTGGATGGTGCCCAGAGTGCCCCCCACATGGCTATTGACGTGCAAGCGATGGATTGCGACTTCTACGCCTTCAGTGGTCATAAGATGTATGGACCAACAGGTATTGGCGTGCTGTATGGTAAGGAGGAATGGTTAGAGAAACTGCCACCCTATCAGGGAGGTGGTGAGATGATCGACAAGGTGACATGGGAGAAGACTACCTTTGAGCGTCTGCCCTTTAAGTTTGAGGCAGGAACCCCCGATTATGTCGCCACCCATGGACTCGCCACAGCCATTGATTATATCCATACGATTGGTATGGAGAATATCCAGCAGCACGAACAGGAGTTGACACGCTATTGTATGGAGCAGTTGCAGACCATTGATGGTATGAGGATTTATGGTCCGCAACAGTCGTCTTCCAAAGATGCTGTGGTATCCTTTAATGTGGGTGATATCCATCATCTGGATTTAGGAACCCTCCTCGACCGTTTAGGTATTGCTGTCCGTACAGGTCATCATTGTGCCCAGCCACTGATGGATCGTTTGGGAATCCAAGGGACAGTACGTGCTTCCTTCGCCCTTTATAATACCCAGGACGAGGTGGATACCCTTGTCGCTGGTATCCGTCGCGTCAGTAAAATGTTTTAGCTAACGCTTTTGTCTGATGCGCCACGATAAGTTAGACAGAGAGTTGACGCTGATGCTCCTGATGACGGAGAACAGGAGATATACCGTTCAGCAGCTTTGTGAGCGGATGGATATCTCGAAGCGTACTTTATATTATTATCTGGACTTCTTTCGTGACATTGGTTTTATTGTAGAGAAGAGAGGGACGGTATATAGTCTTGACAAGAACTCTCCCTTCTTCACGAAGCTCTTCCGCAAAGTGCATTTCACAGAAGATGAGGCTGTCACCATGCGTCGCATCTTGGAGAGCTCCGGGTCTCATAGTGCCATGGTGGAGCACTTAAAGCGAAAGCTCGATTCCCTTTACGATCTGAATATCCTTGCCGATGAGCAGTTGCGGGAGCGACAAGCGCTGAACCTCAGTGTCATCTATGATGCCATTAAGTACCATCGTAATGTGATCCTGCATCGTTACTCCTCTCCACATAGCAATAGCGTGACAGATCGCATTGTGGAGCCGTTTATGCTGATGAACGATAACAATGAGGTGCGCTGCTTTGAGTTGACCAGTGGGATGAACAAGACCTTCAAGCTATCCCGCATGGAACGGGTAGAGTTGCTTGCTGACGAGTGGGAGCATGAAGCCCAGCATCGACAGCTGTTTACGGACATCTTTATGTTCAGTGCAGAGGAACAGATGCGTGTCACCCTCCTGTTAGGGCGACTGTCCTATAATCTGATGCTGGAGGAATATTCCAAGGCAGAGGCATATATCACCCCTCACGATACTCAGCACTGGTTGTTGGAACTCGATGTATGCAGCTATGCGGGTATTGGTCGTTTCGTGTTAGGACTCTACGAGGATATCACCATCATGGGCGATGAGGGTTTTAAGAAGTATATCCGTCAGCATATCGAACAAATGTACCAATTGTAAACGGATGTTAATATTTAAGAAGTATTAACGAAGAAATTCGAAAAGTGAACTTATTGTGCACAGAATAGTCGTTCTTTTGCATCGTAGAAATCAATCAAAAGAATATACGATATGAAAAAGACAATGACTTTTCAGCACGAGGACAGCCTCCTCATTCGCTTCGCACAGATGGTTCGCAAACCATTGGTGATCCTTGCCAGTTACTATTCCAAGGTGTTAGAGACAGAGATTAACCTTCGACAGACATTATTATTACTTAATGCTCAACTAGCGTTCTTCTTTACAGTCTTCCCAGTCTGCTCCCTTTTCCTTCGTGCCCTTTGCGTCCTGTGGCTTTGCGATGCCCTGATGAAATGCAAAAAAGCAGGAATAGTAGAAAGGAATTGATACAGAAAGAGTCCTTTTCTTTTTGATGATAAAAGGAAATTGATTATCTTTGCACGCAGAGACTTGAGGAAATCAATGCTACAAAGTCATTTTTACGAAGGGAAAACAGAGGCGGGCTGTGACGAGGCAGGTCGTGGTTGTCTTGCAGGTAGTGTCTATGCTGCGGCTGTCATCTTCCCAGAGGATTATCAGAATGCGGAGCTGAACGACTCCAAGCAGTTGACGGACAAGCGTCGCAAGCAATTGCGAGAGATTATCGAGCACGATGCCATTGCTTGGGCTGTGGGTGTCGTGACACCAGAGGAGATTGACAAGGTCAACATCCTGAATGCCTCTATTCTCGCCATGCATCGTGCCCTCGACCAGTTGAAGGTGCGTCCAGAGGCTGTCATCGTGGATGGCAACCGCTTCAAACCTTATCAGAAACTACCCTATACCACTATTGTCAAAGGTGATGGGAAATATCTTTCCATCGCTGCCGCCTCCATCCTTGCCAAGACCTATCGTGACGACTATATGGATCGTCTGGCTGAGGAGTACCCTCAATACGACTGGCTTTCCAACAAGGGCTATCCTACCCAGAAGCATCGTGAGGCGATTCGCCAATATGGCATCACTCCCTATCATCGTAAGACCTTCAATATGTTGGGCGATGGACAACTTTCTTTTGATTTTTAAGATAAACCCTTTATAGATATGACCCTACATTGTCTTTTTCTCGCAGCAGTCACTTCTTTGCTGAGTATGTTCGACCAGAAACAGGATGTCGCCTCTGCCAATCAGTTTTTCCAACAGCTCGACCAAGAGTCATTCACCAGAACCAATCCCCAATCTCCCCATCTTGCAAGTGGCAAGTCTGTGCGGCTTCGAGGAGTATAGTTCCTTTGCCCACACCTTTAAGCGTGTCTTTGGCATGTCGCCTAAGCAGTATAGGGAACAGGGGGAAAGGTGAAAACAGCAACCTCCATCGAGGTCAGAAAACACCTCTGTGAGGGTCATCCAGTATCAGAGTAATTACAATTTGGCTTAAATTGCTGAGCAATCTAACTTAAATTGCTTTGCAATCTAATCTAAATTGCTGAACAATCTAGCTTAAATTGCAACAGCGGCAATCATGATTGACAGCAAAAAGAATGGTTCTTGACAGCCCAGGAACCATTTTTTTTCCTTTATTAAAGGCATTTTGGAAGAAAATAACAACAATCCAGTTGTAATAACTAAACAATAAAACGAATAATTATGCAGTTCTCGTTTCCTTTTTGGACGGGAACTGCATTTTTATTGCAAAATGTTTGGTTGTTCAATGAATATTTGCGAACTTTGCAGTCGTTTACGGAAAAGAATATATAATTAAATACTTTATGGCTGAATTAGAAGTAAAAGAGCTCGACCAGGTGGTCGTACGCTTCTCAGGTGACTCCGGCGACGGTATGCAGCTCGCTGGTAACATCTTCTCAACGGTAAGTGCTACCGTTGGTAATGGTATATCCACATTTCCTGATTATCCTGCCGATATCCGTGCTCCGCAAGGTTCTCTGACAGGTGTCAGCGGTTTCCAAGTGCATATCGGCGCAGGTAAGGTATATACCCCTGGTGACAAATGTGATGTGTTGGTGGCAATGAACGCTGCAGCCTTGAAGACTCAGTTGAAGTATTCGAAGCCACAAGCAACCATCATTATTGATACAGACTCTTTTGGACCCAATGATCTGAAGAAAGCACAGTTCCAGACAGAAGATTACCTTGGTGAGATGGGCATAGACCCTGACCGTGTCATCCAATGTCCATTGACAACCATGGTGAAGGACTGTCTTGCGGATACAGGAATGGACAATAAGGCAATCTTGAAGTGTCGTAATATGTTCGCACTCGGACTGGTTTGCTGGCTCTTTGATCGTGATCTCTCACTGGTAGCTAATTTCCTTCGTGAGAAATTTGCCAAGAAACCCGCTATCGCAGAGAATAATATCAAGGTCGTACAGGCTGGTTATGACTATGGACACAATACCCATTCCTCAGCGATGAACGTCTATCGTATCGAGACGAAGGAGAAAGAGCCGGGTCGCTATATGGATATCACTGGTAACAAAGCCACAGCCTATGGTTTTATCGCAGCAGCAGAGAAAGCTGGTCTGAGACTTTACTTAGGTTCTTATCCTATTACTCCTGCTACCGATGTGCTGCATGAGTTGTCTAAGCATAAGTCATTAGGTGTGACAACTGTACAGTGTGAGGATGAGATTAGTGGATGTGCCTCTGCCTTAGGAGCCTCTT
>CALFUF010000176.1 GCA_937916405.1 uncultured Prevotella sp.
TTCTGCTGCTAATAATGCTGTAATCATAATTTTAAAGTTTTAAATTGTTATTGTTATTAATTCTTGTATTTTTTACTCATGTTCGGGTTCTACACGCGCCAGTCCAATAAAGACAGCGGAGAGCATAGTGAATACCATCGCCTGAATGAAACATACCAGACACTCCAGACACATCATGAAGATGCTCATAATAACACTCAGGGCTGACATGGAGAGCTGGACGGCTATTGCCTGACTTGCCACCAAGAAGATGATACAGGTGATTGCCACAGCAATCGCATGACCCGCCATCATGTTGGCAAAAAGACGGATCATCAAGGCAAAAGGCTTTGTGAAGATACCCACAAACTCTATGACTGGAATGATGGGGATAGGAGCCTTCAGCCAAGTAGGTACCTCAGGCCAGAAGATATCCTTCCAATAATGTTTGTTACCAGAGAACTGCACAATAATAAATGTACAGAGGGCAAGAAAGAATGTCACGGCAATATTACCTGTCACATTACCAGAGCCCGGTGGGAATGGTATCAAACCCATCACATTACAGGTGAAGATGAAGAAGAAACAGGTAAGCAGGTAAGGGGTGTATTTCTCGTAACCTTTACCAACACCTGGCTTTATAATCTCATCCACCACATACATCACCATCATCTCGATAAAACCGACGAAGCCACCAGGAGCGGCATCTGACGCTTTACGCTTCTTGTACCAGCGGGCACTGAACAAAATACAGCAAAGCAAGAGAGCCACATTGATGAACATCACAGCAACGGTCTTGGTGATAGAGAGGTCGAGAACAGGTTCACCATTCTCAACAATCTTACCTGCATGGTCACCTTCTGTGGCAATAGCAAGACCGTAAGGTCCTTGACGGAGTCCAGCCTCATCAGGATGATGCTCAAACTGCGAGGAGCAGAACACGTGCCAACCTGTGGAGCTATTCACGATAATAGGAAGTGGTATTACCAACGACTTCCCTTCGCCATAGTCTGTCACATGCCAGTCGTGCGAGTCCTTGATATGCTCAAGTACCACCTCCTTGGCTGAGAAATCTTCCGCCTTCATCACTGGAGCCATCATCAAGGCTAGCAGTGCCATACAAAGCAGTCGTTTCGTGTGATTCATTATTTTCATTTAATGTCTTAATTTCAGTGTAACTACCATCATCACTATATACATTATTATAAATATAATAGCAAAACGGATGGTGTCTTCTCTATTCTCGGTGAAGAATACGTAGAGTGCTACGACTGTACAGACGAGCAACATACGTATCGTTGCCGTTATCAGATAGAAATGGGGTAAGTGCTCTGGTGAGTGCTTTTTGACGATGTCATAGCCTTTCACATAGGCAAATCCCAACAGGAAGAAGAATAGAACAGAGAGAAGAACCTCCAGTATCATTCTGACTTCTCGACACAAAGAGAGACCTCGTTCTTCTGTACCTCTACAAATCCTCCCAATATCGGCAATTGTTGTCCATCATACTCCACGACCCCCTTCTGGAGAGTGGAAATAATAGGAGCATGGTTAGTCAGTATCTCAAACTGACCTTGTGTGCCAGGTACGACTACACGCTCAACCTCACCGGTATATTCTATCTTCTCAGGCGAAACTATCTTCAACTTTAACATAGGCTTTATCCTTTAGCAGCTTCCAACAGTTTCTTTGCTTTCGCTTTGGCATCCTCGATAGTTCCAACATTCAGGAACGCCTGCTCTGGCAGGTCGTCCACTTCACCATCGAGAATAGCATTGAAGCCCTTGATGGTCTCTTCAATTGGAACCATAACACCGGGTAGACCCGTGAACTGCTCAGCAACAGAGAATGGCTGACTGAGGAAACGCTGTACACGACGTGCACGGTTCACTGTCAGTTTATCCTCATCCGAGAGCTCATCCATACCCAGAATAGCAATGATATCCTGCAACTCCTTATAACGCTGCAGTATCTCCTTCACACGCTGAGCACACTCATAGTGGTCTTTACCAACAACCAACGGGTCAAGAATACGAGAAGTAGAACCTAGTGGGTCTACTGCCGGATAAATACCTAACTCGGCAATCTTACGGTCGAGCACCGTCGTAGCATCCAAATGGGTAAATGTCGTTGCTGGAGCTGGGTCGGTCAAGTCGTCTGCTGGCACATACACTGCCTGCACTGAAGTGATAGAGCCTTTCTTCGTAGAAGTGATACGCTCCTGCATAGCACCCATCTCAGAAGCAAGGGTCGGCTGATATCCTACAGCTGAAGGCATACGTCCTAACAGAGCGGAAACCTCAGAACCTGCCTGTGTGAAACGGAAGATGTTGTCAATGAAGAAAAGGATATCTGCAGCACCTCCATCCTTACCGCCGCCGTCACGGAAACCTTCAGCAACAGTCAGACCAGAGAGGGCAACAGATGCACGTGCACCAGGTGGCTCATTCATCTGACCATAGACCAGGGTTGCTTGGCTCTTTTTCATTTCCTCAGGATCAACCAGAGAGAGATCCCATTTACCCTGAGCCATGGCTTCCTTGAACTTGTCACCATAACGGATAACGCCTGACTCAATCATCTCACGAATCAAGTCATTTCCCTCACGGGTACGCTCTCCTACTCCAGCGAATACAGAGAAGCCATTGTGTCCCTTGGCAATGTTGTTAATCAACTCCATGATAAGCACGGTCTTACCTACACCGGCACCACCAAACAATCCAATCTTACCACCTTTTAGATAAGGCTCCAACAAGTCGATAACCTTAATACCAGTAGCAAGAACTTCCTTTGTCGTGGAAAGTTCCTCAAATTTAGGAGCTTCGCGGTGGATAGGATAAGCACCTTCCATGTCAAGCTGTTTCATACCGTCGATTGGCTGACCTATCACATTCAGCATACGACCTTTAATTTGTTCACCTGAAGGCATTAAAATAGGTGAGCCCATTGGCTTTGCCTCCAAACCACGCTGCAATCCGTCAGTATTGTCCATAGCCACACAACGCACGGTATCCTCACCGATGTGCTGCTGAACTTCTACAACCAACTGCGAGCCATCTGGACGCTGAACCGTCAGCGCCTCATGAATTTTAGGGAGCACTTTCTCTGCATCTTGTCCTTCTGTGTTGAAATATACATCAATCACAGGACCGATGATCTGAGAAATGCGTCCATTAATTTTAGACATAAGCTGTTTGAATATTTAAAGTTGTTTGTTTTTATAGTTATAGCCTTGCAAAGATAACAAATAATTTCAAATTAAAAAAACATTTCCGAACTTTTATTCAAAATTATTTCATTTTTATCGTGTTTTAGGACATTTTGCTTTTTAGATTAAATTGATTTCCATCCACAGCACAATGAGACCAACCAACCAACCTATTGCAACTTTAGGAGTTAAATTTTTCAAATACCACCACAAGCGAACATGCTCCATTCTCATCAAGGCGACACCACTTGTGGAACCGACACAAAGTAGGCATCCGCCTGCGGCAGTACAGAAAGCAATGATCTCCCAGTAGGCTCCGTTGGAAGCCATATCTCCAGCTTCGGCAATAGGATAAAGCATGATATCACTTACTGCAACTGTAAATGTATCAATTAGTGAGCTCAAGAATCCTGAGACGATTCCTATCAACCATATATTATGTACATTTTCATCAAACCATGATGCGATATCACCAAAAACGCCCGTCTCAACGACGACACCCATACCCATCATAATCCCCATCACAAAGAGCATCTGCTGAATGGCACCATATTGCAAAGCGCGAGGAATTCGACGTTGAGCCATTTGGTCGGCATTCATCAGTTTATGATTGAAAGCCTCATTGACCACCCATAAAACACTCAGTACACACAGAGCGCCTAAGAAAGGAGCCAATTTGGTTATATTGTGGAATGTAGGGATAAACCACAAGCCTCCGATACCAACTACTAACATCACAAAACGCTGCCAGCGATTCAAACGTGTATCGTCACCACGATATGGTGAAGTACTCCAATTACAATCTAAACGATCTGGCAACTGGAAGTTGATAAGGATTGTGGGGACTACCCATGCCAGCAATGAAGGAAGAGCAAGATATGCAGAGAAATGGGTTGCTGTCACTGCGCCATCTCCCCAGAGAATGAGTCCCGTTGGATCTCCTATCACCGTAAAGCATCCTCCACAATTAGCGGCAAGAACAATAGCTGAGCCTACCAGCATACGCTGTCGTCCACTTTGCACAATATTATGCATGATGACCAGCATCATCGTTGTTGTCGTAAGATTATCCAGATTTGCGGAAATAATATAAGTAGCAATGGTGATAGTCCACAATAACCGCTTAGAATTACGAGTGCGAATCCATTCAGTGATAAAGTCAAAGCAGCCGTTATTATTCAGCAGCTCAATAATCGACATGGTTGCGAGCAAGAACATCACGATAGCCGCAGCCTTCCCCACATATTTTAAAAAAATATTATCATATATAAAATATTTAACCATGTCACTGGTTGGCTGACTTCCTGCTAAATAGTCCAAATATTCTCCAGGATGCTGTTGCATGACAAAATCCGTTCCATAGCATACATACACAACCCAGCCTGCAGTTCCAAGGAACATAGCAATAGCTGCTTTATTAACACCAGTCAAATGCCCTGTGGCTATCAGCAGGTATGAAGCAATTAGTAATAATACTATAATGAGTGTCATTCAACAATTTGTTTTGATTTCAGACTACAAAGATAAAGAATTTTCGCCAAACCGCAAGGTTTATTGCTATTTTTTTCAATCTCTATCATCTAAGACACGGAATTTAGCACGTCTCTTGACAATTTCATCCAAAGACAAACTTACCGCCAAGGACTCCATCTGATCACGATGACACTGCCCTATCCTTTTGCCAATAGGGTCTATCACACAACTAGCACCTATGTAATGAGAGTATTCATCGTCGCCAACTCTATTAACCCCAACTAAATAGGCTTGATTCTCAATAGCCCTAGCTCTAGTCAGGATTTGCCATGCAGACTGACGAGATTGAGGCCAGTTGGCAACAACAACTATCATGTCATATTCAAGATTATCAGAATAACGACTCCAACATGGGAAACGAAGATCATAACAAGTCAGTAACAAAATGCGAAAGCCTTCATACTCAATAACAGTATGTTGATCTCCCGCCTTATAATACTGATGCTCGCCTCCATAAGTAAAAAGATGATGTTTGTCGTAAAACACCTCTCTATGATGGCGACCATCTACGAAATATTGTCTATTACGATATGAACCGTCAGACAGGCGCACTGCCAAACTGCCACAAATGGCGCAATGTCTCTCTTTGGCAATTTGACGCATCCACTGTAGAGCTACATTGTCCTTTTCGTCATGAGCAATACCGTCGGGGCGAGTAGCAAACCCTGTACTCCACATCTCAGGAAGTATATACAAATCACTACTCCTACAAGCATCTATCAAAGCGCCAGCGCGTCTTATATTCATCGAGGGATCACCCCATTCGATATCAGTCTGTAAGAGCGTGATTTCCATGCAGTTATTTCTATTTGTCTCCATAAATTATTTTAATCTAAATGCAAAATTAGCAAATAAAATCAGAAAACAATAGAATTTTTATCTTTTTATGACTTTTCATTTTGTTTTATTTGTTCATTTCACAAAAAATACTTATTTTTGCACTCGTGAATGGATTAGCTCGACATTTGGAAGTGCTCCTCTTGAGCAATGATTGTGTGGCTGTGCCTGACTTCGGAGGCTTTGTCACTCATTATGTTTCAGCACACATTGACGATGCTGACGGTTTGTTTCTTCCTCCTGTACGAACCATAGGGTTTAACCCTCAGCTCAGGATGAATGACTCCCTATTAGCACAGTCATACGTCGAGGCTTATGACATTAGCTACCCAGAAGCCCTTCGACAAATAGAACAGGAGGTAAATCAGATCAGGCATCAGATATTGTATGAAGGATCATATCAGCTGGAAGGTATCGGAACTTTAATATCTAATGATGAGGGGATTTATTGCTTTGAGCCTTATGAGTCCGGTGTCCTTACTCCCGACTTGTACGGATTGGGCTCATTCGATTTCCCAATGCTCAAACAGGTAGTCAACAGTCCAGTAAAGACTATCATAGAAAAACTTCCAGAACCCGAAGAGAATCTAACAGATGTCACAGACCAACCACTTATTGAACTAATTGACCAAGAAGATGAAGAAGAGCATGCCATCCATATCAAGATGTCATGGATCCGAAATACAGTAGCTGTTGCTGCTGCCATAATGTTGTTCTTTATGATGACAACACCTATTGCTAATAGTAATCTTGGCTCAAAAACGATGAGTGCGTTTCAAAGTCATCTCATTAACAAGCTAATACCCATTGACTCCAACATGCCGACAGCAAATCCTGTGCTCCCTTCTACAACAGAACCTATTTCTCAAGTGAAGGAGGAAGAAGTGGAAACTGTTGACACTGTCAAGCCAACAGCTCCAGCGATCGCCAACCCCTATTGCCTCGTACTTGCCAGCCAAGTAAGACGCGACAATGCTGAAGTATTCGCTAAGAAGATGCGAGAAAGAGGATTCAAAGATACAGAAATTAACGTCCACAATAATATAGTACGCGTAGTATATGGTCATTTTGAGTCTGAAAATGCAGCATATATAGAATTACATAAGTTGCGTTTTGAAGAGGATTTTGAAGAGGCATGGGTATACAAAAGGAAAGCTGAAGGATGAAACGCGTAAGATGTCCAAAATGTGACAGTTATATTATATTTGACGAGACAAAATACGAGCCAGGTCAGTCACTTGTTTTCCAATGCTCAGAATGTGGAAAGCAATTTGGTATCCGTATAGGAGTATCCAAATTAAGAGACACACAAAAAAAGGAAAACGAGACACTTAACGCCCAGTTCTCTAATCTTAACACTGAATGCGGCAGTATTGTTGTTATTGAGAATGTTTTTCATTTCAAACAGGAAATACCATTGCAAATGGGAGACAATGTCATCGGAAAATATCAAAAAGGGAATCCCATTAACACTCCTTTTGAGACTGTTGACCCCAGCGTAGACCTTAATCATTGTACTATTAATGTAAGTCGCAATAAACGCAACGAGTTATGCTATACCCTTTTCGACAACAACAGCAACACTGGTACATTTGTCGATAATGTAGAGCTTAAACCCAGAGAGCGACGCAGAATTGAAGATGGTACATTATTCACTTTAGGAGCTACCAGCATTATTCTCCGTACAAATCCAACAGATTAAATACACATTATTTATAAATAGATGTCAAATTAGGGACGGAAATTTGGATGTGTAACAAATTATTCGTACCTTTGCATCCTATTATGGAAGAAACGATAACTATGTACATGGATAATAGAAACAGGTCGTTTTCAATGATTGCCGATGTAGAAGGTGATTATAGCGACCTCCATCAAGTGGAAATTCCCGATTCACTCCCGATACTTGCCGTTCGCAATATCGTACTTTTCCCCGGTGTAGTCACTCCTGTGTTGATTGGTCGGGATTCAAGTATGAAGGTAGTACGTCAGGCGGAAAAAGAAGATTTAATGATTGGAGTATTCTGTCAACGTGACCCGGAGACAGAACAACCGATCCGTGCTGACCTGTATGATATTGGTGTTTACGCTAAAGTGCTAAAACTTCTTACCTTACCGAACGGTAATGTGACGGCAATCATTCAGGGATTAGGACGAATCAAATTGCTCGAGCTTCTGAAGTATAAGCCAGTCTTGGTTGGTCATGTTGAGATGGCACCAGAAATAGAGCCTGACAGGCATGATACAGAGTTTAATACTGCTATTGATGACTTGCGCAATCAAACATCTGAGTATATCAAGCTAAATGATGATATCCCAGAAGAGGCTTCATTTGCTATTAGAAATGTTAGCAATAATATTCTGGCATTGAATTTCATCTGCTCTAACCTACCCTTTTCCGTCAAGGAGAAGATTAAGTTATTGATGATGTCCTCTATTAAGGAGCGACTCTTCAATACAATGAAGATTGTGAATCGTGAGGTAGAGCTTCAAATGCTGAAACTTGATATTCGCAATAAGACCCGAGATGATATCGACGAGCAACAGCGAAATTACTTCCTGCAACAACAAATCAAGAATCTGCAGGCAGAAATGGGCAACGAGAGCTCTCCTGAAAAGAAAGAGCTCTTAGAGAAGGCGGCAAACAAACAATGGAGCGAGGATGTTGAGCGAATATTCTATCGTGAAGTCGACAAATTGGATCAACTGAATCCTCAAAGTCCCGACTTCAATATCCAGCTTACCTATCTGCAGACTTTAGTATCACTGCCTTGGAACGAGTGTACTGAGGATGACCTCCGACTAGACCGTGCCCAAAAGATCTTGGACCTTGACCACTATGGCATGGAAAAAGTAAAGGAACGTATTCTTGAATATATTGCTGTACTTTCTCTCCGTGGTGACCTTAAATCCCCTATTCTATGTCTTTATGGTCCTCCGGGAGTCGGAAAGACAAGTTTAGGAAAATCGATTGCCGATGCGCTCCATCGCAAATATGTACGAGTCTCATTAGGTGGTCTCCATGATGAAGCGGAGATTCGCGGACATCGCCGAACCTATATTGGCGCCATGCCTGGACGTATCATCAAGAATATCCAGAAAGCTGGTTCCAGCAATCCTGTATTTATTCTGGATGAAATCGACAAAGTCACACAGAACACACACAATGGTGACCCGGCATCGGCAATGTTGGAGGTCTTAGACCCAGAACAGAACAATGCTTTCCACGATAACTACTTGGATGTAGACTATGATTTGTCGAAAGTTCTGTTTATTGCTACGGCAAACAATCTTGGCACCATTCCCAAGCCTTTGCTGGACCGTATGGAAATTATCGAGGTTAGTGGGTATATCACAGAAGAGAAATACGAGATTGCCAAGCGTCATCTGATTCCAAAGGAGAAGGAGAATACGGGATTAAATGACAAGGGGCTGACATTCAATAAAGCAGCGATAGAGAAAATCATCGAGCAATATACTCGTGAGAGTGGTGTTCGTCAATTGGAGAAACAGATCAACAAAGCACTCCGTAAGATGGCTTTCCAGAAAGCGAAAGACGGAAAACTACCATTCCTGAAGATTACCCCTACCGAGTTAGAGGATCTGTTAGGTAAACCACCATTCTATCGTGACATCTATCAAGGTAATAATTATGCGGGTGTCGTCACTGGTCTTGCATGGACGAGTGTGGGAGGAGAAATCCTCTTCATAGAGACCTCTTTATCAAAAGGCAAAGGCTCTAAACTAACGCTAACCGGCAATCTGGGTGATGTGATGAAGGAAAGTGCAGTATTAGCTTTGGAATTTGTAAAGGCGCATGCCGAGAAACTGCATATTGACTATCGCATCTTCGACAACTGGAATATTCATATCCATGTCCCCGAAGGAGCTACTCCAAAAGACGGACCTTCTGCTGGTATCACCATCGCCACCTCTATCGCCTCGGCTCTTACCCAACGAAAAGTCCGTAAGAACACTGCCATGACTGGTGAGATTACCCTTCGTGGCAAAGTCCTTCCTGTTGGTGGTATCAAGGAGAAGATATTGGCTGCAAAACGTGCAGGGATCACAGACATTGTGATGTGCCGTGACAATCAGAAAGACATCGAGGAAATACCCGAGATGTATCTGAAAGGCGTTCAATTCCATTATGTGGAGAATGTACAGGACGTATGGGATTTTGCCCTGACCGATGAGATAGTGGATCATCCCCTCAAATTTGAAATAGAAGAAGAGAAGAAAGAGAAATGACATTTGAACTCCAGCATACTGATTCAGCAAGTGATGCCCGTACGGGACTCATCACTACTGACCATGGACAAATCAAGACTCCTATATTTATGCCCGTTGGCACATGCGGCAGTGTGAAGGGGGTTCATTTTTCTGAACTTCGTGAGCATGTAAAAGCCCAAATCATTCTGGGTAACACCTATCATTTGTATCTTCGCCCAGGTCTTAATATCCTGCGGAAAGCAGGTGGACTGCATCAGTTCAACACATGGGACCGTCCTATTCTCACAGACTCCGGGGGCTTTCAGGTCTTTTCTCTGACAGGTATTCGTAAATTGCGTGAGGAGGGGTGTGAGTTTCGTAGTCATATCGATGGCTCCAAGCACATCTTTACTCCTGAGAACGTGATGGATACAGAACGCATCATCGGTGCTGATATCATGATGGCGCTCGATGAATGCCCTCCAGGACAGAGCGATTATCAATATGCCAAGAACTCGTTGGGACTGACACAACGCTGGCTGAACCGTTGCATCAAACGGTTTAATGAGACAGAACCACTTTACGGCTACCATCAGAGCTTGTTCCCTATTGTACAGGGATGCACCTATAAGGACTTACGTCAGGAAGCGGCTAAGTATGTTGCTGACAAGGGGGCTGACGGCAATGCCATTGGCGGACTTGCCGTCGGCGAGCCTACTGAGGTGATGTATGAGATGATTGAGGTCGTTAACGAGATATTACCTAAAGACAAACCACGTTATCTGATGGGTGTTGGAACACCACAGAATATTCTGGAGGCTATCGAGCGTGGTGTGGATATGTTCGACTGTGTCATGCCAACCCGCAATGGACGTAATGCCATGTTGTTCACCTATCAAGGGACGATGAATATGCGCAATCAGAAATGGGAAGATGACTTCTCCCCCATTGACCCTGAGGGTTGTGATATAGACCGCATCCATTCAAAGGCATATCTTCATCATCTGTTCAAGGCACAGGAACTACTTGCCATGCAGATTGCCTCTATTCATAACCTCGCATTCTACCTACGACTGGTTACTGATGCCCGCCATCATATTGAGCAAGGTGATTTCGTACAATGGAAACGCTCAGTTATTGAAGATTTAGGAAGAAGAGTTTAATAGGCAATGAAGGAGAAATTGACCAATATCATCAGAAAGATCAGGTTGTTGTGGAAACGACTACCGTGGGATCGCCTTGAGCCTTTAAAGAAATACAATCCTCTCCAATATATCAAGCGGATGGATTGGTATATCATCAAGAAGTTCATTGGCACCTATATCTATTCCATCATCCTGATCATCTCCATCTCTATTGTCTTCGATGTCAACGAGAACCTGGCGAAGTTCACGACTTATCATGCACCGTTGAGAGCTATCGTGTTCGACTATTACATGAACTTCGTCCCTTATTTTGCCAACCTCTTCTCACCATTGTTTGTCTTCATCGCTGTCATCTTCTTTACCTCCAAGCTGGCAGGAAATTCCGAGATTATCGCCATGCTCGCCTGCGGCATGAGTTTTAAGCGTCTCTTACGTCCTTATCTCATCTCCGCAGCCCTTATTGCCGTCCTGAACTTTTATCTCGGAGCCTATGTTATTCCAAAGGGTACTGTCGTGCGACATGATTTCGAATCCCTTTATAAGAATAATAAGAAGAATACCACAGCGACGAATATCCAGCTGATGGTTGACAAAGGAACGGTCGCCTATATCTCTCAATATGATGATATCCGCAAGACAGGTTATGGTTTCTCACTCTATAAATTTGACAAGAAGAAACTGGTTAGTCACATGACGGCAAGTGTCATTCAATACGACACCATCAGTGACTCGCGTTACCACTGGAAGGCTCGTAGTTATAAGATCCGTGAGCTGAAGGGTATGCGTGAGAAGATCACAAGCGGTTCTGAGATTGACACCTTGATCATGATGGAGCCGATGGACCTTATATTCTCGAAAGGACAGCAAGAGACATTCACCTCCCCCGAGCTGAAACGATATATCTCCAAGCAACAGGAACGTGGTTCAAGCAATGTGGTACAGTATGAAGTGGAGTATCATAAGCGAATAGCCACCTCTTTTGCATCCTTTATCCTGACCATCATCGGTGTGTCATTGTCTTCCCGTAAGCGAAAGGGAGGTATGGGTATGTACTTAGGTATCGGACTGGCACTGTCTTTCTCCTATATCCTGTTACAGACCATCAGCTCCACCTTTGCCATTAATGCCGACACCCCACCCATGCTCGCCGCATGGATTCCTAATATATTATATGCGATTATCGCCTACTTCTGTTATAGGCAAGCACCCAACTAAATGAACTTTGAAGAAACATATTTAAATGATAACATCCTCGACGCTCTGTATGATATGCGCTTCGAGGAGATGACTCCCATTCAGGAGAAATGTATCCCTGAGATTCTTGACGGACATGATTTGATAGGTATAGCACAGACAGGAACAGGGAAAACAGCCGCATATCTGTTGCCTATCCTGAGCTTACTGGACGATGGCGGCTACCCGAAAGATGCTATCAACTGTATTGTGATGGCGCCCACTCGTGAGCTTGCCCAACAAATCGATCAGGCAATGCAGGGCTTCGGCTATTATCTCGATGGTGTGTCAAGTGTGGCTGTGTATGGTGGCAACGACGGAACTCGTTTTGACCAAGAGATGCGTGGACTGAAGATGGGAGCCGATGTGATTATCGCAACACCAGGAAGACTACTCTCTCATATACGGATGGGACATGTAGACCTCTCCCGCCTGTCTTTCTTTGTTCTTGATGAGGCTGACCGTATGCTCGACATGGGTTTCTCTGATGATATCCTGCAGATTGCCAAGCTGTTGCCGAAAGATCACCAGACCATCATGTTCTCCGCTACGATGCCGAATAAGATACAACAACTCGCGCGTACCTTATTATATAATCCTATAGAGGTTAAGATTGCTGTCAGCAAACCTGCCGAGAAAATCCAACAGTCGGCGTATATGTGTTACGAGCCACAGAAGTTAGGGATCATCCGCCATCTGTTCAAGGCTGGAGAGCTGAAGCGGGTCATTATCTTCTCTGGTAAGAAAGACAAGGTGAAGGATATCACACGGGAATTACAGAAAATGCACATCAACTGTGCACCTATGCACAGTGACCTTACCCAACAGGAACGTGACGATGTCATGTATCGTTTCAAGGCAGGACAGGTCGATGTGCTGGTAGCGACAGATATTGTCGCCCGTGGTATCGACATTGATGACATCCTGATGGTCATCAACTATGACGTACCTCGTGACGCCGAGGACTATGTGCATCGTATAGGACGCACTGCACGGGCACAGCGTGACGGCGTCGCCATTACCTTCGTCTCTGACAATGACATGAAGTATTTCTCTGACATCGAACGCTTCTTGGAGAAAGACATTACAAAGAACACACTACCTGAAGGACTTGGTGATGCTCCAGAATACACCCCTTCAGCTCCACGGAAGTCAACCCGAGGACGTGGAGGCAGGAAACGTAGTGGTAAAGGAAACCAATCCAAGAGACGTAATGGCAACCATCATCAAGGTAAAAAGAATAAAAAACAAGAATAACAAACAATCGTTTGCGCACATAATTTATGAATTTTCCTTAAAATTATTTGGATTGTGTGGGTACACAGGTATTTTATCGAAAAATAATAGGTGAAAAGTTTTGTCAGTATTAAAAATTGTTGTACTTTTGCACCAGTTATCCTGAAAACAATCTTTTTACCTTAAAAGGACTAATACCTATTGAAGATATGAAGCGATTGCCTGTGAGGGTCATCGCTTTGTTTTTTTCTCTTATTTTCTTGGTCATTTCATTTATTTTTCGTACCTTTGCGCCCGATTTAGTCCGTGGTGGCTCAGTTAAGACGTGGCACAAAGCCATGCGCCATGCGGAAAAACCCGTTTAAACAATAACAAAACAATGTACGCAATTGTAGAAATTAACGGTCAGCAGTTCAAGGCAGAGCAGGGTAAAAAACTCTTTGTCAACCACATGAAAGATGTGGAGGCAGGTAAGACTGTTGAATTCGACAAGGTACTGCTTGTCGACAATGATGGTTCAGTACAGGTAGGTGCGCCCACCGTAAGTGGTGCTAAAGTTGTGTGTGAGGTCATTAATCCCCTCGTAAAGGGTGAGAAGGTGATTGTCTTCAAGATGAAGCGTCGTAAGGACTCTCGTAAGAAGAATGGTCATCGCCAGCAGTACACACAGGTAGAAGTTAAATCAGTAATCGCTTAAAAACGTAGGAGGAACAAGAAATGGCACATAAAAAAGGTGTAGGTAGTTCTAAGAACGGCCGTGAGTCAGCATCACAGCGACTCGGCATTAAGATTTTCGGTGGCCAGAAGGTTGTTGCAGGCAACATTATTGTTCGCCAGCGTGGCTCTAAGCACAACCCAGGTTTGAATGTAGGTATGGGTAAGGACGATACCCTCTATGCGCTCGTTGATGGAACTGTTCAGTTCCACAAGGGAAAGCATGACAAGAGTACCGTGTCAGTAATCCCTGAGGCATAACCGACGAGAACAACAAAAGATAATTTATTCCAAACAAACACAGAATCCCAAATCTCTCACGAGGTTTGGGATTTCTGCTTTACTATACTTTTGATGATAAGTTTTTATTTGTTTGTACATTGTGCAGGAGTTTTTAATGGTGCAGTCATACACTGATGCTATCCACGACTTCAATTTGATGTTCGGCCATCAACTCTAATGTGCTAATGTTGTAATACAAGTTGAAATCGTCAAATGCTATATACGTGGCAGGCTCTCCATCAGCAGTGTTTTTGAACGACATCACACCTGCATTACTGTTGAATCCAACTTCTTCCAAAAGACCGTTCAAGGATTTTGGAATTCTGTAGTATGTTGTCTCGTCTTTGCGGATATAGATATAATCGCTGGTGATAGCGGCTAACGATATGGTGAAGTCGTAGTCATCATTTGCGTGGCTGTCTGTTTTCTCATACCGCTCGTCATCTAATAGATTTTGGAAGAACTCTTCTTTTTCGCTGCGTCTCAATTGTTTAAGGGCGAACCATTGACCGTCAGCCGACTGCGGGCTGAAGGTAATGAAATTGTCTGCCTTGCCCTTATCAACTTTCATCTGACAGTCAAGATAGGCAAACAGATTATTAGGCATCGGCTTGCCAGAGACCAGATAACGGATAGCCTGAGGATGGATAACCAGAGCCATGATGTCATTCCCAAGATGGAAGAACTTCATGAAGTACTTCGTAAATGCCAGGGATTTTCGGGTGGTGTCTGCTTGATAGCGGTAAAGATGATAACCATTGGCGATGCCTTCAAACTGCCAGAACACTGTCGAGAGTTCATTTTCGGTCCAGATACCGTTCACTTCTGGATCAAACAGGTTTTCCAACAACTCCTTGTTACTTATGCTGATGCGTTCTCTCGTGGAGAGGGCACCATACGAATTCAGGATTTGATTTGCCGTACTAATAAGATGTATTCTGCACATGATGTCAGGATTGCGCCTTACCTCGTCCTCCACCTGGGTAAGCAGCGGAAGTTTCTGCATCATAATATCCTTGTTGACAGTTTCTGACAGCCAACTGAACAGGCGGCGATAATCCTGACAGATGTCTTTCACGTCGCCACCCTTAGCCGAAAGACGGGGCAACAATCTAAGAATCAGCAAGACGAGGATCGGTAATTGCTCCTGTTCTACCTTATTAATAATCGATGCAATATCATCGGTAGCCTCTGCGTCTGAATAGAAATACCAGACGAGATGCTGGCAGAACAATGCAGGGTTTGCTACATTTCCCATTCGTTCACAGATGTGGTCTGCACCGATATAAGCATCGAGCACTTCTTGCAGGTCAAGGTCAGTATCCTGCTTGGCGATGTGTGCCAGTTCCCTGAAGATGGCATCTTTGATAAAGAGCGACTTGCCGCCCTTCCTTGCCAAGCCGTTACCACTGCCGATAGAGAAGCCTACCAGTTGTTCCAGTTCCTCTGTGGTATTCTTCAACAACCGTGTGCGTTCTATCATGCGGAGATAGCCACACACTCGTTCCATCTTATCTGCATCGTCCATAAAAGATCGTTTTGAGCGCAAAATTACTCAACTTTCCGTAATATTCTACGAAATCTCCAGTTTTTTGCATCAATTTCATTCTTTTTTCCAAGAAACTGTACGGATAATGACGGATTTTTCACTATCTTTGCAACGTCTTAAAGGAAATCTGGCTGACAGATGAACTAGCAGACATATATATTGGAATAGGCGTTTACTAACGCTTTGAGTGACACCTGAATCTCGCAAATTCAACCTCACGTCACGAGAAGCCGCAGTAGATGCCTGCGTATAGAGACAACTCACCTTTTGCACCTTGTTGTACATGGGAGGTTGCCTTATATGCGTGGGCCTCTGCATACTTCTCGTCCCAGACGTGAGGAGCATGCGAGAGCTTAGGTGTCGGGACGAGCAAAGATGTATGACTCCCACGCCTTTTTTCGTATATATCAACACCTATTTATTAATAACCCGCCTCAGAAGGGAGTGTAGGCATCTTAAACGTTATGTCACAATACTCAGTAAAATGTCCTAAATGTGGGAATTGGGTGCAGAGCGAGATAAATCGTTCTGCCGTTAGCAAAGGAGTAAGGGGTGCCATTAAGAAAGGTGGAATGAAAGGCGTGCTAACTGCAGCAGGTTCAGTTGTTCCAGGCTTTGGCAATGTTGCGGGTTTCATCGCAGGAACAGTCATAGATGCTGTATATGGTGACGAGATCAACGAAATGGTTGATGGCGCAGCAGATATGATATTAGAAGATTCGCAGTATTCCTTCACCTGTCCTGGCTGTGGCCACCAATGGGTGATGGAGGAAGACGAGATAAAGAAAATGATAAATAACGGAGCTGATGGTTCTGATAATAATGAATCCGTCTTTAATCAGTTCTGGGATTATTTTTTGGAAAACCCCACTACAATCTGTGAGACTCGTGATTCCCTAATGGATTTCATTGCAAGTTTGGATTCTAACATGCCAGAATGGTCGCATAGACACTTGAATACGGAATATTCGCAGATGCAGTTCCTTAAGTCCTGGGCTATACTTATATTCTTACTTGACAACGGAAATGATGAAGAACTGGAGACTCTAGGAAAAACAGCAAGCAGTGAAAGTCACAGAGGTTCACGTCTCGACAAGGGCTGTAAGTACATGAAGGCCATATTTGAAATGATGACAGTAAACATTAAAGAGCCTGGTGCTTTCGGCCGGTGTAATTCGATAATCGATGAAACTAAAACATTTTTGGTAAAAGATTCTCTCTTGAAGCCTGAAGCCTTCAAAGAATATATGGATACATTTTACTATCGGAAGTTAAGCAGTCTAGTAGATGAAATCGAAAAAAAGAAGAATTTCAGACAAGCTCTCAAAGTCTATAAGAAGATGATAAAAATAGACTACTTTAATGCGAAAGTAGAAGGATATGGCCGTTTGTGCCAGTATTACAGATTTTATGAAGATGAGGGTGTTAAAAATGACTTGAACAAGGCTTTCGACTATGCAAAGAAATGTGTCGCCCAAATCGATATCGATTCTGTCACGGAATATTCATCTGACGACTGGCTTGCTAATATTTGGATAGACAATCTTGGCTTCGCTGCATTAGCTTACTCTATTACAAATGGTCCCGAATACAAACCATACTATGCCTATAAACTGGCAAAAAAAGGCTATGATCTTGGTGATGACTATTGCACTTTCCTTATGGGTGTCTTTGCAGAAGAGGGGACAGGACAAACTCCTAACGCTTCAAATGCATGCACATTTTACAAAGAAGCAATAGCGCGAGGTTGTAATATGGCGGAAGAGGCTCTCAAGAAATTGGAAGGTGGCAATTCTGAGGAAAAGTCAGCATTAGGAGATATGACATCCGAAGAACAGGAATATATGGATGCCCTGAAAGAATATCTCTCTGATGGTGAAATTTCAGAGCGAGAACGGAAAATGCTAAGACGTGTGCGGAAGGCTCTTGGCATAAGTGAAGAAAGAGCTGCTGAACTCGAAGATTCTTTAGCCAAATCCAAGCTCACAGAAGAAGAAAATGAATATTATGAGGCTTACAGCGAATATCGTCTTAATGGTGAAATAGACGAGAAAATCAGGAAGCGACTGGAAATATTTAGGAAGGGACTTGGAATCACTGCAGAAAGAGCTGCAGAAATAGAAAATATAACATCATAGAAAAGAACAATGCCACTATATAGAATAACAGTTAAGATGAGGGTTAATACCAATGGTGTCCGCCTTGAACCAGGTATGAGTGTTGATGTAGTCACCAATTCTTTCAGTGACCCTGTTCACACTAATGGTGGTCAGTGCGTTGTCGATGCTTTCAGACGGATCTACGGTGTTGACATTAAAAGAGCAGGAGCACTCAATGGAGTTTATTTGAAAGTAACAAGAATGGGATGATTATGAATATAAATGAGATTATACACCCAGAGGATGCCAAAGCGCTTAAAGCCCTAAAAAGCATCCCGGCCCTGCCAACAGTGATGGAAAAGATATTCCAGTATGGGTATGACGAGATTTTATGGAGTGAAAATGTAACTACCAATCTGCGGCTTTCGGAAGCCCAAATGCCAGAAGTCTTTAACCGCCTTCCTCCCATATGCGAACGCCTTGGCATCCCTGTTCCGGAGCTATACTTGCAGATGAGTCCGCTGCCTAATGCCTGGACCTCAGGACATAAGAAAGTATATATTGTCTTGACACTGGGTTTGATTAGAAGAGTCAAAAACGAAGAACTTGATGCAGTGTTGGCTCATGAATGCGGGCATATCCTGTGCCAGCATGTCCTATATCAGACTCTTGCCAATGCGATATTTATGTTTGGGGATGCAATGGCCGATTCACTGATTGGAACGATAGGAAATGCAGCCATGAAACCCATCAGACAGGCATTACTCGTATGGAGCAGAGCTTCGGAACTGTCAGCAGACAGAGTTGCCTGCATATTCTCTCCTGCTCTTACACTTTCTAAAGTTCTTGCGAGAATGGAATTGATTCCCAAGGCTATTGTTGAGACGATGGATTTTGATGCATGGTCACAGCAAGGGCGCGATTACGAAGCCTTAAGAAAAGGCTCTGCTTGGAATAAAATCGTCCACTGGCTCTCTGATTCTGATGCGACTCACCCTTACGCTCCTGTCCGCGTCTGTGAGGCTATGAAATGGGAAAAAACGGAAACATGCAACCTGCTCAGAACAGCACCCTTTACGATTGAATATGATACCACAAAAAGTGGGACAAAACAGATTGAAGAGACAAACGCTGAAGCCAAAGACAGCAAGAACTGGAATGTTTCCAATATCACCAAGAATATAGAAATTAATTCAATTATACCTAAATTCAAGGGATTCAAAAAATAACGATCAATTTCGGAATTATAAATGTAAACAGTTAAAACACAGTTATGGAAAGAAACATTGAACAGTGCCCAAAGTGCCAGAATTACACTGAGGGTAAACCCGTCTACTCGCAGACAAGACAGGTAACAAGAGCTGCTGTCAAAAAAGGTAGTTCGCAATTGTTTGGCGCAGTCATAGGATTCGTTATAGGTTTTTTCTTTGGCATCGTGGGTTGCGTACCCGGTGCCATCATTGGCTATGTAATTGGCCTATATGTGCAGTCTTCTAAAACCGTTAGTGATGTAACGGATAGCATTGACCAACAGATGTATTCTTCTACAGACTTTCAGTTCGACTGTCCACGCTGCGGACATTCTTGGAGGAGAACATACCAGAATGGGGCTGATACAATCCCCGATTCTATTATTGCAAAACAACAAGCAGACCTGGTTAAGAGTATTCGTGGGAATATAAGTTCTAACATTATCTTCGCGGTAATCACTGGTATTATAGCAATTGCTTGTGGCTATTATTGTTTTACACATGAATCAAGCTCTACTCACATGGAAGATGTCTTTCTGCTAGGCAATACTCAAGTAACAGATATCAACTGGACATGGTGGCTTTTGTGCATCGTTCTAATTATAACAGCACTTATTGCCATTGGACAATTAACTTCAGCTTTCAGTAACAAGAGTGAAGCCAATCACATAGAAAATATGTCTATTTCAGAATTTAGGAATTCAAGTTATAGGAGATAAGCAATTATAACTGTGCATACTAAGGACCAGACCCTTTATACAAAAAACAGAAGAATTACCGAAACATTTGATTATGGATAATAGTATTGATAGTAGAAATCTAGCAAACGAACTCATTGACCTGATGAAGAACGGTACACTAAGTATCGAGCAGTTAAAAGAACTTGTCCCTATGACTACGGACTTCTTGAAGGAACTATGCTGTGCCTTAAAAGAAGAAATTGCCAATAGTAGCCAAAGTCATATTGAAGCATTGCAAACATTAGGAAAAGCAATTGATGCTCTCAGAGACATTGGAAAAGTAGAGGATTGCTCAGATGACATAAAGAAAGCCATTATTGATAGAATTGGTGAAATAAGTAGCACAATTAGAGAATTACAGAAGATTCATGAGGACAACTCAAGCAAACGAACTTGGGGAGTGTTATCCATCATAGGGACAGTAGCAACTCTAATATTTCTATTAAGTAGTAATAGCAAACAAAAGCAAACATAGTCTTTGACAACGGGTTATGGGAACAGGCAAAGAAACTGATGGGAAGTCTGAATGGTACGTGGATGCTGGCCTACGAGAATAAAAAAAAGCCGCAAAAGGAGAACAGGTTGCATCCGAAAAGTCACAAGAGAGTTAAAGTGCTGATATAACGGTACTCTTCCAAATTTTAACTTTATGACAAATTACCTCACGATGTTAGCTGGCCTCCACTTCTCTGGCACTTCGTAACGCTTGGTGCCATCCGTCACCACATCTGGCATAATGGCATCGCGGAAACGACGCTCGTTCTTGTACATAAGAACTGGTTTGCTGCTATGATGCATGAGGTTATCTTTCAGGTCGCAACTAAAGTTTGAAGGTGGGAAATAGACCTTGATTCGCTTCCCTGGATATTGCTTTTGGATGAACTCCAAGGGTGGAACAAGGTCACTGTCGGCACTGACGAGCACAATGGTATCCGTTGCATCAAGCACGCAGTCGGCAATCATCCTCACGGAAATATTCACGTCGGGGTACCCTCCATGAGACTCTCAGTCTCACGGATTCCTCCCTTCTTCTCTTCAGGACGGGAGATGGCATAATGGCAATTGGGGCATTGGATTTGCTTGTCAAGATACTTGCCCCGTACCACCTCGAAACGGTCGCCATTGATGAGTTTGTTGGCGGTCAATAGTAGTCACCCCACTGCGGTTCGTTGCGCTTAGTGCGACGAAGACCATAGTAGAAATTGAATCCGTCAATGTAGAATGTTACGCGTTGTGCCATATTGCCTATGTCTGTATAATAAAAAAGCCGTCCTCGGACGGCCATGTCCATTCAAGAAAGAA
>CALFUF010000177.1 GCA_937916405.1 uncultured Prevotella sp.
ATACACGTAATAATTTCGTTCTTGAGTTCTTGGATTACTATATTGATCCGCCACGTTACACGATTGATGAGTGTTTGGAGCGTGGACTGACCTATAGTGTACCCTTGAAGGCAAAGTTAAAACTTTATTGCACAGACCCAGATCATGAGGATTTCGGTACTGTGATTCAGGATGTGTTCCTGGGTCCGATTCCATATATGACATCCAATGGTACTTTTGTTATCAATGGTGCCGAGCGTGTAGTCGTATCTCAGTTGCATCGTTCTCCTGGTGTATTCTTCGGGCAGAATGTACATGCCAACGGTACCTTGCTGTATAGTGCTCGTATCATTCCTTTTAAGGGTTCTTGGATTGAGTTTGCTACAGACATTAATAATGTCATGTATGCCTATATTGATCGTAAGAAGAAGTTGCCCGTAACCACTTTGCTCCGTGCCATTGGTTATGAGAACGATAAGGATATTCTTGAGATTTTCGAACTTGCCGAAGAGGTGAAAGTCAATAAGACAGCCCTGAAGAAAGCGTTAGGACGTAAACTTGCCGCCCGTGTGCTGAAAAGTTGGAATGAGGATTTCGTAGACGAGGATACTGGTGAGGTTGTATCTATTGAGCGTAATGAGGTGATTATGGAGCGTGAGACGGAGATTACCGAGGAGAATATGGAAGACATCCTGGAAAGTGGCGCGCAGACTATTCTTGTTCACAAGGACGAGTCTGTGGCTCAGGATTACTCCATTATTTTCAATACCTTACAGAAAGATTCCAGTAACTCAGAGAAGGAGGCCGTATTGTACATTTATCGTCAGTTGCGCAATGCAGACCCTGCTGATGACGCCAGTGCTCGTGAGGTCATTCAGAATTTGTTTTTCTCTGACAAACGCTATGACCTGGGTGATGTAGGCCGTTATCGCATCAATAAGAAGCTGGGACTGAATACAGAGATGGATGTTCGTGTGTTGACGAAAGAGGATATCATTGAGATTATCAAGTATCTGATACAGTTGGTCAACTCAAAGGCAACGGTTGATGATATCGACCACTTGTCTAACCGCCGTGTCCGCACGGTAGGTGAGCAGTTGAGCAATCAGTTCTCTATAGGTCTTGCTCGTATGAGCCGCACCATTCGTGAGCGAATGAATGTTCGTGACAATGAGGTGTTCACTCCTACAGATCTGATTAATGCAAAAACGATTTCAAGTGTTATTAACTCGTTCTTTGGTACTAACCCGCTGTCGCAGTTTATGGACCAGACCAACCCGCTTGCTGAGGTGACTCATAAGCGTCGTCTTTCCGCCCTGGGTCCTGGTGGCTTGTCTCGTGAACGTGCAGGTTTCGAGGTACGTGACGTACACTATACACACTACGGTCGCCTTTGTCCTATTGAGAGTCCTGAAGGTCCTAATATCGGTTTGATCTCGTCACTTTGTGTATATGCTAAGATTAATGAACTTGGTTTCATCGAGACCCCATACCGTAAGGTGGAGAATGGTGTTGCCAATCTGAATAACGATGATATAGTTTATCTGACCGCAGAGGAAGAAGAAGATCATGTGATTGGTCAGGGTAATGCTCCTCTCCGTGACGATGGAACGTTTATTCGTCCAGTCGTTAAATGTCGTCAGGATGCAGACTTCCCTGTCGTTCCTCCTTCCGATGTCGATCTGATAGATGTTTCTCCGCAGCAGATTGCTTCTATAGCGGCTTCACTTATCCCGTTCTTGGAGCATGATGATGCTCACCGTGCATTGATGGGATCTAACATGATGCGTCAGGCTGTGCCCTTGCTGCACAACGAGGCTCCTATTGTTGGAACAGGTATTGAGAAGCAGGTTTGTGAGGATTCTCGTACGATGATAACAGCTGAGGGGGATGGTGTTATTGACTATATCGATGCTACGACAATTCGTATTTTGTACGATCGTACAGAAGATGAGGAGTTTGTAAGCTTCGAGCCAGCCTTGAAGGAATACCGTATTCCTAAGTTCCGTCGTACCAATCAGAACATGACGATAGACCTTCGTCCTATCTGTGAGAAAGGTCAGCGTGTGAAGAAAGGCGATATCCTGACAGAGGGTTATGCTACTGAGAATGGTGAGCTTGCCTTAGGTCGCAACTTGCTCGTAGCCTATATGCCTTGGAAGGGATATAACTATGAGGACGCTATTGTGCTCAATGAGCGTATTGTCCGTGAGGATATCCTGACCTCTGTTCATGTCGACGAGTACTCTTTGGATGTACGTGAGACAAAGCGTGGTGCCGAGGAGTTCACTGCCGACATTCCTAATGTCAGTGAGGAGGCAACCAAGGATTTGGACGAGAATGGTGTCATCCGTGTAGGTGCTCGTGTTGAGCCAGGTGACATTCTGATAGGTAAGATATCTCCAAAGGGTGAGAGTGATCCTTCGCCAGAAGAGAAACTTCTTCGTGCTATCTTTGGTGATAAAGCTGGTGATGTGAAAGACTCTTCTTTGAAGGCTAATCCATCTCTCTCTGGTGTGATTATTGACAAAAAGCTTTTCACCCGTGCTACTAAGACCCGTGCTACCAAGCAGCAGGATAAGATTTTACTGGCTAAAATTGACGAGGAGCATGAGGCAAAGATTGAGGATCTGAAGGATCTCCTGGTTGAGAAACTCGCAACCCTGACAAAAGGTAAGACATCACAGGGTGTGAAGGATTATACAGGTGCAGAGATTATCTCTAAGGGCAGCAAGTTCACGATGGCTGCCTTGAGGAACCTTGAATATGGTGATATCCAGATAAGCAATTGGACCAATGATGAGCACAAGAACCAGCTCATAGCCCAGTTGATTATCAATTATATGAAGAAGTTCAAGCTGCTTGATGCGGAGATGAAGCGTAAGAAGTTTGCTATTACCATCGGTGATGAGCTGCCTTCTGGTATTCTGCAGATGGCGAAGGTATATGTGGCAAAGAAGCGTAAGATTGGTGTAGGTGACAAGCTCGCTGGTCGTCATGGTAACAAAGGTATCGTCTCTAAAGTTGTGCGTCAGGAAGACATGCCATTCCTTGAGGATGGTCGTCCTGTAGACTTGGTTCTGAACCCATTAGGTGTGCCTTCTCGTATGAACCTCGGTCAGATATTTGAGGCAATCCTTGGCGCAGCAGGTAAGCGTCTTGGTGTGAAGTTCTCTACTCCAATCTTTGACGGTGCTAAGCTAGAGGACCTTGCAGAGTGGACCGACAAGGCAGGTCTGCCACGTCTCTGCTCTACCCACTTGTATGATGGTGAGACTGGTGAGCAGTTTGACCAGCCAGCAACTGTAGGTATTACCTACTTCCTGAAGCTGGGTCATATGGTTGAGGATAAGATGCACGCTCGTTCTATCGGTCCGTACAGCTTGATTACTCAGCAGCCACTAGGCGGTAAAGCACAGTTTGGTGGTCAGCGTTTCGGAGAGATGGAGGTCTGGGCATTAGAGGCATTTGGAGCTAGTCACGTACTGCAGGAGATTCTGACAATTAAGTCAGACGATGTAGTAGGTCGTTCAAAGGCTTACGAGGCTATTGTTAAGGGTGAGCCTATGCCTACTCCTGGTATCCCTGAGTCCCTCAACGTGTTGTTGCATGAGTTGAAAGGTCTTGGTCTCAGCATCAAGATGGACTAATGAGATAAATATTACAAGGTAAAAAAGTAAAAAGGTAAATTTGAAATATGGCTTTCAAGAAAGATACAAAGATAAAGAGTAATTTTACCAAGATTACCATCGGTCTAGCTTCACCAGAGGAGATCCTAGAGAACTCATGTGGCGAGGTGACCAAGCCTGAGACCATCAACTATCGCACCTATAAGCCAGAGCGTGACGGCTTGTTCTGCGAACGTATTTTCGGTCCTACAAAGGACTATGAGTGCGCCTGCGGTAAGTACAAGCGAATTCGTTATAAGGGCATTGTCTGCGACCGTTGTGGTGTTGAGGTTACAGAGAAGAAAGTCCGTCGTGAGCGTACGGGTCATATTGAACTCGTAGTTCCTGTTGCTCATATATGGTATTTTCGTAGTCTGCCTAATAAGATTGGTTATTTGTTAGGTCTTCCTACTAAGAAACTCGACGCCATTATCTACTATGAGCGTTACGTCGTGATACAACCAGGTGTCATGGCTGGTAAGAAAGATGCCGAGGGCAACGATGCTATTGGCTCTAATATGTACGACCTGTTGTCTGAAGAGGAGTATAATGACATTCTTGACAATAAGATACCTGCAGAGAATGACTATCTCGATGACAGCGATCCTAATAAGTTTATTGCCAAGATGGGTGCAGAGGCAATCTATGACCTCTTGATTCGTCTTGATTTGGACTCCTTGTCATACGAGCTGCGTGACCGCGCTAACAGCGACTCGTCCATGCAGCGTAAGAATGAGGCACTGAAGCGCCTGCAGGTTGTTGAGGCGTTCCGCTCCAGTGTGGAGAAGGGCATTAATCGTCCCGAGTGGATGATTATGAAGATCATCCCTGTCACTCCCCCAGAGTTACGTCCGTTGGTACCACTGGATGGTGGTCGTTTCGCCACTTCCGACCTGAACGATCTTTATCGTCGTGTCATCATTCGTAACAACCGTCTGAAGAGACTGGTGGAGATTAAGGCTCCTGAGGTAATCCTGCGTAACGAGAAACGTATGTTGCAGGAGGCGGTAGACTCACTTTTTGACAATAGTCGTAAGTCTTCTGCAGTCAAGAGCGAGAGTAACCGTCCGTTGAAGTCTCTCTCTGACTCACTGAAAGGTAAGCAGGGACGTTTCCGTCAGAACTTGCTCGGTAAGCGTGTTGACTATTCAGCCCGTTCGGTAATCGTTGTAGGTCCTGAGTTGAAGATGGGTGAGTGCGGTCTGCCAAAACTGATGGCAGCAGAGCTATATAAGCCGTTTATCATCCGTAAGCTCATTGAGCGTGGTATTGTGAAGACGGTGAAGTCGGCTAAGAAGATTGTGGACCGTCGCGAGCCTGTTATCTGGGATATCCTGGAGAACGTGATGAAAGGTCATCCAGTCCTCCTCAACCGTGCACCAACATTGCACCGTCTGGGTATTCAGGCATTCCAGCCTAAGCTGATTGAGGGTAAGGCTATCCAGTTGCACCCATTGGCATGTACGGCATTCAACGCTGACTTCGATGGTGACCAGATGGCAGTACACCTCCCATTGAGTAATGAGGCTATCCTTGAGGCACAGATTCTGATGCTCCAGAGTCATAATATTCTGAATCCTGCCAATGGTGCTCCTATCACCGTTCCTTCACAGGATATGGTGCTCGGACTCTACTATATTTCAAAGATCCGTCCAGGAGCTAAAGGTGAGGGTCTGACATTCTATGGCTCAGAAGAGGCTATCATTGCCCACAATGAGGGTAAGTGTGATTTGCACGCTCAGGTGAAGGTCGTTGTTGACGACATCGTCGACGGCAAACCTTGCAAGCGTATGGTAGAAACTTCAGTAGGTCGTGTCATTGTGAATGGCATCATCCCGAAGGAAGTAGGTTACGTCAACCGAATCATCTCCAAGAAGAGCCTTCGCGACATCATTGCTGATGTTATCAAGAATGTCGGTTTTGCTGAGGCTTGTGAGTTCTTGGATGGTATTAAGAACCTTGGTTATCGTATGGCATACGAGGCAGGCCTTTCGTTCAATCTTGATGACATCATCATCCCTGAGTCGAAGAAGGCATTGGTAGAGAAGGGTAACGAGGAGGTCCGCCAGATTACCGAAAACTATAACATGGGTTTCATTACGGACAACGAGCGTTACAATCAGGTTATTGATACATGGACACATATTAATAATGACCTCGGTAATGTACTGATGAAGGAGATGACCGAAGCCGACCAGGGATTCAATGCCGTATTCATGATGCTTGACTCTGGTGCCCGTGGTAGTAAGGACCAGA
>CALFUF010000178.1 GCA_937916405.1 uncultured Prevotella sp.
CAATCAAAGGGGAAGATAGACAAATCGTCCCAAGTTATTTTTTAATCATTACTAAGCGGAAAAAATGATATGAAAAGGAAACTGTTTTGTGAGACCTCTCCTCTCGCCTATCGTCTCTCTGTGGAGAAGGAAATCCTGAAACGCCATCTGAAAGACCTATTAGGAAACACCCGTTTTCCAAAGATAAGACAGCATCACCAACGTTTCCGCCTGTGGCAACGTGAAAGTCCTCACTATATCAACCGCCATCAGAACACCGTCCAGCATTGTTATAACTGTGGTACTGAGTTCACTGACAACTTCTGTCCACGTTGTGGTCAGCGTGCAGAACTGGGACGCGTGGGATGGAAGTCTATCAAGGAGAATATAGCCATCCTTTGGGGACTGGACTCCCGTTCGCTGACCTATACGCTCATTCAACTATTGTTTCGTCCAGGCTATCTGGTACGCGACTATATCAGCGGTCACCGTCAGGTATCGTTCCCGCCAGTCAAGATGCTGGTCATTGTCAGTCTTTTCATGGTCATTATAGAGTCTGTCTTCAATCTGAAGTCAACTCTTAGTATGGAAGAATCATTGGGCATTCCCATGATTGACGATTTCATTAAGTGGCTAAACGCCAATAAAAGTTGGTACTCTCTATTCTGGAACTCCTTCTTTATCCTGCCCACATGGGTGTTGTTCCGCTTCGCCCCCCGCTATCCCTATCACACGCTGCCTGAGGGATTTTTCCTGCAAGTCTTTTTGAGTGTCCAGGGACTCCTTTTGGGATTCGTTGACTATTTCTTTGCGAATACATCTGCAGTTCTTAACCTGATCTATACCATCATCACATACCGCCAACTCTTTGGCTACGGGTGGTGGTCAACGTTCTGGCGTATCATCATAGTCATTGTGACAGCCATCTTAACAATGGTGTCTCTCATTGCGGTGCCCTACATTTTCCACAACTCCCAGAAGAGCACAGAAACACTCATCTTAGTTAGTGCTATTTTTGTCCTCGTAGTAGTCTTATTGATTGCTGTCCTGCTTAACGTTTCCTATCTTATCGGTAAGCGCACCCGAAAGGTATAGGACGTGGATAAAAGTGAGAAGAGAACCATCCAATCAGGATCTCGTTTGCAAAACAAAGCAATCAGTTTGAGTATCTTCTGATATAGATGCAAGGAACATAGCCCTGGGGCATTCTACATGCGATTTTTAAATTCGCAAAAAATCTGCCAATCTGCAAATAAACTGTGCAACAGCCTGTATCTTAGTTGTTTACGTATTTGCAGATACTATGGCAGATTGGCAGATTTTCGCCCAAAACCTGTGATTTTCATAACGTTATACCTTTACCGTGTTATCCTTCAACTTCGCTTGGATATATCTGACGAGTAGTCAGAATGGGGTAAAAGGCTGGTTCCCACGGAGGAAACCGATGGGTTCCAGTAAGGAAACCACTGGTTTCCCCGTAGTAACCCAGTGATTCCTCACAGGGTTTACTGTCATCCCAGACATCGGACAAAACTAAAAGGGTGAGCCTATAGTGTTTGAACTCATAGGGAAAGACCAGAGTCGAATAAGCCTATAGTGTTATCTGTCAATCTGCCATAGTATCTGCAAATGCGCAATTCTCTATTTTCCAGAAGGTTGCACAGTTTATTTGCAGATTTGCAGATTTTTTGCGAATTTAAAAATCACAAGTAGTATTTCTTCATTCTCAACTCTCACCACTCACCCCTTCAACTATAGCAAGCAAAGCCTTGCGAAAGTTGAGTAAGTTTACAATTTAAATGACTCACTCCAAGAACGGAAACGGCTCAAAGGGTGGCACTTCCTCGCATGCGAAGCAATCAGTTTTTATATAGATGCCAGAAACCTGATCCTGTGGCATCTTTAATAAAACAATCTATCTGCCAATCAATATATCAGAAAAGAAGGTAGACCAATTATAGTCCTTTGCCCACATCATATCATCCTTGCGACTGAAGGCTGAAGTAGGAATCCTGTCGTTGACATCTTTCTTCAGTAATGTCGCATTAGGATTAATCTTATTGATTTGAGGATGCCGGAACATGACAGACTGAACACTGTCTGATTGGCGCAAATGATGCCACGGATGTTTGTTGCCATATCTCCACTCCAACACACACATAACAGAGTCCTTATGATGGAATTCAGGCATCAGCCCCTGTCCCCTACATGGCAACAGGGATATCAGCAACATCATTATAATCATGTATACTTTCATCTCTAACGACTTGTCCTACATCATTTCATTTAGCAAAGATAACATTTTTCTTTTAATCCACCAAATTTTCCTCATATCCATTTAACACAGTGGGTGACATCTGTTACCAAGTAACCCCCTAACACCCTCCCAAATTGGGAGGGTGCCTTGCTTGATGCCAAATCACTACCCTAATTCAGGGGACTGGTTTGCAAGGCGAAGCCATCAGTTCGGATATGGATGCCTGAAACCTGATGCTGTGGCTTCGAAACATGTTACGAAATCTGAACTTCTGTAGAATATATCCTTGTTCCTCCTTGATGCAATTCTGGTACATTGATTCGTATATCACAATCTACCACAAAAATTGTATCTGATTTATTCGAACGAATAACATTCTCATCGTGCATGTCACTCAGATAAATATCAGGAGTTGCATATGTCCAGTTACGTGGATTTTTCAGTTCAAATCCCATCTTATGCATATACTCAGCAATTTCTTCGTCAGAAACATGAGTACCCTCAATAAATGGTTGTTCAACTAAAATCTTAAAATCCCCATTAGATTCTCTTCCAAAACCAAGTACAGTAAGGCTTGTTTCTGGGAAATAAGTATTATGAAGAGCAATACGATCAAGAGCCAATATCGGTTGAATAAAATAGTCAAGCCCAATAGATTTAATCAGTGTTGAGCCATGATCATATACATTTGCCTCCCCACCCTCGGCAATTTGCTCACCCAAAACATTAGATAAAGAACTTTCTAATTGGTCAGTCCAACATCCTACAGATTTAGCCCATTTCTCTATACGAATTTCTTGCTGCGCTCCTTGTTTTCACTCTCTTTGATAGTCGCTGAGAGTTGATGAAGCATCTGTATCTGGCGAATTTTCTGCTCCCGCGAGTATGGTCGCAATGACATTTGTTGCACCTCCCGCTGAGCAGCCACGCTGTTCTGCCGGTGAAAATCGTTTATATACAAGCCTTCCACTAATAAACTGTTCTGCATAACGATCTAATTTTTGCAAACCATCCATAGTATATCTTTCCTCCACAATGTGGTGAATATCACTCCAGAAGTCTGCGTTATTCATACTCATACTCCAAATTGTCATTCTTCGTGCTGCAAAGATAACATATTTCTTTTATTCCACCAAATTTTCGTCATTTTGATGCTAGAAACCTGTCCCTATGGTATTACGGGGATGAGCTTATAGCCGGACACCTCGTCAATGGCATGATGGTGTTTGATTACAGTTGTACAAACCCGTGGGACGTTGATAAAGAAAATCTTAGTTCTGCTCAATTCAAAAAATACTTCAAGAAACGTAATCCTGTTTTAATACAATGCAGGGTTAACGGATATACAACAAGTTTTAATATGGAGTAACTTACTCCAAGAACGACAACGGCTCAATGGGCGGCACTTCCTCGCAGGAGAAGCAATCGGTTTGAGTATCTTCCGCTTTAACGATTAATTACCAAAACACGACTTTAGAAATTTCCTTCCATTCTGCATCAGTCATGTTTGGAAATTTTTTGATAAGGGTATCTCTCACCTCATCAGTCCATCTAGTGTCAATTAATTCAGACCAGCCGTCTTCTTCAAGATATATCAAGTATTTACTAATGTCTAATTGTTCTTTCATTTTCTATTTAATCATCAGCCTTTTTAAATATCTTCCCTAACAGTGTATCCTTGAACCAATACCTGTAAAGTTTTACCATTTCGTAGTCTGGTAAACTTTCAAGATATTCTAGTTCAAAAACAAGCCTAGGATCTTCATCATGCGACTCTGGATGTATTTCAGCCTTTGAACCTATTCTGGCTATTTTTATCAGGTATAAGTCTCGAACACCTTTCTCTTTAATATATGGCATGAAATAATAGAGTTTATTCAATGCAACTGTCGATGGGAATGTTGAAGTCTTACCTGTATAATATATCTTTGTTGGTTCTTCTTTTAAGAAATACTCTTCGTTGTCTTTCTTCACAAGACCAATTAGCAAATGCTTTGCTTTATCAAGAGTATATTCTTTCTTCGGACGATTAACCACAAATACAGGCTTCTCGTCAGCAAATAGTCCCAAGTCCAGCATCGGCTTTGCATCACGTTTTGTAAAAATAGGACGTGAAGACACTGGAGCCTCATCATAGATGAACTGATATAGGCTCTTACCTATTTGCTCTACTATTCCACATACTAAAGCATTTCCCATCAAGAAAGCACGTCTGCCATCTGTAACTTCAGGATGATATGTATGATTGTCTGGGAACATGTTCATACGTTCTAACTCGATAGGCAACAAACGACGATAACGACCAGACTTTGTCTTAACCACATGTTTAAAACGTGAAGGTGCAGTTCCACCCTCCCCTGTTATAATAGTTCGAGACGGTTGGTCTAAATAGTCAGGGAAAGCCATTCCACCCTCGGAAAAGACATATTCATATCCTTCTTTTGATACACGATTGATTTTCTTAGCTCCCTTCTCGTATTTCCATTTTGGTAAATCCTCTTCTGAAATAAAGAAATCTTCTGGCACGAGATTCTCATCAACCAAATTTCCTCCTAAAGTCTGACGTGGACCATCATATACAGGCTCTGCATCAACAGAATAGACATGGCGATTAATCATCACTCCTGCGTTGCCAAAGGGACTTACTTTCTTTCCTTTATTAAATTTGGCAGAAACTTGCTGAATAGTACCTTCAATATCAAACTCTGACAATGTACCTGGTTTTGCTTTATACTCAAATGCTTTAGCTAGTACACCATCAAATTCAACCCAGTCTGCCATTGATTCCATTTTCTGGGCGATAATTGTATCTGTTTGGTATCCGACAATATAGGTTCTTCTTCTACGTTGTGGCATTCCATAATCTGCAGCATTAATGATACGCCATTCTACAATATATCCCAGATCTGCCAATGAAGCCAGAATAATAGCAAAGTCACGTCCTCTTTGTGTTGCTGGTGAATTTAAAAGACGATCTACATTCTCAAAGAAGATATACTTTGGACGCTTGTCTCCCTTTTCAAATAGTATACGATATATCTGCCACCATAGAACTCCCTTTTTACCTTCAATTCCACCGGACCTGCTTAAAGAAGCAGCAACAGAATAGTCTTGACAGGGAAATCCACCAACAAGTAGATCATGGTCAGGTATTTCTGTAGTTGGTACTAGGTTTATATCTTTATTAGAATGCCCTTTCTCTCCAAACCGTGCACGATACACCAATGATGCATCTTGATGTTGTGTTGATGGTTCCCACTGGTTATTCCATACAGTCTCATAAGCATCTGATGCGCCTTCTAGTCCGATGCGGAAGCCTCCTACACCTGCAAATAATTCTACTACACGAATTTTATTCTTTGCCATTCTTCACTTACTTTGATAGTTTTCAACTATTTCACGTACATAATCATTATTAAACCAATAACAGAACTTCTTGGCTCCCTTTCCATCAATAGTAGGTGCTAAATCTGTAGCTTTTTGAGCCTTGGGTCTAACATGGAATTTTTTCTTGTCAGAGGCTTTCCACCAATATGCTTCTGATATATGATTCGATAATACTTTTTCTCTAATATCCTTCCAATAGATTTCTGCAAAATCTAAATCATCTTGTGGCATAGTCCAGAAAAACACATTGTCTAGAATATAATCTTCTTTGCCTGTGTTTTGTTCTTTATAAACAACAAACATAAACCTACTTGAAAACAACTCATACAATCGAGAATCGAGCCATTCATCACATTCAGAAATTTCAATATAGTCTATATTTTCAAAAGACATGGCCTCTTTTATGATTCCATTGGCTTGAACCCTAATTGTCTTCATTGTAAGACCAGCCTTAATAAATTCTTCTGATCTGTTTACGTTGGGACACTTTTCTGATGCAACTATGGCATTAGATATCATAGAAAATTTACTCTTAGGATTGTTCGATAAATCAATGTTTTTCTTCTTTGCTATGGTATTATAATCCATTTTTAAATATGGACTAAATCTTTCTAAGATGATGTCTTCAAAACTATGTTCAAGTAAAGATTTTGACTCTACGAGTTCTGACTTTATTGAAGGCACATTGGAAACTGCATTCTTCCCACTAGATTGAACATACTCCAAAATAGTACGCATATAAGCCATCTTTAAACTGAAGGCTCTTCTTGGTGCACCAATTTCGGAATATGGTTGTTCCATCATGCTATCACCTTTCTGTCCCTTTCTACATGCTCCCAGATACATGGTATCTCCCTCTGAAAGTTCATGTGCCTTACCCTTCTTAATTTTATCAATAATTACCTCATAGTCATGACGTATAATCAATAGATCTTTTTCTGGTAATTGCCAAAGAACAGAGAAAATGTATTTTAAGTCTAGTTTGTTTATGTTTGCCTGATGCAAATAAAACAATATAAGCATCAGTTGGCATTTAAGAAAGAAATGTGAATGTTCAAAATCTTCATGAACAACCTCGCAATAGTTAATCATACTACACGACAGACGTTCTTTTATAAGATATTTTTCATTTTTTCCTTTTTTCAGTGGAGTACATTTCAATTCCAGTCCTGCTTCAGAGAAATCTGATGCTGGGTTGCTATTGGTTTCCAAGAAGAAATATATGTTTTCCACCATCTGACCAAGCCCACCTTTTCCACTCTTTACTTCATATCCGTCCCATACAAAATCACGCAAAGTTTTGTCCAGCAAACCTTTGCTATAATCAAAGATACTTGCTGCACTGGTCTTGTCATAGGGAAGAGTTGATGGGATCTTGACTCCTGCCATTTCTTATTTCAAATTAAATTGCCTACAAAGATAATAAATAAAATTTACTACTCCAATTATTCTTCACAAATATGTTTAGAAATAGATCAAATTATTTTGGTCGTTTCGACTTGATCTACGACCTATACCGAAAAAAGGTTATGGAAGAAAAGAGTATAATTCAAAAAAGAATCTATTTGGTCATTCTACCGACTGGAGTGACTACGACTGGTGCACAGAGGCTGAATTACTGGATGCTTATGCAGGACTTTACATCGCTTTCCATAGGACTTTACATCGCTTTCCATAGGACTTTGCCTCGTTTCCAATAAAGGTTATACCCCCTAAAAGATAAGACTTTTACCCCCTAAACCCTTATCGGAAACGACGTAAAACCCTATCTTTTCCAATTAGGGGGGTGCCAGACTACCACATACGACCTCCTTTAGTGCCCTTACACTTACAGTTAGAGTTTGCAATAAGGAGAGAACCAAAATACGCATAAATTATGTATAAATATATACTATATATATAATATATATATTATATATATAGTATAAGACCTCGGTTTTTCATAGAGAATAACACAAAATTGTAACTGTAAGTGTAAGTGTAAGAAATTGACGAAAGGAAATCAGTCGGTAACTGAAGGGCATTCAATTACCGACTGACCACGACTCAGTTACCGACTGATTTTGATGATAAGCGTTCAATAACTGAACCCATGACCGTTCCACTTCAGTGTCTTCTGGGTCTTCTTACCATTGCGCTCCCAAAGGGTGATGCCGCTACTGCCAGCGTGCAACAGGCAAAAAGGATGGCAAATGATAATCTTTTCATATTCTGTTAACTTGTTTGACACCTTTGACGGTACGTAGTTTCTTGATGAGGGACTCCAGACGGGTGTTGTCGTCGATCATGATGACGAGGTTGCCACTGAACAGGCCGTCGTGTGAGTCGATGTTGATGCTGCGCAGCACCAGTTTCTCGTCCTTGGAGATGATACTGGTGAGGTTGTTGACGATGCCGATATCATCGTTGCCGATGACACGCAGGGTGATGGCATACTGTGACGAGCCTTTCCCACTCCATCTCGCACGGACGACACGATAGCCGAAACGTTTCTTGAGTTCCGGGGCGTTAGGACAGTCCTCACGATGAATCTTTATACCACCGCTGACGGTGACGAAGCCAAAGACCTTGTCGCCATAGATAGGCTGACAGCAACGAGCCAACTGATAGTCGACACCCTTCAGGTTGCGGTCGATAACCAGTACGTCGTCAGAGAGTTGTGAACTGAAAGAGGAGAGCTGGGAGTTGTCCAAGACAAAGTCAGCGGCTGTCTGGGCGACATTATTACCCGTGACGGGCTGCTCTCCCTGCTGCAACTCCACATACTTGTCGATGACGTGGTTGACATCCAGTGTGCCGTCCGCTATCTGCCGATAGAAATCACTCGTCTCCTTGAAACCCAGTTTCTTGATGAGGTGCTGCATGGTGGACTCCTCCTGCTCCACCTTACGGTTCTTGAACTTCCGTTCCAAAGTCTCCTTGGCAAAGAGAGCCTCCTTGACCTGTGTCTCCTTCAGTGCCAGACGGATCTTCGACTTGGCACGCGAGGTCTTCACGATGTTCAACCATTCCTGACGGGGTTTCTGTGTGGACGAGGTCATAATCTCCACCTGGTCACCACTCTGCAGGGGCTGACGAAGCGGTACCACCTTGTTGTTGATACGGGCACCCGTGCAGGCATTACCTATCTTGGAGTGGATATGATAGGCGAAGTCAAGGACCGTGGCACCCTTTGGGAACTTATACAAGTCACCCTTCGGCGTGAACACAAACACCTCATCCTCGTAGAGATCCATCTTAAACTGGTCCATCGCCTCCAAGCCGTCACTGGTCTCCAACATCGAGCGGATATTCGTGAGCCACTCGTCCAATCCCGACTCACCCTTCACACCCTTGTAACGCCAGTGAGCGGCGACACCACGCTCCGCAATCTCGTCCATGCGCTCCGTACGGATCTGTACCTCCACCCATTTCTGCTCAGGACCCAAGACGGTGATATGCAGACTCTCATAACCGTTCGACTTCGGCACACTCAACCAGTCACGCAACCGCTTCGGGTTCGGCTGATACATATCGGTGACGATGGAGTACACCTGCCAGCAGTGCATCTTCTCTTTCTCCACGGGGGAGTCAAGAATGACACGGATGGCGAAGAGGTCGTAGACACCCTCGAAGGCACACTTCTGTTTCTTCATCTTCTGCCAGATGGAGTGGATGGACTTCGTGCGTCCTTTGATATGGAACTTCAGTCCTGCGGCTTTCAGATGCTCACTGATCGGTTGGATGAAACGCTGGATATACGCATCACGACTCTTCTTCGTCTCACTGAGTTTCTCCTTGATATGATAGTAAGCATCATGCTCCAGGTATTTCAACGACAAGTCCTCCAACTCACTCTTCAGTTTATAGAGTCCGAGCTTGTGGGCAAGGGGCGCATAGAGATAAGCAGCCTCCTCGCTGACCTCCCGTTGCTGGTCTTTCTGTCTGGTGTCACGGATCTGACGCATCAGGTTGACACGGTCGGCAATCATGATGAGGATGACCCGCATGTCCTCGGCAAAGGAGAGCAGCAGGTTACGGAAATTCTCCGTCTCGATGACAGGGTTCTTTTTGTAGAGTTCCTGAATGCGCTGTAAGCCATGCAGAATACGGGCGACAGACTCTCCGAACTCACGCTGTACCACCTCGACGGTGAGGAAGCCGTCCTCAATACAAGGATGCAACAGGACGGCAAGGACAGCGTCACGCTTCAGTCCTATCTCCTCGACCACGAGGGATGCGGTCTGGAAACTGAGCAGCATGGGGTTCAAGTCGAACACATCACGGTGGATATGGTTCTGCTCGATATAATCAGTCAGGTACTGGCGCATCTTCTCCTCGTCACCCTCCATGAGTGACGTCCCGATTTCCTGCTTCACCTGATTATAAAGCGAGAGTATCTCCTCCTTCTCCTTCGATGTAAACTCAAATCTTGCTGTCATGCAAAAGATTAATGCTCACTAAATTTAACCTCTTTATTTGCTGCGGTTATTTTGTTAATGTGTCGCGCTTCCTTCGATTTCACATAGGCTCCTGGTCGCTTCACATGAAAGTAATACCATGCAAAAAACTTGTTAAGAATAAAATAGCGGTCTCCCAAAGGAGCCACATTCTCCATCCAAGCTTTCTTAATAAACTTGCTCGAATAAAATTCGAAAAGTCTGTCGATATCATCCAAATCAAGATGGAGAAAGACAAGTTCCACCAGTATGTTATCAGGAACATCCTTGATAGCATTTACATTATAGGACCAAAACGCATTCTCCTGTTTGAGCCGTTTTATCAGGTATGGTTTTATTTCCTCTTTTAGCATCACCAATATCTTTAATCGTTTGCAAAAATACAAATAAGTGTGCAAAATGCCAAATTTTGGAGCAGCGAAAACAAAGAATGCTCGTATTTTATTTGTTGAGTCGCAACAAAATTCAATTGTAGGAGGAAGTGTGAATATAAAAAAGATTGACGAATGAGGGGAAACGGAGTTATTATATTAAATGTTGTAAAAGTCTTTGCGATATAGAAGCATTAATATCATATTGGCGCCTCCATCAAAGACTTGGGAAAGAAGAGGTTTGCCTTTGCCTTGATGCAAGACATCATGGCGGATGATTTCATGAAGAAGATTAAGTAGCATGAAAAAAGTAATAAAAGGTTTGGTCACGATGAAAATGTTTGTTATATTTGCAAGTTGTATTAACAATAATAGAACATAATGGAGACCAAAGTATTCGAGGTGAGAACTGCCACAGACGAGGAGGCACGGCAATTACTGTCTCTGTCGCGAGGCGAGACGTTCGCATATAACACCACAGAGACATGGAATATCCCAACGAGCGGGTGAAGTATATGATGGAGGACTCCGAAGCCACGCTGACCATTGACGAGGCTGTCGTGAGGGAGGCCGTCGCCTGCGGACTGGGCGGGGAGCTGCGCACTGCATGCCCGGAGAACCTTGCCTATATGATTTATACCTCAGGCTCAACGGGCAAGCCTAAGGGGGTGATGATACAGCACATTTCACAGTATCAACAAGAAATAATACACTCTATATCAAATATGAATATGATTATAAAAAATGATGTCAATGGCGGCAAGGAAGTCAGGGAACTGCTGAAGTCGAAGATACAGACAGGAACAAGAAAAGCATAGACAAGGGCATCCCCGTGGACATGGCACTCGACGATGACCAACTCTTCGACATCGAATATCTGAGCAAACTGTTCAAATAAAATTCCAAATTATTTCGTACCTTTGCAAATATGTATGAGTTAAATCTTCCATCATATGAGCTACGGCTGGGCGGGACACGAGAGAAGCCAGAGATTTTCGACTTTCTCAGACGCCGTTTCGTGAAACTGACTCCTGAGGAGTGGGTTCGCCAGCATTTCGTACACTGGTTGGTGGAGCATAAAGGCTATCCTAAGGGCTTGTTAGGTAATGAGATTGAGCTGCAAGTAGGAGAAAAGAAACTGCGTTGTGACTCTATCCTATACGACAACAACACACGTCCGTTAATGATTATCGAATACAAGGCTTCTACTGTTGCCTTATCGCAGAAGGTCTTCGACCAAATATCAGCTTACAATCTGCTCCTGCACGTCGACTATCTGACTATCAGTAATGGTTTGCAGCATTACTGCTGCAGGATGAACTACGAGCTGAAGTGTTACGAATTCCTGCAAGAAATCCCTGATTACGAAAAAATATAGGCGTGGAATTTTCCACGCCTATTCATTGATGGTACTATAGCTTTATGCCTCAGATGGGGTATCCTCGGCAGCCTTCTTGGTAGTCTTACGGATAGCACGCTTACGAGGTTTCTTCTCCTCCGTTGCTGTTGTAACCACCTTGACACCAGCCAGTTCCGGGTCAATCATAATACGACCGCAATACTCACAAACGATGACCTTCTTGTGCATTTTGATATCCAACTGGCGCTGGGGTGGAATCTTATTGAAGCAACCACCACATGCATCACGCTGCACATAGACGATACCGAGTCCGTTACGAGCATTCTTACGGATACGCTTGAAAGATGTCAGCAGACGTGGCTCAATCTTTGCCTCCAAGTCTTTCACTTTTGCCTTCAACTTATCCTCCTCAGCACGGGTCTCCTCCATAATCTCGTCCAACTCACCCTTCTTCACTTCCAGTGCCTGCTGACGGTCTTGGATGATATCCTGGTTCTTAGCCAGTTCCTCTTTCTTCTCCTCGATACGGAGCTGAGCCTCCTTGATCTTCTTGTTACAGAGTTCGATCTCCAGTGACTGGAACTCGATTTCCTTGGTCAGCGTGTCGTACTCACGGTTGTTCTTCACATCGTTCAACTGAGTCTTGTAACGCTCTACACTTGCCTTTGCGGTCTCTATCTCACCCTTCTTCTGTGAGATAGCCATCTCAAACTCTTTGATGTCATTCTCAATTTTCTCAATACGAGTGCTCAAGCCCTCGATCTCATCCTCAAGGTCTTGTACTTCCAGAGGCAGCTCACCTCTCAATGCACGCTTTTCATCAATGCCTGAAAGCGTTGTCTGCAGCTGATAGAGGGTCTTCAAGCGCTCCTCAACTGGCATGTCTGTAGGGTCTTTCTTTGCCATAATTCTTTTTAATTATTCGTTATTTCAATATTTAGTTATTTCTATATTTCGACTAAAGATAAATAATCGGATTCGTACAAGTCTCTGCCATGTACGTCCTCACCTCCGGACACTCTTTCTGAAGGATGTCACGGAATATCTCGCTGGTATATTGCTCACTCTGATAGTGTCCGATGACACATATCTGAATGCGTTGCTCATAACCGAAATACTGGTGATAATGCATCTCACCTGTGATAAAAGCGTCAGCACCTTGCAGGACTGCCTCGTCAAGCAGGAAGTCACCTGCACCGCCGCAGATGGCAACACGCTGGATGGGACGGCGGAGCAGCTCGTTACACATGGCACACTCCACGTCAAACCGTTTCTTCACGAGTAGCACAAAGTCATCAGCAGCCATCGCCTCGGGCAACATACCAATCACACCACTACCTGCCTCAATACCGTCAACGGTCTTCTGAGCGAAGAATTGAGTGTTCTGCAATCCCAGATGCTCCGCGATTTTCCAATTGACACCGTCCTGCGCATTATCCATATTGGTATGCATCGAGATGACAACGATGTCATGCTTAATCGCCTTGATGACAGTACGTTGCACGTCATTAGCATCCGTTATCTGCTTCAGTCCACGAAACAACAAGGGATGATGGCTCACGATGAGGTTACACCCCTTCGCAATCGCTTCATCAACTATCCGTTCGTTGACGTCCAGACACAATAATGCCCCTGAAACCTCCGCCTCTGTCAGTCCTACTTGCAGGCCAGCATTATCCCAGCTTTCCTGCAAGGGCAGGGGCGCGAATCGTTCAAGGGCGCTCAGCACTTGCTTAATTTTCACGCTTATATATTATTTGATGGTGCAAAGATACTGTTTTTTTAGCAGTATCTCACATATTACTCCGTTTTTTTAGCGTTATTTAATATCCTCACCATCGTGCTCATGACAGTAGCTAGTACCATCGAAGCAATGGGTACAAAGACGCTCCTTGGGAATACCGATAGACTCAATGAGGTCTTCCAGACTGGCGAATTTCACACTGGTCAGTCCCAGTCGACGGGCTATCTCGTCCACCATCCGCTGATACTCGGGGGTTCCTGTCTTGGCATAAGCCTCCAAATTCTTCTGGTCGTCACCCTCAAAGTCTTTGATAATACGACGGGTTATCAACTCCAAATCACTCTTTGATGAGGTGAAACCGATATACTTACAACCATAGACCAATGGCGGACAGGAGATGCGCACATGCACTTCCTTTGCACCATTCTCGAAAAACGTACGGACATTGTCACGTAACTGGGTACCGCGAACGATGGAGTCGTCACAGAACACGATACGCTGGTTTTTCAGAATAGCATGGTTAGGAATCAGCTTCATACGAGCCACCAAATCACGACGCAACTGGTTGCCAGGAGTAAACGAGCGGGGCCATGTCGGGGTGTATTTCAAGACGGCACGCTTATAAGGAATCTTCTTACCATGGGAATAGCCCAAAGCCATCCCGACACCAGAGTCAGGAATGCCACACACAAGATCAGCCTCTACATCATGGTCTTTCTCACCCATGATACGTCCGTTCTTCTCACGCACATATTCTGTATTGATTCCCTCGTAATCACTGGCAGGGAAGCCATAGTATACCCACAGGAATGAACATATCTGGCAACGGCTAAACGGTTTCTGCAACACCTCGATGCCATTGGAACGCAAACGGACAATCTCACCAGGACCTACGTCACGCAACACCTGGTAGTCAAGGTTTGGAAAACTCGTTGTCTCACTCGATGCGGCATAGGTGCCCTCTTTATGACCTATCACGATAGGGGTGCGCCCCAAGAAGTCACGTGCGGCAATGATACCATCCTCCGTAAGAATCAGCATCGAGCAGGAACCCTCTATCTTCTGGTATACCTTGTTAATACCCTCCACAAAGGTGTCACCCATGTTAATCAACAGTGCCACCAGTTCCGTCTGGTTGATATTGTTCGCTGACATTTCGCTCAAGTGCATACGCTCCGCTAATAACTCATCAGCGATCTGACGCAGGTTATTGATTTTCGCCACCGTCACTACCGCATATCGTCCCAGATGGGAGTTGATGATAATCGGTTGTGGGTCGGTGTCACTAATCACACCCATTCCCTGATGTCCTTTGAAAGCATCCAACTCGTCCTCGAAACGAGAGCGGAAATACTGACGCTCTAACGAGTGAATAGAACGGTGAAACCCACTTTCCTCATCGAAGGTCACCAGTCCTGCTCGTTTAGTTCCTAAATGCGAGTTATAGTCTGTCCCGTAAAACAAATCGTTTACGCAATCTTTTGTGGAGATAGTACCGAAGAAACCACCCATTTTATGACCTTATAATAATTATTAATACCTCTTTAGGCGTGCAAAATTACAAAAAAATCATGTATTTCTCTCCTACTCTTTCATTTTTTTTGTATTTTTGTGGCGTAATATTGATTTAAAAGGGTATGCCATCACGACCTCAACCGTTAATCGGATTGCTGTTGATACTCCTTGGCGGCATGATTTATTTGTCATTCCGACCAACCTCCCTTCTGCTCTTTCAAGTGAAATAAGAGAGTTTTCACTTTTCACTTTCATCTTTTCATCATTAGGTACTTTTTTAATAAAACATTATTTATTTTATATTATTAGGAAAATGGCTGTCCGGCAGTAAAAAACAAGCAAATGATGAAATGATGAATGATGAAAGTGAAAACTATGCCGATTTGCTAACGAAGGTTAACAAATCGGAGTTAACTATAAACAAAACTTAGGGAAACAAGGATAGAAGGCATCGGAGTGCAGCCAATCGCCTGATATCGGTGGGAGGGGTCTTGCGGAAGCAGCAAAACAAGTGTATCTTTGCAACCGTGTTCAGAACACCAGACGCCGTGAAGCGGATGCCTGCGCCGCCAGTGGGCGGTGCCTCCGATCAAAGATGGGAAAGTCTCCGATGGCGCATACGAGACTGCCCCCTCCGCGAGAGAAGGCACTCCCCACAAAGATAGAAGGCATCGCTCTCAACGAAACCGATTTTACTTCCGTACCACTTTCTGGTTGTTCATAATGACAATACCGCGGGTGGAATCATTTGCCTCCTGTCCGTTCAATTGGTAGGCACGGGTAGCAGGATGCTCCACGATGGCAGCACTACGGACGCCACTGGGTAGTCCCATCTGTTCAGCATATTCGGCTTGGGCTTTCTTCATCTGGGCTAGGAATTCCGCATTACCCTGCAGGGCACAGAAGCCTACACTTGCCGCTGTACGGCTGGCATCCACATCACTCTGCCAATGGGCACCCACGATGACACGACTGTTACAATAGTCCCAGCCACGACTGAAGATTTCGGTAGCACGCTGAGGGGCTATCTGCGCCAAGAGCAGGGAGATAGTCCAGCCACGCAGGCTATGTCCTGACGGGTAACTGCCCTCACCACGCAGGTCATCCTCCTCATGGGACGGCATCGAGTCGTCAAAACGCTCGAAAGGACGCTGGCGCTGATAGAACGCCTTCGTTTCCTTACGCATAGGATCGGTAGTGGCAAGACTGGTCTCCATCAACTTCCATATTTCAGGAGTGTCGGTCGCATTGATCTCCAGTCCGAACGCATCCTTCCACTGCAAGAACAGTTTGGCATGGTCGTCCCATTCCGCATCGGCAATAGCAAGAGCCACACGGTCGGCATCCTGTCGCTGTTGCTTACCCCAGCCATAGCGCACCACGTCATTGGCAAACTCCGGACTGTCGAAGGCGGGAGGTGCTGGCATGATATCAATCAGTTTAGGAAGTTGGTCCAGTTCGATATAAGGCTGCACTGTCTCAGTCTGTGCAAAACTGGTCGTTGTGCCGCAGAGAGTCAGGATGGCGGCAAGCATCCATTGGTTTGTCTTCATAATTTTTATATACATTATTATTATTGCGTGCAAAAGTACAAAAAAAGTTTGAATCCCCAACAAATAAAACAAAAATATCCGTCTTTCAGACAAAAAGTGTATCTTTGCAAAATAATTAAATGATGCATAGAAAGATGACTGTGTTAAGAAAAAGAATACTTTTACTATTATCCGTATGGCTGTATCTGTGCTGCCCTACAGTACTGGCAGCATGTGGAAACAGTGATACGGCAACAGAGCCAGATGACACCAGTAAGGTTGATGAGTTTTCACAACGAGGCATCCTGCTCGTCGGGACAACAGGAGACTACCGTCCTCTATCCTTCTGTGAACCCGATGGCACCTATTGGGGCTTTGGCATTGATATTGCTCAAGAGATAGCATCCTGCTTAGGGGTGGAAACCGTCTTCGTGAAGACATCATGGCCGACACTGACCAACGACGTGCTGGCTGAGCCTCAGACTTTTGACTTTGCGATTGGGGGTATCACCATCACGGAGGCACGTCGTGAGACCATGCTGATGAGCGAAGGCTACTTAGCTAATGGGAAGACCATCCTTTGCAGGTCAACGGATGCCAGCCGTTTCCAGTCTTTGGCAGACATTGACAAGCCTGAAGTCCGTGTGATGGTGAACCCTGGAGGGCTGAACGAGAAATTCGCCAAAGAGAACCTCACGAATGCGACGATTATCGTACACCAGCAGAACGAGGAGATACCCTCTCTTGTCGCCGAGGGACAGGCAGACGTGATGATCACTGAGATTACCGAGGCACCCTATTATGTGAAAACGGACAACCGTCCGCCGCACCGCTACTGAATGAGCCATTCACTCATGGAGAGATAGGTGTCTTGATGCGCAAAGGACAAGAGGACCTCATGCTTATAGTCAACAATACCATCCGCCGAATGAAGTACGACGGAACACTACGTCGCCTTCATGAAAAGTACGGACTGGTCTATGCTTATTAAGCCAGAACCTCTTCGCTCGTCATCACCACTCCGACAGGTCTGCCTTCGCCTCTATGCGTTTCTCGACATCATCAGGAAGTGCTGAGAAGAAATCATGACCTGTCAGTCGCTCTATCTCGTCAACGGTACGGACCGCATCCCGCATGGGCTGACTGCTGCCATTGTTCTCGTAGATAAAGCCTATGGCGGCGGCATTCTTGCCAGTACGGAGCACTACTTTATAGAATGCCTCAGGAACCGTGATACGACGGTTACGCTGACGACCAATCGTCTTATGGGTATCACCACGAAGGAGGGGACCACAGACGATATACACCCTGTCGTAACGCTTTGCCCAAGTACGGCAAAGCATCTCCAAGTCGTTCCAGTCACCGCCGTTCAGTTTACTGTTCTGCGGACATATATTCGTCATCAGGAAACTCTCCTCCTGAGCCCGCTGGTTCCATTTGTTATCACCAGAGGGACACATGTGCCCACGACTATACCCAGACTGCATGTAATCGAAGGTGGTGACGGGATTGTCCACATTGCCATCGGGATGGAAAGCGACACCCTTACGCTTGTAGTTACCAGAGACATGATTGCCAGTGAGATACCACGACACGGCAAGGGGGATGCGCATAGACTGGGAATACCATGCCTTATAGGCATAGCGCAGCAGGGGGACATTCTCTTGACTGACACGCACGTCCGTCAGACTGCTTTCCTGCTCTGACGGAACACTACTGTTCTTGACTTTCTGTCCACACGATTGCAGACTAAGCAGCGTCACAGCCGCTAATATAAGGGATAATCTTTTCATCAGTTAACTCATTCGGGTATAAATATAAATAGAGAATATCAGGATCAGCATGGTACTGCATAGTGCCGCTGCTGTCATCATGGCAAGGAAGGCTATCGCTTGCAGAGGTTGGATACCACCCAATAACAGTCCACTCAACAAAGAGGGCATGAAAACGAGTCCTACCAACAGCAACTGCGACAGGACAGGGGCAAAGGCTCTGGTTATCGCCTTTGTCAGGAAGGGACGTAACGCCTCTAACTGGTTAGCGCCATTACCACGCAGATACTCATACAACTCTTTATGTGTACGACGCTCCAAGACATAGGTGGTGATACCACGACGACAGACGAAGAGTGCCTCGGCTTGCAGCATCGTCATCACGGGAATAAACACATCGGCACTAAACAGATGATTGACATCCATCAGCAACAGTACTAAGATGCCCATCACGAAAGTGACAATCGTCATACTCACATAGATGGGAATAGACTGCCAGCGCTTACGACAATAGATGGCTGTGGCTACACCACTGGAGAGCAATACCCACAAGATGTTCAGCCATGCCTTGTCCCATTGGAAGATGTAGTAAAAACAGAACGCCATGACGGCAAGCACCACGGTCAGTCGTCCCATGACGGATGCCGACATCCGCAGGAAACGGCGGTCTAAGCGGAATAATATCAAGGCTGGCACCAACAACAGCAGGATGCCGATAATCAATCGCACAATAGTGATATTCATAATTGTATCTGGTTTTGAAGGATTCTAGAATTAACGGCAAGAACGGTAGCCCCCTGACGCGCCGCCTCTTGCAACAGGACATCAACGGTCTGCATCGCCTCCGCACTGATAGGCTGTGCCGGCTCGTCGACAATCAGTAACCGCTTGCCTAACTGCATCGCATTCTGGAGCAACAACAGATAACGCTCGTCGGCAGACAATTCGCTCCATCGCCGTCCGTCAGTCGGCACCCGATAGGATGCCTCACCCTTGTTGACTTTCAGTCCAAACAACATCTCTGAGAGGTCGGCAATACTGTCATAGTCCTCTATCACCGTCAGGTGTTGGGGCACATAGGCAATCTGTCTGCGGAAATAGGGAGCCGACAGGGGTGTCAGCAACTCACCATCAATACTGATATGTCCTTGGTCAATGGGTATCAAGCCCAATACGGCACGCAACACCGTGGTCTTCCCCACCCCTTGCGAGCCTGTCAGACAGACCAACTGACAATCGCCCACTGTCAGGGATAGCGAGTGAACCAACGGCTCTATTGTTACGTTATGCA
>CALFUF010000179.1 GCA_937916405.1 uncultured Prevotella sp.
TCAGACGGTTGACACGCTCCACGGGAACCGCTGTCATCTCGTCGGTATTCACCTCGAAGATACCGTCATTGGCACTCATCAGCCAAATCTTGCCGGATGCAGTCTGCCGGATGTCGTTGATATTAGCCTGGGTACTTCCATAGAACAGGAGGGACTCAAAACTGTCGGACATCCGGTTGTATCGCTGCACACCGCTGTTGCTCACAATCCATACCGTACCGTCACGGTCGGTCAGCAACAGACGGACGATATCGTCAGAAAGGGAATGGGTGTTGGCATCGTCATGGTAATACTGGGTGAAGTGTACACCGTCAAACTTATTCAGACCATACTCCGTGCCAATCCAGATATAGCCCTGTTGGTCCTGACACAAACTCGTCACCAAATTCGACGATAACTCACCGTCCGTATATAAACGGGTGGCGGATATGGTGAGTGTCCATAAAGTGGTTAGTACCCCAAATAGTAGTCTTTGTAGTTGTTTCATGTTCTTAGTTTATCGTTTTACTTTACATGTCCTCCATGGATAGGCAGTCCTTCGCGACCTCTTTTCCACGGAATGTGCGCCGTTTCATTTCTGCGAATGTAACATTTCAATAGGCAAAGATAGGTATTTTCCCTGAAAGTCCCAAATGATTTCGTAAAAAAATGAAGAAGACGGCTCTTGCTCTGGCAAGCGACTTCGTCGATGACTCAAAGATCCACTTGGCGAAACGACATAACGGACGCCATCTATACAAATAGAATAACGCTATTGCTTGCCAATGAAACTTAATACCAGCACTCACACGACTAAAAAATGCCACTATTGGCATTTTTTAGTCGCAAATGTTTGGTTAATAGGACAATACCTATTACCTTTGCATTACCAAAAAGCGCCAATAGTGGCAAAAAACGGGAATGACATGAAGGAAATAAAGAGAGACAGGAGTCCCGATCTCTGATGAACATCGATGATTCTTTCAAGAAGATTATTATTGTGAAGGACCATGTCATGCCACGTCGCAATGAAGATGGCATACTGACAATAGGTCTTTTCGATTTCCTTCTTAAAGAGGATAGTTTGGATATATAAGAAAAATTCAAGCTTCGCATTCTCAACTTTCACCTCTCACCTCTTCAACTGCAGCAAGCAAAGCTTTGCGAAAGTTGAGATTTTTATCCGACAAAAAAAGCGGGTGGAAAATCTGCATATATCGGGCTTATTCGTGTCTTACGATGCCACAGGGAAAGTGAGTGAACGAAAAAATAATGAAGCCCCGCCAACTCTGGCAGGGCTTCGTATTTTCAACGCAAGTATCTGTGCAAGCACCCTGTATCGGTGACGGAATGCCCTTACTTTTGGATGAAAGTGCGAGTTTTTTGCCCCGACTTTTGGTTTTGGGTGGTATTTTGGATAATTTCCGTGGGTTTTTGCCCCGACTTTTGGATATTTTTTATAACTTTGCCGCCAAGAAAGCAAATGGGAGGATGATATGACATATTATAAGAGACATATAGACAGACAGCTGATTGAATGGAAAGATTCCCCACGTCGTAAGCCGCTCCTGATTCGTGGTGCCCGACAAGTGGGCAAGTCTACTGCTGTCAGGGAACTCGGCAAACAGTTCCGTTATTTTGTGGAAATTAATCTGGAAAAGCAGCCAGACCTGCTCCAGATGTTTCCAGAGAATATCGATGTCAAAAAGACATGCGAGAAGTTAAGTGGCACACTGAGTATTCCCATCGTGCCTGGAGAGACGCTTCTGTTCATCGACGAAATACAAATCTCAAAGGAGGCTATCATGTCGCTGCGCTATTTCAAAGAAGACTATCCTGAACTGCATGTCATAGCAGCAGGCTCCCTGTTGGAGTTCGCTCTGGAAGAACTGCCTTCTTTCGGTGTAGGCAGAATACGCTCGCTCTGTATGTATCCCTTCTCGTTTGACGAATTCCTGATGGCGCAGGGACTCGACTTGACCATCGGCTATAAGAAGAAAGCCACAAGTGAAGAGCCGTTGACGGATAAGGCACATAAGGATCTGGTCGACCAGATCCGCACATTCTATCTTGTGGGCGGCATGCCATCTGCCGTGATGGAATGGATAGAGTCGCACAGTTATATCGAGGTGTCCCGTGTCCACACAGACATCATTCAGACATACGAAGACGATTTCAATAAATATAAGAAGCGTGTATCTCCTGTCTTACTCCGCCAAGTGCTCCGTTCGGTGGCACTTCAGGTTGGCAACAAGTTTGTTTATGCCATGGCTGCCAGGGATGTACACTCTTCAGTCGTCAGAGAGGCTCTGAATCTGCTGACACTTGCGGGGCTGATAACACCCGTGAAGCACACTGACGGCACAGGTGTCCCTCTCGGGGCAGAGGAGAACAACAGTTATGTGAAATATCTGTTCTTCGACTTAGGGGTGATGCTGACCATGCTGGACATCCCTGCAGCCGACATCCTGACAGCATCAGACATTGATTTAGTAAACAAGGGGGGAACCTCAGAGATGTTCGCCGGACTCGAAATGAAGAAATATCGCGACTGCTTCCAGAAACCTGAGATGCACTATTGGCAGAACACAGAAAAAGGAAGCAATGCAGAAGTGGACTATCTGAGGGCGCGTGACGGTAAGGTGCTTCCCGTAGAAGTGAAGGCGAGCACACAGGGAAGTATGCAGAGCCTCTGGATCTTCATGAGAAAGCGTAAGTTGCACGAAGCCGTCAGGACATCACTGGAAAACTTCGGTCAGCTTGACTATGATGACCCTAAGGATGATTTCGAGCGGCGGCATGTGGACATTGTCCCTCTGTATGCATTGAGCAATCTTGAATGGAATACCAGAGACAGGTGAATGACGAAGCCCCGCCAAAGGTTGGCAGGGCTTCCTTGCTTACATGCAACTCGTCACTCCAAAAAACTTGCTTTTTCTTCTATTTGAAAATTCTCTTAAAAGTAGACTCAACCATCACTCTTGAGA
>CALFUF010000180.1 GCA_937916405.1 uncultured Prevotella sp.
CTGTGGTAGTGAGTGAGCCGAAAGAATGATAGTACAAATAAAATTAAAACTCAGAAAAATTAAAAAGGTTTTTTTTTATTTTGTAATGTCGAAAGCAAGTATCTTCGACAAAGTCAGAAGATACGAATAAGTTGGATTAACAAGAAATAAGGCAGAAAAGTAATCCCAGCCCATATTAAACTCAAGTTTTAAGGAGTCAGCAAACCAATATTATGATGGTAACTACGGTCTACCGTAATCTAACTCGCGACGTAGGTAATGGTAGTTGTTTAATGATCCACGTAGGTATAGTTCCGTGTCAAGATTGTTCAGCAGATTGTAGTAATCCGAATTGTAAACGGTGTCCAATGCGCTATTCACCGTCATGCCATCATCCTCAACTAAGTATAGGACTAGATCAGCAATAATACTGTCAACAAGATATTTCTGTTCTTTAGTCTCAGGTTCACGCATAATCGTATATTCTATAGGTTGATAACTTCAACTTTGCGCAAGAGTTTTACTGCCCGTTCAGTAGCAAAGAAATGCTGACTGTTATTCTTTGGGAAGACAATCTTCCGTGCCAGTTGACGCAACGTAATATAACCTTGTTCAAAGAGTCGGAATTGTATTGCCATACTATCATCTGCGATTGGACCTATCACTATGTCGAAATTGTGGGAGAAACCCGTTCTACTGGCATGGCGATTGTCTGAAACGAATTTAGCCCATGCTTCTGTAGGCTTGTCAAACACTTTGATAAGAAGCTTCTGTCTTCGTGCCTCATCGTCATTGAACTCATAGACTGTCACAGTTGGATTTTTACCTTGTGAGCGTTTGCACTTAGAAAGAGCCATACGTTCGGCTTGATGGCGAAGGTGGGTCAGATAAAATCCTTGTCCGAAATCCTTGTCGGGCATTCCAAGCGAGAGGTCAATCTCGCCGATTTCTTGATTCGAACCATGATAAAGTATAATCATTCTATCAGTCCTCCATTGCGTTTGCAGATAATGTCAAGAGAGTTCAGCGTGTCTTCTGGTGAGAGGGTGTGCTCCACATCATAGAACTCCTCCATATAGTCCATAGCCTTGTGATAGCGCAGATAATTATGAGCCTGACGTGGTGTCAGGTGATGCGCTTCACTGAAGTCACGCAAGATCATCACGAGATAGTCTATGCGATTCTTCGTTTCTCTAAGTTCTTCTGCTGCCATAGTCACAAACATTATATGCAATAATATTGCAAAGATACTAAATTTTCGATTAAGTGAGAACAAAAGAGTGATTTTTTTAGGTCGAGCGTGAGAATTTTATCCAATTAGTAATTTTGAAAAATACAACTCGCAATCATGCGAAAAGTATGCGCGATATCTGATAAATAGCAGTGCTGATTGTGTCACAAACCAAGAGGATGTGCCTATTTTGACACATCCTCTTGTTGTTTTGTCGGGATTCTTTATCTTACAACAGGTTGTCCTTCTCGATATCCTTGAAGTACTTGTAGGTGGCGACCTTCAGCTCGTCAGTGGCTGGCTCGTCAGCGACGATGATGCCATGCTGGTGCATCTGGAGCGCAGAGATGGTCCACTCATGAGTGACAGCACCCTCGATGGCAGCCTTCAGGGCACGAGCCTTGTGGTGTCCGTTGACGAGGATCATCACCTCACGGGCATCCATCACTGTGCCCACACCAACGGTCAGGGCAAGTTTGGGCACCTTGTTCACGTCATTGTCAAAGAAACGGGAGTTAGCGATAATCGTGTCAGTGGTCAGTGTCTTCACACGGGTACGACTAGTCAGACTTGAATAGGGCTCATTGAAGGCGATATGTCCGTCAGGACCGATACCTCCGATGAAGAGGTCGATACCACCAGCCTCCTTGATCATCTCCTCATAATGCGCACACTCAGCAGCGAGATCCTTGGCATTACCGTTGAGGATGTGGATGTTCTCCTTGGGGCAGTCGATGTGGTCGAAAAGGTTACGGGCCATGAAAGAGTGGTAGCTCTCTGGATGCTCCTCAGGGAGGTTGACATACTCGTCCATATTGAACGTCAGCACGTTCTTGAACGATACGCGTCCCTCTTTGTTAGCCTTTACCAAGCAGGCATACATACCCTCAGGTGAGGAGCCGGTAGGGAGACCCAGTACAAATGGTTTCTCTTTGGTAGGCTGGAAAGCATTGATTCGCTCAATGACGTGTTCTGCAGCCCATTGCGACATTTTCTGATAATCAGCTTCAATAATTACTCTCATAAGTTCAAAAAGTTAAGTTGTGCTTGTTTTTGGTTGCAAAGATAGTAAAATTCTGACAAAATAAGTATGTGATATGTATTTTTTTTGTAACTTTGGTGTCTATGACACCGAAGTTACTACGTCTCGGCAAAAAAAAGAATAAATTCTTTTGTTTTGCTCTCGACTTTTTGTAACTTTGCACCTAATATATAATAAGGTATGAAAGAATTTGTGATTTCTGAGGTCAAAGCTGAGACTGCGGTGCTGGTGGGGTTGATCACCCAGGAGCAGGGCGAGGCGAAGACGAAGGAATATCTTGACGAGTTGGAGTTTCTTGCCGATACCGCCGGTGCTGTGACGGTGAAGCGTTTCACACAGAAGGTACAGGGTCCCAGTCAGGTGACCTATGTCGGCAAGGGAAAGCTTGAGGAGATCAAACAATATATCAAACAGCAAGAGGAGGCTTATGAAGATTGGCTGGATAATGGTCAATCTTCAATGGTCAATGGTCAATGTCCTCAACCAGTGGGCATGGTCATCTTTGACGATGAGCTGTCGGCAAAGCAGATCCGTAATATCGAGGCTGAACTGAAAGTGAAGATCCTCGACCGCACCTCTCTGATTCTCGACATCTTCGCCATGCGTGCCCAGACGGCAGAGGCAAAGACGCAAGTGGAGCTGGCACAGTATCGCTATATGCTTCCCCGTCTGCAACGACTTTGGACCCACTTGGAGCGTCAGGGCGGCGGCTCCGGCTCTGGTGGCGGAAAGGGTAGTGTGGGACTGCGTGGGCCTGGTGAGACACAGTTGGAGATGGACCGTCGTATCATCCTGCATCGTATCACCCTGCTCAAGGAACGCTTGCTGGAGATAGACAAGCAGAAGATCACCCAGCGTAAGAACCGTGGTCGTCTGATCCGCGTCGCCCTCGTGGGGTATACCAACGTGGGTAAGTCGACGATGATGAACCTGCTCGCCAAGAGTGACGTCTTTGCGGAGAACAAGCTCTTCGCCACCCTCGACACGACAGTCCGTAAGATGGTGATTGACAACCTGCCCTTCCTGCTTGCCGATACAGTAGGGTTTATCCGTAAACTGCCTACCGACTTGGTGGACTCCTTTAAGTCGACCCTCGACGAGGTGAGGGAGGCAGACCTGCTGGTGCATGTGGTGGATATCTCACATCCCGACTTCGAGGAACAGATCAGTGTGGTGGAGAAGACACTTGCCGACCTGGGATGTGCCGACAAGCCCTCGATGCTGGTATTCAACAAGATAGACGCCTATACGTGGATTCCCCAGGACGAGGACGACCTCACGGCTCCTACCAAGGAGAATGTGTCGCTGGAGGAGTTGAAGAACACATGGATGGCGAAAATGCAAGGTGACTGTCTCTTTATCTCGGCACGTGAGAAAGAGAATATCGACGAGTTGCGCGAAGTGCTTTATAAGAAGGTGCGCGAGCTTCATGTACAGAAATATCCTTATAATGATTTCCTGTATGACATAGAAGAATAACTTACACAACACATAATACTTATGAGAGATTATAGACAACTGACTCAAGAGGAAATTGAGGTGCTCGAGCGCAATAGCTGCTGGGCAGAGAACTGGGACCAGGTGAAGGTGGCTGATACGTTTAAGCCCTATGGGTTCCATCGCGTGGTATTCTATGGGGATATCCGTCTGGGTTCCTTCGACAAGCAAGTGGAGGTGACCAAAGGGTTCACCAAGCATGCGGGAATCAATGACGCTACCTTGCGTAATGTCACTGTGGGTGACAACTGTCTGATAGAGAAAATCGGCAATTTCATCAATAACTATACCATTGGTGACGACTGTTATATCTCCAATATCTCCACGATGGAGACCACAGAGGGCGCTACCTTTGGTGAGGGACATCTGGTGTCCGTGCTCAACGAGATGGGTGATGGTAATGTCATCCTCTTCCACGACCTGAACTCTCAGCTTGCAGCCTTTATGGTGAAGCATTTTAGGGATAAGGTGCTGAAGGACAATATCACCCGACTGATTAATGAGGAGATCCGTTTCACCTTGCCAGAGCGTGGTACGATTGGCAATGGTGTGAAGATTATCAATACGAAGGAGATTACCAATACCGTCATCAAGGACGACTGTGAGATTAATGGCGCCTCTCGCTTGAGCGACTGTACCATCATGTCGTCAAAGGATGCCTCTGTCTATATCGGAACAGGTGTCATCTGTGAGAACTCCATTATCTCGAACGGTTGTTCCATTACGAACTCTGTGAAGATGCAGGAGTGCTTTGTGGGTGAGGCTTGTCAGATCACTAACGGCTTTACCGCAGAGGCGAGTGTGTTCTTCGCTAACTCCTTCATGGCGAATGGCGAGGCATGTGCTGCCTTCTGTGGTCCCTTCTCCGCTTCCCACCATAAGTCAAGTTTGTTGATTGGTGGTGAGTTCTCGTTCTATAATGCGGGCTCGAACACCAACTTCTCGAACCATGCCTATAAGATGGGACCGATGCACTATGGAACCTTGGAGCGTGGCTCTAAGACGGCAAGTGGCGCCTATGTGCTGATGCCTGCGAAGATCGGTGCCTTCTCTGTCTGCTTCGGTAAACTGATGAACCATCCTGATATGCGCTGTCTGCCCTTTGCTTATCTGATGGCATACGGAGAGACGATGTATATCGTACCTGGTCGTAACATCACGACCGTAGGACTCTATCGTGATATCAAGAAGTGGCCCAAGCGTGACCGTCGCGCCCCTTCCAGTCGTAAGAGTATCATCAACTTCGACTGGTTGTCACCTTTCACTGTCGGAGAAATCGTACAGGGCAAGAAAATCCTGGAGGCTTTGCGTCAGGCTGGTGGTGATAACGTGTCGTCGTATAACTACCATGAGTATATCATCAACGCCTCTTCCCTCCGTAAGGGTATCAAATACTATGATATCGCCCTGCGTATCTATATGGGTGCCGTCATCAAGAGAGCCATTAAAGGAGGCTTCTTGAGCAAACCCACCTCGGATGTCGGACTGGGTGACTGGAACGACCTGTCAGGACTCTTGTTGCCGGCATCGGAGGAACAGCGACTGATCGATGACATCAAGAGTGGTAATATCGAGAGCATCCAGGATATTCTGGATCGTTTCAGGGAGATAGACAATCACTATCGTGAGTATCAGTGGACATGGACCTATCGGCTGATTCTTGACTATTATGGTTTGGAGGAGTTGACAGAGTCTGCAAGACAGCGTATCAAAGAAGATTATGTGAAAGCCCGTCGAGCATGGATCGCTGAGATCCGAAAAGATGCGGAGAAGGAGTTTGCCATGGGCGACGTGGAACAGGATGTCTTCGATGACTTTATATCGAAATTAGATCACGAAATAGATTATGAAGATTAAGTTTTATCTGACAGCTTGCTTTGTAGTACTCGGATTAAGTGCACAGGCTAAAGACTATAAGTATCAGACGGTTGAGGGCGACCTGACAAAGACCCGCATCTATACTTTGGATAACGGACTGAAAGTGTATCTCTCTGTTAATAAGGAGAAACCCCGTATCCAGACTTATATCGCTGTGCGTACGGGTTCGAAGAACGACCCTGCGGAGACAACGGGTCTTGCCCACTACTTAGAGCACTTGATGTTCAAGGGTACGAAGCTGTTTGGTACGAGTAATCCTGTGACAGAGGCTCCGCTGTTGGATGAGATTACCAATCGTTATGAGGTTTATCGTAAGTTGACTGACCCTGCTGCCCGTAAACATGCCTATCATGAGATAGACAGTGTGAGTCAGCTTGCCGCTCAGTATTTTATTCCCAATGAGTATGACAAGTTGATGGCAACGATTGGTGCACAGGGTACGAATGCCTTCACCAGTAATGATGTCACGTGTTATACAGAAGATATCCCCTCTAATGAGATAGAGAACTGGGCAAAGATACAGGCAGACCGTTTCCAGAACATGGTGATTCGTGGTTTCCATACTGAGTTGGAGGCAGTCTATGAGGAGTATAATATCTATCTGAGTAATGATATGGACAAAGTGTGGGCTGCGATGGGAAAGAAACTGACCCCCACCCATCCTTATGGTACTCAGACAACGATTGGTACACAGGAGCATCTGAAGAATCCCTCCATCGTCAATATCAAGAATTATTTCAATAAATGGTATGTACC
>CALFUF010000181.1 GCA_937916405.1 uncultured Prevotella sp.
CAGTCATGTTAACACCAGTCCAACTAGCGTTGTCCACAGCATTACCAATCACACCAGCAACACCAGGAGCAACAACAAGTTTCACCTGAACCTCACTTCCTACAATCTTGGTAACGAATTCAAGTACATACCAACCAGCCTGATCGAAGACAATATTACCATCACCGTCCACAGAGATAGTAAGACCATCAACCTGATTGTCAAACTCGGTAATCAAGTCATAGCCAAACCAGTCGTTTTCCTTATAGCCCCACTTGAAGCCATCTGCACCATTATAGATCATGGTATAGAAACGTCCCTCTCTGCCATAGACAGGTGCCAAAGGTTTCCATGTAGACCAAGCGTCGGCAATAGAGTTACCACATACAAAGATTGCCGTAGGCAATGTTACGTCAGAAGGTGTATCGTAACTCAGCACGTTCAGTGTAATAACATTCGAGAACACCTCACCATAGTGCTCACCAGAATCTGCGAGATAAGCACGCAAGCGAACATAAAGAGGCATTTCACCTTCGGGGTCAGCGTCCTCATGAGCGGCACGATACATGTCCAGAACCTTCGCATTCAGTTCTACCGCACTCACATTAATAATAGTAGACGTATAGGTAGTGGTAAGTTCCTCCCAACCCTCCTCATCAGCATTATCAAGGGATACTTGCACTGCATAGGTTACTGCAGCAGGCCATCCACCATAATCAGGCTGATTCGTCGTCAAATTGACAGTGCTTGCGCCAGGAAGATCATAGACATTGTTTACTGCAAACTCTGGTGTGTTAAGTTCGAAACTAGCAGGAAAGGACAGTGTGGGATTGCTATCATTGTCATCTTTACAAGAAGTCAAGAATGGCAAGCAGGCAATCACTGCGAAAAGCAGACTTTTATATATCTTTTTCATCTTTGTTATCTATTAGAAGTTTCAAAAGTCAATTCATTAATAACCAGGATTCTGCACCAGATTAGGATTGTTAAGCAAGTCGTTAACAGGTATACCATAGATGTAACGGTATGCAGGAACATCGTAAGTACCAAAGCGAACCTGATCCATACGATTTCTACCCTCAAACCAGAACTCCTTCACCCACTCATCTTGTATTTCTGCAAGAGAATAGTTAGTCTTGGTAACTGCATGAGCACGCTTATGCAATTCGTTTATCTTGTCGGCTGCATCAGAAGTACTGCCATTCAGACGAGTCTCTGCCTCAGCATAGTTCAGATAAGCCTCAGCGATACGCATCAGTGGCAGATCTGTGTCAACCTTTACAATAGAACTTGTAACATTGCCATCAGAACGAACATTGCGGAACTTCACACATCCATAACCATTCAGATTGTCAGAGCGATCCTCGATATTACGAGTAAAGCCAGTGGTATAGAACAATGCACGATCATCGCCAGCAGCGGTTGTAATATCTTGTGTCTTTGTCGTTGTTGCAGGTGCCTCACCACCCACGCCAAAGAACTTGTCTACAATATAGCCAGTCAACTTAGCACACTTACCCCAAGAACAATCTGTTCCTGAAGGAATATCTTTATCCATGTCACCGTCTGTTGGTTTGTCGTACATAGCAAGTACAAGGAAGTGCATTGAGCCGTGACTCTGTGTGTCAATACCATGATTCAGAACTGGATAGATATTCTCATACTGAGCACCATTGGTGTCATTGTCAGCAAGGAACAACAACTGATAGCCAGAATATTCTTCTCCTGTCTTGGGGTTAGTGGCACCAGTAGTACAAAGCTTATAATAACCATTATCGATAACTTTTTCTGCATATTCTTTAGCCTTTGCCCACTGAGCTGTACCAGTATATACCTCTGCATTCAGATAAAGACGAGATAGCAACAGCCATGCAGCAACTTTGTCTACGCGACCATAAGTGTTGGTTCCTGGATTAGCGAGTTTATCTTCGATATCTAACAACTCATTCTCAATATAATTATAGTACTGATCACGGGTGTAACGAACACCTGGCTCTGTGCTAACATGTTCTGTGAAAGCAGCATTAGCATAGAAATCCATCACGAAGTAATACAGAAGAGAACGGATAAAACGAACCTCTGCACGCTTCTGCTGAACATCTGCCGTACCATCATCAGGAACTTGGTCGAGATAGTAGTTACACAATGTGATAGAGAAGAACAAACGATAGTACAGACCTACTGAACTCGGGTTTTCAGCACCCCATGTCTTGCCAATCAGTTCTGGGAGACCTGTATCATCCCATCTCCATGTTGCCTCTCCTGTAGGGAGTTCGTTAAGTTCCCATGACTTACGGAACAAGTCTGAACGTCCTTCGTCGATGTCAAGGATATCCTTCCAAGCATCATCATTGTCACCAGGACCTTTCTGACCTGTGAGAACGAAACAAGAATATATCTTGTTCAACAACGCATCAGTATCCAATTCACTGGTCTGTTGCGGATTGATATTGTCTACATCAAGGTCGCCTGTGCATGATGTCGTCATGGTGCTAAAAGCCAAAACGGCAACAGCTACAGGAATCAATGATTTGATTTTATTCAGTATCATAACTATAATCTTTTAAATGAATGATTTAGAAATTAAGGGTCAAACCAAGAATGCCGACAAATGGACGTGGATACATGTTACCATCATAGCCACCATCAATTTCTGGGTCAAGTCCCTTATAATCTGTGATTGTAAATACATTCTGAGCTGTTACGTACACACGACCGCTCGCCTTCAGACCGAACAAGTCATTGAAAGAATAACCCAGTGTAATATTATCACACTTCAAGAAAGAGGCATTCTGGATATAATAGTCACTCAGAGCACCAATAACTGTTCCTGTCTGCCAGTTTTTTGGACGAGCAATGTTAATCACATTGTGCCAAGAATTACCCAAGAACACATTTGAGAGTACGAGGTTAGAGTTACCTGCCTCTACGCCATTATATACATAATTGTTAATGCTAGCACGAAGAGAGAATCCGAGATCCCATTTCTTCCACATCAACTTAGAGGTAAAGCCCATCGTTACATCAGGTGACGACTTCTTATAGAAATAACAATCATCGCTATTGATGATTCCATCAGCGTTGCGGTCTACATATTGTCCGTCGATAGGTTGTCCGTTTATATCATAGACCTGCTGATAGACATAATATGCCTCCACTGGGTGACCTACCTGCCAAGCCTTCACACCATCAGAACCAGAGTCACCAATGGCAAGACCGCCATGAAGGATCTTATAACCCTCGCCAGAGCTGGCTATCAACTCATCAATCTCATTCTTATTATAAGTAAGGTTATAACCAATCTGCCAGTTCCAGTCCTTTGTCTGGATAGCACGCCAATTGGCTGCAAACTCGAAACCGGTATTATGCAGTGAACCGATATTACTGGTTACCTTGTTCTTAAAGTTTGTACCTACTGGAACTGTAACAGTATTAATCAGATCCTTCGTCTTGCGATGATATACATCAAAGTTCATGGTCAGACGATTGTTAAGGATTCCGAAGTCGAGACCAGCATTCCACGTGGTAGTCTTCTCCCAAGTCAGATTAGGATTATAAGCATCTGGACGATAGGTACGTCCATCACCAAACAAAGGATAATAAGCACCCTGAGAGTTAGGTGTATAGGTAGCAATATAGGTATAGTCACCGATACCCTCCTGCTGACCAGTAATACCCCATCCGAGACGGAGTTTGAAGTCAGACAACCAGTTGGCATTCTTCAGGAACGGCTCCTCATTGATTTTCCATGCAAGAGCGAGAGATGGGAACACGCCCCAACGCTTGTCTTTATGGAAACGAGAAGAACCATCATCACGCAGAGTGAAAGTCAGCATGTAGCGATCCATCAACGAGTAGTTGAAACGACCGAAGAATGATACAAGGTAGTTTTCTGTCTTATAGAGTGTATTTTCTGAAGGCAAATAATATTCACCTGCTAATGGATTACCATCCTCATCAACCATCTGAGAAGTAGAAGGATAGAGACCATAATAGAAGTAGTCACTCTTCTTATGGAAGTGTTGCCATTCATAACCTGCCATGATGTCGAAATGATGAATCTCAGCAACATCCTTCATATATTGGGCATATAGGCTAAGTGAGAGGTTATAGGTATCCATGGTGTTCCAACCATAGTTTCCGTAATAGTAGGTGCCAGAAGCATAACTATAAGGACTCTGTGACTTGTTTGTCTTACCAGTGCTGAGATCCATACCCATGTTCAAATGAATGTGCAAATCCTCAAAACCGTGAATCTTATAGTCTGCCTCAATATTACCAATCAAAGCCTTTGACTTACCCTCATCACTATAGTTATTGAGTGCAGCAACAGGGTTACCAGTAGCAAAGGTATTCACACCTGTATTACCCCATGCAGGATCTTGCCAATCTGTAGAACCTGCCCACTGCCAGTATCCACCATAACCGTTATCCTTATTGGTATCGTAAATAGGTTTGGTAGGATCCATATAGATAGCACCACCTATAGCAGAACCTGCATTAGCATATTTTGTCTTGGAGTACATTCCTTTTGCATTAAAGTTAATGTTCAAGTGATCTTTGAGGAATGAAGGAGAAAGGTTCACGCTGGCTGTATAACGCTGATAGTTACTGGTCTTGACGATACCGCTCTGATTGGTATAGCCGAAAGAAACACGATAAGGCATATTCTTTAGACCACCAGAAACTGTGATGTTATGGTCTGTGCTGACTGCAGTGCGGTAAATCTCATCCTGCCAGTCCGTATTTGCAAAAAGGTGATTACCATTCGCATCGAAATAACCTAATGAGTTATAATAGTCACTAGCTTTGTACTCATCCTCTGTCATGCCCTTCTCGTTCATCACACGGTCTTGGATGTAAGCCATATATTCTGGACCATCCATCACGTCCATCTTTTTCTTGACAGCACTGATAGAAACATTACCATTATAGGAAATGCGTGGCTTAGAATTCTTCTGCCCTTTCTTTGTGGTGATGATAATCACACCGTTAGATGCACGGCTACCATAAATAGCAGTAGCAGAGGCATCCTTCAATACGGTAAATGATTCAATATCATTTGGGTTCACCAGATTGAGCGGGTTAGAGGCACCTTGCATACCATAACTATCCATTGCAAGACCGTCAATCACGATAAGAGGGTTATTTGAGGCGTTCAGTGAAGAACCACCACGAATACGGATGGTTGCACCTGCACCTGGCTCACCACCGCTATTAGTGATATTCACACCAGCAATCTTACCTTGTAACATGTCCTGTGCAGAGGTCTGCAATCCATGGTTCATCTCATCAGGCTTGATTGCCGTTACGGAACCTGTCAAGTCGTTTTTCTTAGCACGTCCGTAACCGATGACAACCACGTTGTCGAGGACTGCGGCATCCTCCTGAAGAGTGATGTCGAGATTAGCGGCTGCCTTCACGGTCTGGGTCTGATAACCCACATACGACACGCTAATGTCAGCACCTTGATTAGCCTTCAAGACGAAATTACCATCGAAATCGGACACGGTAGCGGTCTGAGTACCTACCACACGTACCGTCGCACCGATAATCGGTTCGCCCTGAGCATCTTTAACATGACCTTTGACATCAATCTGTGCAAAGGCTCCCACCGAAAGAAAGAGTCCTAACAAAAGGACAAACATCCTTAACGGAGATTGAATGTTTACCTGCTTCATCATTTCTTTTTTAGAGTTAGTAATATAATTTTAGTTCACTTTTGCGAAACATTTGATTTAAATCAAGTGCAAAGGTAAGGTTTGTTCGCATTCGTTCATACTTTTTTTGAGTTAAAAGCGTTATAAGGAATGTGCAAACGTTTGCATTTATAAATACCTATAAATAAATAAGGTAGGCATACCCCAAAAAGAACTTTTCAATAACTTTGCAATCACAATACTAAGAACCGAAATGGAAAAACGTATAACTTTGACGATGAAGGACATTGCCCGTGAGTTTGGTATCAGCGTGGCAACGGTCTCACGAGCCTTGAAGGACTCTCCCCGCATCTCTGCGGAGCGGCGTGCCGCTATTCAGCAGTATGCCCGTGAGCACAATTTCACCCCGAACTTTATCGCCGAGTCATTACGCCATTCAAAGGTTCAGCCCATGAAAGTCATTGGAGTCATCATCCCTGAGTTTGCCCATTACTATTTCTCCTCTGTCCTCTCTGGTATTGAGGAGGAGGCTTCCGCAAGAGGCTATCGCATCATGGTGGCACAAAGCAATGAGCAGTATGAGCGGGAAGTGAAAATCTGCCAGTCGTTCTATGAGAACAAAGTATGTGGCATTATCGTCTCACAAGCGAAGGACACCCATCAATACGACCATTTCCAGCGTCTTATCGACTCTGGAGTACCCTTGGTATTCTATGACCGTATCTGTACGGGAGTCAATGCCAGCCGTGTGGTGGTAGACGATTATATGGGTGCCTATAATGCGGTAACTCATCTGATAGAGACCGGATGTGACAGAATAGCATTCTATGGCTCCTCCATGACCATGGAGATTTCCAAGAACCGTTTTAACGGCTATAAGGATGCGCTATTGAAACACGGTATCCAACCTGACCCAGCCCTGATATGTAATTGCGACAACAGAACAGATGCCGAGGCTATCACCCCTGACATCTTATCAGGAAACACCCCCCCCAATGGTTTTTTTGCCGTCAACGACGACACGGCAATAGGCATTCTCTATACGGCAAAGCGCATGGGCTTCAAAGTGCCCGACGACATCTCCATCTGTGGTTTCACCAACGGACAACGTGCTGTTGCCTGCGATCCCATGCTAACCACGGTGGAGCAACGAGGGGTAAAGGTAGGAGAGGAGGCTGCCGACATCCTGATCGGACATGTGGAGGGAACGATCCCCCATGACAAGATGGAGCGAAGGATAGTTAGAACCCGTCTGATCATCAGGGGGACAACGAGATGACCTAGAACTCCTAGGAACACTAGGAATACTAGATAAACTAGAAACACTAGATAATAAAAATATGAAACAAAAACCGAATTTACCCTTTTGGGGATTATGGAACCTTAGTTTTGGTTTCTTTGGTGTACAGATAGCGTATGCCTTGCAAAGTGCGAACATTTCCCGCATCTTCGCCACCTTGGGTGCTGACCCCCATAATCTGAGTTATTTCTGGATACTCCCTCCTTTGATGGGTATCCTAGTACAGCCGATTGTCGGGACACTCAGTGATAAGACATGGACTCGCTTCGGACGTCGTATACCTTATTTATTTATAGGAGCAGCCGTTGCCGTACTGGTGATGTGCTTGTTGCCTAATGCCGGTTCATTAGGACTTGCCGTGAGTGCCGCTATGATGTTCGGACTCATCGCCCTGATGTTCCTCGACACCAGTATCAATATGGCAATGCAACCATTCAAGATGCTGGTAGGCGATATGGTCAATGAGGAGCAGAAGGCAAAAGCCTACAGCATCCAGTCGTTCCTATGCAATGCCGGCAGTGTTGTCGGTTTCCTGTTTCCTTTCTTCTTCACCTATATCGGTATTAAGAATGTCGCAGAGAAAGGGGTGGTACCCGACAGTGTCATCTGGTCTTTCTACGTTGGAGCCGCCATCTTGATTCTTTGTGTGATCTATACCACTTTGAAAGTCAAAGAGTGGAACCCGCAGGAGTATGCGGAATATAATGCAGTGGCGGAAAGTACAGAAAAAGAGGACTCTGCCAACTGGCTGACACTGCTGCGTAAGGCACCCTCCACTTTCTGGAAAGTGGGACTGGTACAGTTCTTCTGCTGGGCAGCATTCCTCTATATGTGGAACTACTCAACGGGTGCTATCGCTGAGACGGTATGGAACAATACCGATCCTGCCAGTGAGGACTTTCAGGCTGCCGGCAACTGGGTCGGTGTTCTCTTTGCCGTACAGGCTATCGGCTCTGTTATCTGGGCGGCAATCCTGCCACAGTTTAGGAATACCAAAGCCGCTTATGCCATTAGCCTCATCATCGGAGGTATCGGCTTTGCCATCATTCCCTATATCCATGACCAATACTTGCAGTTTATCCCCTTCCTCCTGATTGGATGTGCCTGGGCGGCTATGCTAGCCATGCCATTTACCTTTGTCACTAATGCTTTACAGGGCTATGGTCACATGGGTGCCTATTTGGGGCTATTCAACGGTACAATTTGTATACCCCAGATTATCGCAGCCCTCTGTGGAGGTCTTATTCTCTCACTCGTAGGCAGTCATCAGTCCACTATGATGATAGTGTCTGGCTGTTTATTGGTTGTCGGAGCTGCTTGTGTGACAATCATCCGACAAAAATAAAGATGCGCCAACGTTTGCATAACTATATAAGATAAGAACAACTAAAACATAGACGATATGAAACTATTATTCAATGTGGAATATCAGACCACTTTCGGAGAAAACCTGATGCTCAATATCTTCTCGGAGGAGAACAGGAATAAAGTGGCACAATACAAGATGACGACCCTCGACGGACTTCACTGGTTCTACGAATTGACAAAGGCGACCAAGGCAGGGACTCATCTTGACTATTACTATAGTGTCTTTCGCGGTGACAATGAGACTCGTCATGAATGGCTCATGGAACCACACCGTTTGGAGATTGTCGCCCAGAAGGCTAACCGTTACACGGTTTATGACCACTGGATCGACATCCCAGAGGATTCCTATATGTACTCCTCCGCCTTTACAGACTGCATTGCTGTCCACCAATGCAAAAAGAGTGACGAGGCACCCTTTAGTCAGACAGTACGACTGAAAGTACGTGCCCCACAGTTACGTAACAACGAACGACTTGCCTTACTGGGTAATGGTGAGAACTTGGGCGACTGGGACATCCAACGCCCCTTGAAGATGGTGGAACACGAGAGCCATGAGTGGGTGATTAGCATGGATGCCAGTTTGTTAACAGAAACCATCGAATTTAAGTTTGTGATTATCGACGAGAGCGGAAAATCCGTTCCCATTTGGGAGAACGGTGCCAACCGTACGGTGACATTGCCGCAGATGAAGAATGGCGAGGTGGTTGTCTACGAACTGTCACAAGCATATTTCCCCATCTATCCTTGGAAGGGAGCCGGTACGGTGATTCCCATTTTCTCCCTTCGTAGTGAGGGTAGTTTCGGTGTGGGCGACTTCGGAGACCTGAAACTGATGATTGACTGGGCTGACAAGACCAACCAGCGCATTATCCAGGTACTACCGATCAACGACACCAATATGACCCATACCTGGCAGGACAGTTATCCGTATAACAGTATCAGCATCTATGCCCTACATCCGCAATATACTGATTTCCGCCAACTCCCTGAGATAAAAGACCCTCAGAAGAAGGCACAATTCGAGCAGTTGCGACAGGAGTTGAATGCCCTGTCCCAGATTGACTACGAACGGATGTTCACAGCAAAATTAGACTATCTGCATGTATTGTTTGAGCAGGAATGGGCTACTATCAAGAGACGTACCTCATATAAGGAGTTCTTCGAGCAAAACAAGGAATGGCTCATTCCCTATGCCGCTTTCTGCTATTATCGTGACAAATACGGTACGGCAGTATTCTCTGAATGGCCCAAGGAGGCTACAGTAAAGGCGCTGAAGAAGACCGATAAGGATGTGGAGTTCTGGTATTTCGTACAATATAACCTCGACCAGCAGATGCATGCTGCCCATGCGTATGCCAGAGCCCACCGTGTCATCCTGAAAGGTGACATCCCCATCGGTATCAGCCGTGATGGTGTGGAGGCTTGGGTAGAACCCAAATACTTCAACCTCAACGGACAGGCTGGTGCACCACCCGATCCGTTCTCTGCTGACGGACAGAACTGGGGATTCCCAACCTATAACTGGGACGAGATGCTAAAAGACGGTTGCGCATGGTGGGTTCGTCGTTTCCGTAAGATGGCAGAATATTTTGATGCCTATCGCATTGACCATGTCTTAGGTTTCTTCCGCATCTGGGAGATTCCTGTTCCCGAGAAGTCAGGACTAATGGGACAGTTTGCCCCTGCTCTCGGTCTCAGCAAGGAGGAGATTGCTACCTATGGTGTTCCTTTCCGTGACAATCTTTTCTTGGTCGACCACAAGCGTGACGACCGCTGGCACCCCCGTATCGCCGTTCAATATCAGCAAGGCTATGAGGAGCTGAACGACACGGAGAAATATAACTTCAACCGTCTGTACAATGACTATTTCTATCGTCGCAACAACCAGTTCTGGTATCAGGAGGCTATGAAGAAACTGCCTCTCCTGACACAGGCAACCCGTATGCTGGTTTGTGCAGAGGACTTAGGAATGGTACCCGACTGCGTTCCCTGGGTGATGAACGAACTACGCATCCTGTCGCTCGAAATCCAGACCATGCCGAAGGACTCCAACATCCGCTTTGGCAAACTGTCACACAACCCCTATCGCAGCGTATGTACCTTCTCCACCCACGACATGCCGACACTGCGCCAGTGGTGGGACGAAGACGAAGAGCAGACCCAGGCGTACTTTAACGGTCCTCTGCGTCGTAGTGAAAAGGCTCCTCACCCCCTGCCCGGCTGGCTTGCCAAGGAGATTGTGAGTCGTCAGCTCACCTCTCCCTCCATGCTCTGTCTGCTGTCCTTACAAGACTGGCTTTCTATTGATGAGAAACTACGTCTGCCCGACCAGAACGCAGAGCGTATCAATATCCCAGCTAACCCTCGCCATTACTGGCGTTATCGGATGCATATCAGCATAGAGGATTTGTTGAAAGCCGATGATTTCAACGAGACTATCAAATCATTAATCACGCAAAGTGGAAGAAAATAATATGAAACACATTAACTATCTCTTAACATTATTACTATTACCCTTGACGGCTCTTGCCGCCGAGGTGAAATCGCCCAATGGCAATATCGTATTGACTTTCAATGTAGACAAGGGAGTCCCTACCTATAGTATGACTTATAAAGGCAGAGATGTCATCAAACCCAGCAGACTGGGATTGGAACTTGCCAAGGATAAGCATGCCTCTAAAGGAATGGGTGAGACGGACCTGATGGATCATTTCACCATTAAGGACGAGAAGGTGACATCTTTCGACGAGACATGGCAACCCGTATGGGGAGAGACAAGAGATATCCGTAATCATTATCAGGAATATGTGGTGACGCTCGAACAGAGTCTGGACATTCCCCATTATTCCAAGAAGGAAGAGACAAAGGGAATGTGGACGGAACCGCAAACACGTGAGATGATCATCCGTTTCCGTGTGTATGACGACGGTATCGGTTTCCGTTATGAGTTCCCACAACAAAAGGAACTGAACTATTTCCTCATCAAGGAAGAGCATTCTGAGTTCGCTATGACTGGCGACCACTTGGCTTGGTGGTTGCCTGGTGACTATGACACCCAGGAGCAGATGACGCAACAGACCCGTCTCTCGGAGATTCGTGGACGGATGAAGAAGGCTGTCAACTGGGGCAACTCCTCTGTAGCCGTCTTCTCGCCAACAGGTGTGCAGACTTCGTTACAGATGAAATCCGACGACGGGTTGTACATCAATATCCATGAGGCGGCATGTCTTGACTATGCCACCATGCACCTCGAACTGGTAGACGCACAGACCAAGGCACTGACCACGCAACTAGGTGGTGGCAGTAATGTCTATACCCCTAACCCCCAACCGTCATCCTACGAACTACCCCAGCCCTTCACGTTCGTCAGTCATCTGACTCCTGACGCTACAGGACTGAAAGGATGTATGCAGACCCCTTGCAACACTCCTTGGCGCACGGTGATGGTCAGTGACGATGCCCGTGACATGTTGTCAAGCAATCTGATCCTTAACCTCAACGAGCCTTGTAAGATTGAGGATACCAGTTGGATTCATCCCACGAAATATTGTGGTGTATGGTGGGAGATGATCGTGGGTAAGTCGAATTGGAATTATACCAATGATTTCCCCAGCATTCACCTTGACCAGATAGACTGGAAGAGCGTGAAACCCAACGGACGGCATGCCGCCAATAATGAGAAAGTGAAACGCTATATAGACTTCGCGGCGAAGAACGGGCTCGACCAGGTACTGGTAGAAGGATGGAATGTCGGCTGGGAAGACTGGGCGAATATGTGGAAGCGCGACGTGTTTGATTTTGTGACTCCCTACCCTGACTTCGATATTAAGATGCTCAATGAGTATGCTCACTCCAAGGGGGTGAAGATTCTGATGCACCATGAGACCAGCAGTTCCACACAGAACTACGAGCGACACATCAAGGAGGCGTATGAGTTGATGAACAAATACGGCTACGACGCTGTGAAGACGGGTTACGTGGGTGACATCATCCCCCGTGGTGACCACCACTACTCACAGTCGATGAACAACCACTACCTGTATGTCATCAAAGAGGCGGCAAAGCACCATATCATGGTCAACTCACACGAGGCGACACGTCCCACAGGACTCTGTCGTACTTATCCGAACCTGGTAGGTGGCGAGAGTGCGCGAGGTACAGAGTACGAGGCTTTCGGCGGTAACAACCCCGACCACACCTGTATCCTCCCATTTACTCGTCTTCAAGGTGGTCCGATGGACTATACCCCTGGTATCTTTGAGACGAAGTTAAGCACATGGAGCGACAATACCTCATGGGCACGTATCACCATCGCTGGCTCATTGGCACTTTATCTGACAATGTACAGTCCACTACAGATGGCGGCAGACCTGCCAGAGCATTATGAGAAATACGATGATGCCTTCCAGTTTATCCGTGATGTCGCCTGCGACTGGGACGACTCGAAATATCTGGAGGCAGAGCCTGGCGACTATATCACGGTGGCACGTAAGGCTAAGGGTACCGACAACTGGTTTATTGGTGGCAAGTGTGACGAGAACGGTCACCAGAGCACCATCAAACTCGACTTCCTCGATAAAGGTAAGAAGTACAACTGTACCATCTATGCTGATGCGAAGGATGCGCACTATGAGAAGAACCCCAAGGCATACGTCATCACCAAGAAGGTGGTAAAGATGGGTGACACCCTGAAACTGACGGAGGCTCCTGGTGGTGGTTTTGCCATTTCACTGATAGCACAATGAGAAAAGCTCTATTGATAGGAATGGCCGTGCTACTGACAGCTTGCAATCCTGCTCAAGAGGCGTTTCACTTCGACGAGGTGACTTACTCGCCCCAAGAAACTGTTTTCAAGTTGTTCGCACCTGCTGACGCCAACTGTCTCGTGGTCGTCGACAACGACAGTATCGGCATGACACTACAAGGCGACAGCATCTGGACGGCAACGCTGAAAGGGAACCAGAAAGGGAAAACCTATCAGTTTGTCGTCAACGGACAGGCTTCTCCTGGAGTATTCGCCAAGGCGGTAACTGTGAATGGTGAGAAAGGCGTTATCTTGGACCTGCGTGATACCAACCCCAAGGGATGGTCTGACGACCGTCATGTGCTGCGTCCTTTCCAAGACTATATCGTCTATGAGATGCACCATCGTGACTTCTCGGTAGCTCGCCCGGAGGCAAAATATCCGGGTAAGTTCCTTGCCCTCACCGAGCCATGGGCTATCCAGCACTTGAAGGACCTCGGCATCAATGCCGTCCATATCCTGCCCAGTTACGATTACGGCTCTGTGGACGAGACCCGTCTGAACGAGCCACAGTATAACTGGGGCTATGACCCTGTCAACTATAACGTGCCAGAAGGTGGCTATTCCACCGACCCCTACGACCCTGTCTGCCGCATCCGTGAGTTCAAGCAGATGGTACAGGCACTCCATCATGCAGGTATCTCGGTGATTCTCGATGTGGTCTATAACCACACCTATGATATTGAGCACTCTAATTTCCAACGCACCTATCCCGACTATTACTATCGGATGACTCAGAATACTCAGAGTAATCAGAACACTCCAACATACTCCAACGGCTCCGGCTGTGGCAATGAGACAGCCTCCGATAAGCCTATGATGCGTAAGTTCATGATGGAGAGTGTGAGATACTGGTATGATGAATACCACGTTGACGGGTTCCGCTTCGACCTGATGGGCGTTCATGATATCGAGACGATGAATGCCATCCGTGAGATGATGGATGCCATCGATCCCCATATCCTTATCTATGGTGAGGGGTGGAGCGCAGGAGCCTGTGCCTTGCCTGACGAGCAACTGGGGATGAAGGCGAACATCCGGCAGATGCCCCGTATCGCTGCTTTCTCTGACGAGATACGTGATGCCCTGCGTGGTCCCTTCAGCGATGATACCAAAGGCGGTTTCCTCATTGGTGCTCCCGACTGTGAGGAGAGTCTGAAATTCGGTATTGCCGGAGCTATCGAGCATCCGCAAGTAGACATGACGAAAGTCAACTACTCGACAAAGCCCTGGGCTGACGAGCCTACGCAGATGATGAGTTATGTGAGTTGTCATGATGATATGTGTCTGGTAGACCGTCTGAAGATCAGTAAGCCTGGTATGAAGATGGACGAGCTGATTCGCCTCGACCTCCTTGCCCAGACTGCCGTCTTCACCTCACAAGGTATTCCTTTCATGCTAAGCGGTGAGGAAATGCTACGTGACAAGAAAGGGGTTCATAACAGTTTTGAGTCACCCGACAGCATCAACCGTTTGGAATGGTCGAACCTCCAGCGTTACCCACAGGTCACGGAGTATTACAAACGGCTCATCGCCCTGCGCCAGCACCATCCAGCTTTCCGCCTGGGCAGTGCCGACCTCGTCCGCCAGCACTTGGAGTTCATGAAGGCTCCCCGACAGGTAGTCGCCTTCCGGCTGAAAGACCTGAAAGGCATTGACGACTGGCAAGAGATCATCGTCATCCTGAACGCCTCAACGAAACCACAACGTGTCACCATTCCCAAGGGCACCTACACCATCGTCTGCGAGGACGGACGTATGGATGAGCAAGGACTGGGAACCCGACAAGACACTGTGGCTATCGTCCACCCACAATCCGCATTGATGATACATCACTAAAATATCAACATTTATGAAACGAGTATTATTATTAGGACTTCTTACATTGCAAATAATAAGTATGGATGCCGCAGTAAAAATCAACAAGATAGAACCAGCCTGCTGGTTTGCGGGGATGAAGAACCCACAACTGCAACTGATGGTTTATGGCAACGACATCACCAAGGTCAAGGAGGTGACAACCGACTACCCTGGTGTGCGCATCGACAGTGTGGTACACCTTGACTCTCCCAACTACCTGCTGGTATATCTGAACCTGCAGGGAGCACAGCCAGGCACGATGACGCTGAAGTTTGACAAGCAGAAAATAGTCTATCCCCTCAAGGCAAGGGAGATGAAGGGCAGTCAGCACAAGGGTTTCACCAATGCCGACGTGCTCTATATGCTGATGCCTGACCGTTTTGCGCAGGGTGCCGGGCATAACCCACAGGTAAAGGGTATGCGCACCTATAAGGAGGACCGCAGTCAGCCCTCCTTGCGACATGGTGGCGACCTGAACGGTATCCGTGAGCACTTGGGCTATTTCTGCGACCTCGGGGTCACAGCGTTATGGTTGACACCTGTCTTGGAGAACGACTCCCCAGACTCGGAGAATGGTTACTCCACCTACCATGGCTATGCCACTACCGACTATTACAAAGTAGACCCCCGTTTCGGAAGCAATGAAGACTATCGCCGCCTATGCGACGAGGCTCATGCCAAGGGACTGAAGGTGGTGATGGACATGATCTTCAACCACTCGGGCTTCGAGCACCCCTGGACGAAGGACATGCCGTCGAAAGACTGGCTGAACACCCCAGAGTGGCTGAAGGACGAACAGAAGAGCAAGTACCTGCAGACCAGTTATAAGCTGACACCCGTCAAAGACCCTTATGCCTCCAAGATTGACTTGAAAGAGACCACGGAGGGCTGGTTTGTGCCTACCATGCCCGACCTCAACCAACATAATCCGCACCTGATGCGCTATCTCATCCAGAACAGTATCTGGTGGATAGAGACCGTAGGTATCGACGGCATCCGTATGGACACCTATCCCTACGCTTATGCTGATGCCATGGCACAGTGGATGAAAGAGCTTGACGAGGAATATCCCTCTTTCAATACCGTTGGGGAGACATGGGTCACTGAGCCTGCCTATACCGCGGCATGGCAGAAAGACAGCAAGCTCTCCAAGGACAACAGTTATCTGAAGACCGTCATGGACTTCTCGTTCTTCGACAAGCTCAACCAGGCGAAGAATGAGGAGACAGACGCCTGGTGGAACGGTCTGAACCGCATCTACAACTCCTTCGTCTACGACTATCTCTACCCCAACCCCTCATCGGTCATGGCATTTATCGACAACCACGATACCGACCGTTTCTTGGGGAACGGACGAGACACCCTTGCCCTCAAACAGGCACTCGCCTTACTGTTGACCGTCAACCGCATCCCACAGCTCTACTATGGTACCGAGATCCTGATGAACGGCACCAAGGAGGTGACAGACGGTAACGTTCGCAAGGACTTCCCTGGCGGTTTCCCTGGCGACCAGCATAACGCCTTCACGAAGGAGGGACGCACCAAGGCAGAGCAGGACATGTTCCGATGGACCAGCCGACTGCTGCACTGGCGAAAAGGTAATGAGGTGATTATCAAGGGTACGATGACCCAGTTCATCCCCTACAAGGGTATCTATGTCATCGCCCGCCAATACCAGGGTAAGACAGCGCTCACCATTCTCAACGGTACCAGCAAGCCAGCCACGATGGACGTCATGCGCTATGCGGAGGTGATTGGTGACGCTAAACGGGCTAAAGACATCCTCACTGAACGGTATTACGACCTGTCGAAAGACTTACATTTACGTCCCCGCCAATCGCTGGTTTTAGAATTTTAAGTATTAATCAAACTTAAAACGTATGATAAAAAGGTAGCAGT
>CALFUF010000182.1 GCA_937916405.1 uncultured Prevotella sp.
GTCATCGGGGAGGTGACATAGTCGGTAGCCATGAAGATGGCACCAAGCATCAGACCACCCGAGAGGATGACGCTGATAGGATCAGCATAGATAGGATCTGCGAGATGCATCAATCCCGAGAACACGAAGACCGTAGCGATGATGCTGACGGGGATGTGCCAGGTGATGATTTTCTTCCAGAGCATATAGACCAAGCCCAGCAGCAGTGCCAGCGCACAGATCTCACCCATCGCTCCGGCACCATCAGGATAATTGCCGAGGAAGAGACTCATTGAGTCGGGCAGTCTGTCGAGCACGGAAGCATCACCACTCTTGATTGCCTCCTTCATGATGGCAAGAGGTGTGGCACCAGTCTCCGCATCGAGATAACTGGTGAGCTGTCCCACCTTCGGCCATGTCGTCATCTGTGCGGGGAAGGCAACCAACAGGGCTGCGCGTCCTACCAACGCAGGGTTGAAGAGGTTGTTACCCAGACCGCCGAATGTCATCTTACCAACACCGATGGCAAAGAGCGCACCGATGATGATAATCCAGATGGGGAGGTTACTGGGGAGGTTGAAACCAAGCAGCAGACCCGTCAGCACGGCAGAACCATCGCAGATGGTGGTGCGCTCGTTTTTCAGCATAAACTTATTGATAGCCCACTCGAAGAGGACGCAGGCAGCGACACTCGTTGCACAGACAATGGCAGAGCCAATGCCGAAGAAATAGAACGAGACGAGCAGCGCGGGCAGCAAGGCGATGATGACGCCGTACATATTGCGCTCCACCGTGTCGGTTCCATGTGCATGGGGCGATAATGATACAATCAACTTACTCATAGTTATTTCTTTGCGTTTCTATTTCTAATAATTCCCATTACTGTTGACTTACCCATACGGATGTTGTCGAGCAACGGACGATGGGCAGGACAAGTGAACTGGCAAGAGCCACACTCGATACAGCTGACCACATCCTCATGCTCGGAGCGCTCCCAGTTCTGTACGGCGGCAAGCTTAGCGAGCAGATAAGGCTCCAAGCCCATCGGACAGACACTCACACACTTCGCACAACGAATACAGGGCTGTGGCTCCTTGCGGACAGCCTCGTCACCAGAGATAATCGTCACGGAGTTGGTTCCCTTGCAGATAGGCACCTCTACAGAGGTCAGTGCCTTACCCATCATAGGACCGCCAGCCAGTAACTTATTATCGCCATCGGGCATTCCACCACAGGCTTCAATCAGGTCCTTCATCGGTGTTCCCATACGAACAAGGAAGTTGCCGGGATTAGCAAGACGCTTACCTGTCACGGTGGTATAACGCTCGAAGAGGGGCTTATGCTTCATCACCGCCTCATAGACAGCGAAGGCTGTACCCACGTTCTGAACGATAGCACCCACATTCACTGGGATAGCGGGAGGTGCAGGCACCTGACGACGGATGACAGCGTCAACGAGTTGTTTCTCACCACCCTGCGGATAACGCTGCTTCAATGGAACGACCTCTACCTGATAGGCAGAACCGCTAAACTTCTCCGCACATTTCTGGGCGAGCAACTCGATAGCCTTGGGCTTGTTGGTCTCAATACCAATATAACCAGTAGTCACCTTGGCACCCTTCATCAGTAACTCCAAACCGATCAGTATCTCATCGGCATGCTCCATCATCAGACGGTAGTCGGCTGTGATATAGGGCTCACACTCTACCGCATTGATAATCACACACTCAGCCTTTGCTGTTGGCGGAGGGGTGAGTTTGATGAAGGTGGGGAAACAAGCGCCACCCATACCAACGACACCAGCGTCCTTGATACGGTTGACAATCTCCTCGGGAGTCAGTTCCGGATGTGCCTCAACAGTCTCCAACTTATCGGAACGGTCGATAGACTCTTCCCACTCGTCGCCTTCCACATTAATAATAATGACGGGCTTACGATAACCAGTAGCGTCAATCGCGGTGTCAATCTTAAACACGGTACCACTGACAGATGAGAAGATAGGAGCAGACACGAAACCACCAGCCTCGGCAATCATCGTACCAACCTTCACCTTGTCACCTTTAGCGACGACAGGCTTGGCAGGAGCGCCGATATGCTGGCTCAATGGGAAGATTGCCTGTTTAGGAAGTGCGGCAACCTTGGTCACTACCTCATGGGTCAGTTTATTCTCTTCGGGGTGAATACCACCAATACGGAATGTTCTTACGTTCATGCTTGTTCCTCCTTTTCTACTTTAGGTTCACAAGAATCACTAGGACTACTAGGACTACTAGGAATACTAGATGTACTAGTTCCACTAGTTGCACTAGTCTCACTAGTCACTGGTTTGGGCTTCGGAGCCGGGAAGTTGACTGCATGGATAGCCTTTGTAGGACAAGCCTCCACACACTTCTTACACAGACGGCACTTGTTGAAGTCGATGTAAGAGACATTTCCCTCAATAGTGATGGCACCAAACTTACATTCTTTCTCGCATTTACCACAACCGATACAAGCTGCCTTACAAGCCTTCATGGCAACAGGTCCTTTGTCCTTGTTGACACAAGACACAAAGACTCTCCTACCCTTCGGCCCCTTCTTACGCAGTTCGATGATGTGACGAGGACATGCCTTCACACAGGCACCACAAGAGGTACACTTCTCCTCGTCAACCTCAGGTAATCCAGTCTCGGGGTTCATGTGGATGGCATCAAACTGACAAGCGGCAACACAGTCACCACAGCCCAAACAGCCGAAGCCACATGCCGTCTCACCAGCTCCACAGGCATTCATTGCCGCACAGGAGCGCAAGCCGTTATACTCAGCAATCTTCGGACGGAGGGCACAGGTGCCGTTACAACGAACGACAGCCACCATCGGCTCACCATTGGCGATTGCCATTCCCAGCAGATCAGCCACCTTACCCATCACTTCCTGTCCACCAACAGGACATTTCAAGCCGTCGAGACTTCCCGCGTCAGCACCTTTGACCAGTGCGTCGGCAAGACCGCCACAGCCTGCAAAGCCACATCCTCCGCAGTTAGCACCTGGCAACACCTCCGTCACCTGCGCTATACGAGGGTCTTCGTAGACAGCGAATTTCTTGGAGCAGACAAACAGTACGACAGCAGCTATCAATCCGATGCCGCCTAATACTGCAACCGCAATCAAAATAAAATTCATAATCTCTTGTATTTGTTTTAGTTACACTTGTTTATTCTATGATAAATGCCATCTCCTTGCGCATCCGATGACGCAACAGGAACAGTAGTCCGTAGTATGGTATTAATGCCAATAGCCCGCTGATAGCCGCCACCCCCTCATCATGCGTCTGCCATAGTACAAGTACTAAAACGGCAATCATCAACAGGAATGGAAAGCCAAAAGCCCATAACAGGGCACGGGCTGCCACATCACCAGAGGTCGACACCACCACTTGCTGTCCTTTCGTCAACTGTTTTGCGTCCGTGTCGCAAAACACATCAACAACTTTCTCTTTCGCCTCGGCAGCATTGCAATAGCCAGCCACCTTACATGCGGCACATGCTGAAGTCTGAAGGATACGAACATGTACACATCCGTCCTCTATGCTGTCAATGATGCCCTCATGACGAATTTTGTTATTCATAGTTTGTAATCTCGACTTAGCAATTGCAAAGGTACTACAAAAAAGTGAATTAAAGGTGTGTATAGCAAAATATTTTTGAAAAAAATTCGTAATCGTTTGCAGTTGTCCTTTCTTTTAATTACTTTTGTAACGTCTTAAGCTAAAAATGATGAAAGCAACTGAGCAAACACTACTACAAATCGAACGAGCCATCCGTAAGGTGGCTGATAAGTTTCCAACCAATGACGACAGCGGAATCCTGACTGACATACACCTAAGAGTGACTCAGGACACGGGAGAGTTGGTTGCCTTTGATGATGATGACAAGGAGATCACCAGATGTATCATCGAGCAATGGATTGAGAACAAGGATGACGATTTCTATAAGGGAGTGGCTGTTGTGCTGCGTTCAGCATTGACAAAGCAAAAGGAGATGATAGAGAAGATGGCTATCCTCAAACCTTTTTCCTTTGTATTAGAGGACGACGACCATGAGCATCTCGCAGAACTATACTTGGTCGATGACGATACGGCTATCATCGACCAAGAGCTGATGGCTGGGCTTGACCAAGACTTGGATAATTTTCTCGAAGACCTTCTTAAAGACTAATCCTAATAACCTTCACGGAACATTCGTTCCGCTCCTGACGCATCGGGGTGACCACCTGCCTCTCCCGGGATATCGGGTATCTCCAGTAGTGGCTCGTCTTCCCAACTGTCATCTGCGGTGGCTTCCTTGATATCATTCTTCTGTGCGGTATCAACTGGGAGACGTACTTGTTCCATTTGCTTGCTATGGTCTGTCTTTACACGGAAGCGGTTGCATCCGACAAATGTCAGAAGTGTTAGTGCGGTTAATAGGTAACATATTTTCCTCATAGTTCTATCTTTTAGTTATATCATCTTACACGGAGCACATCACCCACCTTTATCTGGTATGTGGGTGTCAGGTCATTCATCTTATAAAGATGCTTCAGACGGATACCATACCGCTGGGAGATGGTGTACATAGACTCTCCATCCCTCACGACATGCGGACGGTGTTTGTATTCCTTGGGGGCATTACGCCGTTTCTTCTCCAACCAGACGAACTCACCCTCCTCCAGACGAGCATCACGGTCGTTCTCGTTATACTTGGCAAGTTTCTTATATGACACACCCATCTCCTCACCAATGGTCCGATAGGTATCTCCTGCCTTTGCCAACACGTAGTAGTTCTTGTTGAACTCATAGACACGATGGCTCACTGACGGAAGGGTGCCATGCGACTTGCCAGAATATTTGCCATCATCGTACTCATAGAGCTTATACAACTGGATGATGTCTATCAACTGGATGGCATAACGAGGGTTGGTGGCATAACCACACGACTTCAAGCCATACGCCCACCCCTTATAGTCAGTCTGTTTCAATCGGAACAACGAGCTATAACGGTTACTCGTCGTCAGGAACTTGGAATGGTCCTCGAAACTCTCTGATGCATTACGATAAGCACGGAAGCACTCATTATTCTCATCGTCATCATGATAGACCGCACGACCAGTCCAACCATGACACTTGATACCAAAATGGTTATTGCCTTTGACTGCCAGCTCACTCTTTCCCGCACCTGACTCCAAGACTCCTTGCGCCAAGGTGATACTGGCTGGAATATGGTAACGTCGCATCTGATCGATAGCCATATCCTTATATTGATCAAAGTACTGCTGATACTGCTGGCTCCATTTCATCTGGGCATTGGCAGGTATCGCGCCGATACATAACAGCAGACCTATGAAGAGGTTCTTTTTCATGAACATTTACTGAATGATGTTGCAAAAATAAGGAAAAATTATTATATTTGCAACAAAAAGGGAAAGATTATGAAGGAGTTAGTGCTCAAATCCACTATCAGCGTGGTACAAATGGACGAATTGTCTACGACAGAACAGGCATTGGTAAACAGTGCCATCAAAGCGACCTCACGCTCCTATGCTGCCTATTCCCATTTCCATGTGGGTGCGGCATTGCTATTGGAGAATGGTGAGAACGTCTTGGGGTGCAACCAGGAGAATGTCTCCTACCCTGCCGGCATCTGTGCCGAGCGGTCGGCAATCTATGCGGCTGGCGCGCAGTATCCTGACACACCTATCAAGACGATAGCCATTGCCGCACGTAACACTGAAGGTGTCTTACAAGAGGAGCCGATCAGTCCCTGTGGCATCTGCCGACAGGTCATCATCGAGTCTGAGACACGTTTTCATCACCCCATACGAATCATCCTGTATGGGACGAGACAGATTTATATCATCAATGGTATTAAGGACTTAATGCCCCTTAGCTTTACAGAATTCTAAGGTCGCCTATCTCCTTTTGATAGGCTGGACTGTCTTCCTTGATAGTGAAGTTATAGAACAGGTTGTCGGTATCAAAGGTGACGAAGTGTTTCTCGCCCTGTACCTCACTCTTCGGCGTTTCCCATATCACATCGACAAACTCCTCTGAATCCCCTGGCTCTAAGGTCCTCAGGATGCAATTCTCAAAGAAAAAGTCGACACCATCACCCATAATCACATCTTCCTCATAACCTGTTATGAGGGTATTGTCGCAGACGATATTACTCTCAGCATCGAAACGCAGGGCGACTCCCCTGTCTGCGGAGAAGGGATAGAACTGGGCTAAGGTGCTGTGATTGATCTTCACGACGGAACCCATCACGTTCAGACAATCACCTAACGTATTGGTAATCCTGCAACTATCCACTAATGCCGTTGACTCGTTGAGTTCCAATCCTGTTCCCTTGCAATTATGGATAGTGCATCGAAGAAGGGATATCGAAGCGTTCTGGTCGCAGGCAATACCTGTATAGCTGCTCCGTATCTCGCAGTCCTGGAACATGTTTACCTTGGAATCCTCCTTTATGAAGATCCCATTCCACTGTCCACTTACCCGATCGTAGGGCAGATAGGAGAACATACGGTCGAGACGGTCACCACGGAACAGACAGCTGTCTGCCTTGATAGTACCTTGTACCTCGATGCCCGCACCATCATGGAAATAGAGCTGGGCATGTGACAAGGTCAGCGTAGCGTCTTTCCTGACGACGATGCCTTTCTTGATAACGATGGGCTGACGCTCGTCAATGGTCATATCGCCATCGACAATGAGTTCCTCGTCATAGAATATCGCTTTCCAGCTATAGGCACTCAGCTTGATGGGTTGCACCCTTCCGTTCTCCAACACAAACACCAGCTGGTCTTCAATCCGTTGAGGATCAGCCTGTTGAGTCTTTGGAGCCGTCAGCTCCACAAAGACACGGATGGAGTCGCCTTTGCGTATCTCAAAGTCATAAGCGACAGAATCGACATAGTTGCCATCCACATTCACACGGAAACCAGATTGGGAGGGACGGGTAAGGTGAGCCTCGTTGATACGGATGCCAGAATTACATTTATTATATACCCAGAAGTCGTAGGTACGGGTGGATGTCTGTGTAAAAACAGTGTCCATCGCCAGACTGTCGATGGAGAAATCTAATATAGCGGATGCGTCTGACGAGAACTTATCGTTGTCAGAACAGCCTACGAACAACGTAGACAGGATGAGAAATAATAAAGGAATCCGTTTCATCTGAAATAGAAACGGACTCCTTGCTATTTTATTGCTTTTATTTACCAAAATATCTCTTCAGCAAACCGGCAAAGCCTGCACCATGGCGAGCCTCGTCCTTAGCCATCTCATGAACGGTGTCATGGATAGCGTCGAAACCAGCAGCTTTGGCATTCTTGGCAATACGGAACTTATCCTCACAAGCACCAGCCTCTGCGGCAGCACGCTTCTCCAAGTTGGTCTTGGTGTCCCAAACGCACTCACCCAACAGCTCTGCGAAACGGGAAGCATGGTCTGCCTCCTCGAAAGCATAACGCTTGAAAGCCTCGGCAATCTCAGGATAGCCCTCACGGTCTGCCTGACGAGCCATAGCGAGATACATACCGACCTCCCCACACTCACCATTGAAATGGTTGCGGAGGTCTTGGATCATCTCCTCACTGACACCCTCGGGCTTACCGTCACCAATCTTATGAACGGTAGCGTAAGTCATATCAGCGTCATCTTTCAGTTCTGAGAACTTAGAAGCTGGAGCCTTACAGATGGGGCACTTCTCGGGAGCTGCATCGCCTTCGTAGATATATCCACAAACAGCGCAAATAAACTTTTTCTTCATAATGTGTTTAATAATTATTAGTCAGCTAATTGAACTTTGGATGGCAAAATTAAGTAGATTAATCCATATAAACAAACATTCACTGCAATTTCGTCAAAATTTATACAATGTCTAAAATGTAGGCGGTTTGGAAATGAAAATTGATTAGAAAAGTTTGTAAATAACAAAAAATATGTAACTTTGCAGCCCGAAAAACCACATATTATTAATATTGAGTTTAGCATGGAAAGAGACAACACCATTTTCCAACTGATTGAGAAAGAGCATCAGCGCCAACTGAAAGGCATAGAGCTGATTGCCAGTGAAAACTTTGTAAGCGACCAGGTCATGCAGGCCATGGGTTCTTATCTTACAAACAAATATGCTGAGGGTTATCCCGGAAAGCGCTATTATGGTGGCTGCCAAGTAGTTGACGAGGTAGAGAACCTGGCTATTGAGCGCGTCTGCAAACTGTTTGATGCCGAATATGCCAATGTCCAGCCCCACTCCGGAGCACAGGCTAATGCTGCTGTCCTGCTGGCTGTGCTGCAGCCGGGGGACACTTTCATGGGACTCAATCTGGCTCATGGTGGTCATCTTTCTCACGGCTCGCTCGTCAACACCAGT
>CALFUF010000183.1 GCA_937916405.1 uncultured Prevotella sp.
CTTCACGGAGAAACTATTCGGAAATCTCTTTGCCGACTGGGGATACATCAGCCAGGATCTCTTCGAGATGCTTTTCGTTGACGACATACATCTGGTAACGAAGATTAAGAAGAACATGAAGAACTCGCTGATGAACCTCTATGACAAGCTAATGCTCAGGAAACGTTCGGTTATTGAAACGGTAAATGACGAGCTGAAGAATGTCTGCCAGATAGAGCATACCAGGCACCGCTCCATTGACAACTTCGCCACAAACCTGTTCGCCGGGCTTATTGCCTATAACCTGCTGCCAAAGAAGCCGGAAATGAACATTGAAATCATTGACAAAAACAGACTCATTGCGTAGGACTTACATCGAACTCACGTTAAATATAAGGTACACATGATAAAAATGAGATTAGCGGGTAAATCATTCGTCTTAGGACTGTTCCTCTTGGGAACACTCTCTGTAACAGCACAAAACAATAGCAAATATATTGCTGGCAAGCAGAAATATCTTGACCTTGCCATGACGGCAATCCGCAAATTGGAGGGCGAGTCGATGCTGCCTGATGGTGTCCCGTCAAGTGCTGAGTTCTTGCTGGGCGATGATACCACGACCGACCTGCATAGCAACCAAGGTGGTGACAAATGTACGATGGTGGGAACAACTGATAATGGACGACAGATCTAGCAATGGATTGGTCCAGAACTCACAGAGAAGGCTCCTACGGAACTCATTTTCACCAACCATGACCTGTTGACAGACATCATGCCTTTCGTACAGGGTGGTTACTATAATTACCTTGAGTTACTCTATAAAACGGAACAGACCTCTGGTATCAGTCTGCCAACTGTCAGTCAGCGACACGCCACAGAGTATTACGACCTCTTAGGATGTCGCCGACAACTACAGCAAGGTCATCGTGCCATCTATATCCAGAATGGTAAGAAGGTGGTACGTTAGAAAGTACTTACACTTCCTTCATTTATAGTAGTACGTCTGGTTCCCATAGATGACGGCTCATGTCTACATGACCGTTAGACTTGAAAATGACACCTTCTTGTTCCAGTAGCAAACGCTGACGACTCCATCCAGGAGCAGTGCGCCCCTCTTTATTCACCACACGATGGCAAGGCAACTGCTCGGCTTCTGGTGTATAGCGCAGGGTACGCCCTACCATCCGCGAATGACTTGGCCATCCTGCCCATGCTGCTATAATACCATAAGTAGTGACCTGTCCGTAAGGTATCTGACTGACGATATTCAGCACATCATCACGAAACTGGCAAGCCTGCTCGGGAGTCATTCTCTCAGGATTAAGAAGTTTTATCTTCATCTCTACTATCTATCCTTTACCTTATTATATTTATAAGGTTATAAGGTTACAAAGGTACAACTTTTTCCCCTAACAATACTCCATTTACCTACCATTTCTTTCCCCCTTCCTCCCTCCCATGTTTAGCATATTGCTGTGCCACAGCAATAAACATCACCTACCCTCCTTCACATATAGCCCTCGCCATCTCATTCAACTCCAGACATTGCCCCCTCCTAATCATTATCTTCTCATTATGATGCTCCCAAGGAGCAAGAATCAGCAACTGCCCTTTGGCACAGGCTTCCATCCGCTTACCTCCAGGCTTCGCCAAATCAGTGAAACCGTTCTCCTGCAAATAAATAACTGGTAGTCCCTCGTCAAAAGCTGCCCTCATAATCGCTTTCTCCCCCTTTGATATAGCAGGCGATACCAGCACCGCCCCTTGCCGGGCAGCCTTCAGACAGTCGGCAAGCTTTGCCTGCAACTCTTCTTCCGTCATCCTTCTGGAGCATTGTACCTGCACCTTCACTGGTCGTTCTAACAAGAAGCGGTTGCCAATAGCCGAAAAACTCAGCCCTGCATACGTCAACCCCCTCTGTACCCTAAACAGCTCAGGATTCTCCCTTTTCATCAACAGGCGCCGAGGGTTATCCCTCACATAGTTAAGCCAACGCTCCAACTGTCCATCCCTGAACAGAATCTGATCATTAAACCCCTTCGCAAACAGCATCCCATTGTCGCGGCTCTGTCCCGCATGTTGCTGTGCCACAGCAACAAAATCCTCAGGCATCAACTGCCGAAACACCTGATTACAAGCCTGCTTCACCCCTAACAGCACCTTCCCAAACGGCTTCTCCAACCTTTCCTTCACAAAGAGTATCGAATGCAGATGGTCTGGCATCATCTGTAAAGCCACCACCTGCACCTCTGGATGATGCACATCGATGGTCTTCCAAATCTGCTCCACTGCCTTACCCAAAGGAGACAACTCTATATGAGGAACCTCTGCCGACGGCTCTACCGCCTCACTATGTCCCACCACCTTACCGAAGAGTGGTTTACGCCCTTCTGTCACCATCGTGATCATATACATCCGTCGCTCCGTATAGTCATAACCCACACAGCGACGCTGCATGGAGGGTTTCTTCTCCCCCGCAAATGCCTTCTGCCTTTCAAAAGTTGCTTTATCCATAGTTGACTCATAGTTTTGTCTCTTCTATATAACTAACCTCTGCGAGGTGTTATAAAACGCCTCTGCTTTCGGTCAGCCGAAAAGTTTGCTGCAAAGGTACAACTTTTTCCCAAATCACATTCGCCAATTCGGAAATAATTACTATATTTGCAAACGGAATCATATTGTTTAACCCTAAAATGATATTGCCGATGACATAGAACAAAACGAATGAACGCTAACCGACCTATGAGTCGAGGCTCAGCCTCACAAGGTCACAGAGAATTAATAAACAATTAATTATTAACTTACAGAATAGCGTTTCTGTTCGTACTTATATATAAGATTTTGAGCTTTTAGCTCTTGTTCTTCGTAGCTGAATACCGCCAATCATTCAATCGTAGAGGAACAAGCTGATGGAAGTTCACGCTGGTAGGGCGTGGACTATTTGTGCTTGTTATACGATTAGGTCTACTTGGCGGTAACCCAGCTACAGATAAGCATCGAATGGTTCCGCCTTTTCTTTATTATACTATCATAATGAAAAATTATATTTTAACGATTTTATGTCTTGCAATGGCTGTTAATAGTCATGCATCTGACTTTGTAGAAAATGGATTGTACTACAACATTACTTCCTTGTCAGACCTAACAGTAGAACTGGCTCAACCTGATAATGGACATTATTCTGGTGACATCATTATTCCTGAGACCGTTGAGTATATGTCTCGTACATTCAGTGTGACAGGTATTAATAGTGATGCTCTTTCCGAATGTAATATAGGAACATTATCCTTTAAAGACAATATCAAAAGTATAGGTGAATTGAGTATAGGAAGTGTTAATACCTTTAGGATTGAAGATAGTGATATACCTTTAGAGATGGCAGAAAATGCTTATTACTGGTATTGGCATCATCAAAGAGATCCTATGAGTGTTTATATAGGACGTAATTTCGTGACAGATTTTGATGCGAATCTTTTTGGTGAAAATTGTGGTGCTGTGTCTGCAGAGTTTGGAACTAAGGTAACTGAAATACCTAACTTTTTATTTGATAGATGTACTACCCTTGAAACCGTGAAGATTCCAAATAGCATTGAAACTATCGGTTCTGGGGCATTTTACGAAACATCAGTAACTTCAATTCAAGGATTGGGTATCACTTCAATCGGTACTGGAGCATTTGATAGATGTGCCAGTTTAAAAAGTGTGGAGTTTTCTGAATCTTTGACTTCTATTAATGAATACGCTTTTGCTGGCTGTACATCTTTGACAGATTTCATATTGCCTTCTAATACACATCAGTTAAAAGTCATTGATCATAGTGCTTTTGAAGATTGTACGTCTTTGACTTCATTTGTTATTCCAGAAGGTGTGTGCTTTGTTGGTTCCTTTGCTTTCGCAGGATGTACAAGTCTTGAGTCTGTAAAAATCCCTAACAGCGTTATTGATTTTGGTAATATAACAGGCGATCAAGATAATCAAATTGGTAACATTTTTAAAGGTTGTAAAGCACTAAAAACTATCATATTAGGACATAACACCCCTATCAGTACTTGGGAAAACTCATTCGATGCATCAACATACATTTCTGCAACTTTGAAAGTGCCAGCAGGCTCTTCAGAGACTTACAAAAAAGCAGATTATTGGAAGAATTTCTTTGATATTCAAGAAGACGAAACGATTGCAGATGAGTTATGCACCATAGGCATAAAGGATGAAAATTATTATATTCCTGAAGTGATCGAAGTATCAATTACTGATAATTATGGAGAATGGTATAATTATTGGTCTCGCCAAAATTGTATAGTTACCCAAAAAGGTAGTAGTGTTAATATAAAGGTAAAGCCTGAGGAGAATTATAAACTTGTATCGTTGAACATAAATGGTGAGGATGTCATTTCTTCTGTCATTAAGAATGAATATACATTCAGCGTTAACGACAATATGGAATTACAGATAGAACCTGTATTCGAATATTATCCATATCAGACAATTGAAACAGACGAGGCTACTTTTGAGGAACAAGAAGATGGTAGTTTTGCAATTATAGACATAGATGAAAATATAACAGAATACATCATTCCAGAAACTCTAGAAGATAATAATGGAAAGACATGTGTTATTTCAAGAATAGAAGCAAATGCATTTAAAAACAGAGTTGAATTAACATCTGTTACTATCCCAGCAACTATAACCTCAATAGGCAATGGTGCTTTTGCTGGTTGTGTGAATTTGGCATCTATCTATGTATACCATGAAGAGCCAATTACCTTCGGTTCCGCTGAAGCACGTCGAGCAAGTGGTTCTATATTTGATGGAGTTAACATGGAAACATGTATTCTATATGTCCCTTATGGCTGTGCTGACAAATACAAAGGTGCTACTATATGGAGTGATTTCCAGCATATCGTAGAGATGGAATCTACAAGTATAAAAGATGTAATTACAAGTCAAGCTAATGATGGTATCTGGTATACGCTTTCTGGGCATCGTGTTTATGGAAAGCCTTCTAAGAAAGGTATCTATATTAAGAATGGTTTGAAGATGTATATAAAATAGTATTGCCTGACATCTAGAAAACTATCATCTTTAGATAACTGCGGAATGTTTTTCCCAATCCATTACAGGATAAAGGAAAGTGTTCCGCTTTTTTATCATACCTAACGAAGCCCCGACCTTCTACCTATGAAGGCTGGGGCTTTAGAATACTCCAATTCCCTACACGTAATTTTAAAACCCTTGTCACCGTTGCCGCCTTGCAAAACTATTTGATAATCAGCGGATTGCTGGTAACAACGTAGCGGCAAGGGTGACAACGATTGGCGATTTTTGCCCTAAAAAGGGGGTGTTTTTGCTTCAAAAAAGTGATAAAAACGGGGTGGAAACTGGGCTAAAGTTTGTCTATTGGGAGAGAGGAGGTGCTCCGGTCGAGGATTCCAGGCATTGGAATCAATCATTCCATGCATAGGAATCTTTTATCCGAATAAAGGGGATTATTTGTTCCACCCTATGGAACTAAATGTTCCATGCCATGGAACAAAGTGTTCCACCCCATGGAACAAACAGGAAGGCGGCACCTTCGTGGGGAGGATGTGCCGCCTTCGTAGGATGAATGTTATTCGCTGTTTCTCACTCACTGGTAAGATCCTCTATCTGGTCGATAATCTCCTGATACTGACGCTGGGTCTTGAAGTGGAGAGAGAATCCGAAGATGGCTCCAATAACGCCTCCGATACATCCTCCCCAGAAGAGACCTTTTCCAAGGGCATCCTGATGGAGTAGATAAGACTCGTTCATAAACCAGCCAAGGAAGATGACGATGAGGGGAATGCCGACGATGAGCCTGTTGGCATCGAACTTCTTGGCGCGAGCCATACGACGACGGACATCCACGAGATTATTCGTCATCATGTTCGAGTCACTCAGATTCCTGCTGTTATAATAGGTGCCTCCCAAGCAGACAAGCATCACGATACAGGTGAAGATCCAGAAAGGAATAGAGAAACCAGATAGCATCACGAATGCCCAGTAACTATAGGGAATCATTAGCAGACAAAGCACCATGATAGCATAGTATCTTCGACTGATGTTACCAGCGGTTTTCTTCATCGACTGGCGTATGATGCGGTCGTTGACGATCTCCTGCTGCTGGAGTTTCTTCTTCAATGTGTTCAGTTGCTGGCGCATCTCCTCAAACTGAGACTCGTTCGTATTGTTTTGAATTTCGTTGTTCATAATGGGTGAATTTTAATCGTTTGACATTTGTTTTAACTGCTCACGAATCCTGAACAGACGGACACTGACGTTCTTTGTCGTGATACCGACGATCTGACCGATTTCCTCGTAAGAGAGGTTTTCAAGCCAGAGCAGGACGATCGCCCTGTCGAAGGGTTGCAACTTGGAGATACGCTTGTGGAGCATGTCCACCTGACGGGTGCCCTCGTCGCGGTCTTCAAAAAGGTTGATGTCCATGGTCAGCCGGACGGTGGCAGAACGGCGTTTCTTCCTGTCGAGGGAGATACAGGTGTTCAGTGCCACCCGATAAATCCACGTCCTGATGTCTGAGCGATGCTCGAAGCCTTCAAAACCTTTCCAAAGATTGACTAGTACCTCCTGGAAGAGGTCGTTGACCTCGTCGGCATCTTGCGAGAACATGTAGCACACGGTGTAGATGGTGCTCTTCTGTTCCGCTACGGTTTGCGCAAATTGTTGCTCTAATGCGTTCATTGTCTTGTCTGTTCAATTGATGTTGCCCATTAGACGCAACAAAGATACGAAAAACTACACGAAAACAGAAAAAATAATTGTCTCTATCGAGGGAACATGATACGAACATACCGCTAATTGGAGAAAATGTCGTATCTTTGCAACAAATATTTATCCTATATGAGCAAAAGATATGCCCTTTTCTTCGATATTGACGGTACACTGGTCAGTTTCAAGACACACGAGATACCACCGTCAACCATCTTTGCCCTGACACAGGCGAAGGCTAACGGACATCATGTGTATATCGCCACAGGCAGACCACCTATTATCATTACGAACCTTGGTGCCATCGAACACCTCATTGACGGATATGTCACAACGAATGGTGCTTTGTGTTTCGTAGGTGATAAGTTCGTCACCTGTCAGCCTATTCCCAAGAGTGACGTGATGACCATCGTCGAGGATGCGGAAGCAAAGGGATACAGTCTCATTGTTGTTGGTAAGAAAGACGTTGCCGTCCTTGACCCTACAGGTGATGTAGACCGCATCTTCCAGCAAATGCTTGCCGTCAAGAACCTGGACAAGGCTTCTCCTCTGAAGGAGGTCCTGAAGCAGGATATCTTGCAGATGACCCCTTTCTTCCCTCCTGATTACGAGCAGCAACTGATGGCACGTTTGCCACATTGTATCTCTGGTCGCTGGCATCCTGAGTTTACGGATATCACGGCAAACGGAGCGGACAAGGGAAAGGGTATCGTTGCCATTGCCCGTCATGACGGTCTTGATATCAGTCAGACCATCGCCTTTGGTGATGGTGGCAACGACACATCCATGATTCTACAGGCGGGCATCGGTATTGCCATGGGAAATGCCATCGATGCTTTGAAGCAGCAAGCTGACTACGTCACCACCTCTGTCGATGACGATGGCATCCTCCATGCCCTCCGCCACTATGGTATCGTCTGATTATTTCTGAATGGTACATATCACCTACGACGAACAGGTGGTGAGTCTGGAGTTCCTGCTGAATATGTTCTTCAAGGCGATTGACCCTGTGAGCCTCAACAAACAAGGACATGACGAGGGAACCCGCTATCGCACAGGTGTCTATTATGTCACAGAAGACCAACTCCCTATTATTAATAAGGTGTTTGCCGAACAACAGGCTTTATTAGATCTGCCTATTGCTGTGGAGAAGGTTCCTTTGAGGAATTTCTATACTGCCGAGGAATACCATCAAGACTATCTGGACAAGAATCCTGACGGCTATTGTCATCTGCCCACTGCCCTCTTCGAATTTGCGAGGAGGGCAAAGGATACGAACCCTAAATCCCGAATATAACCATGAAAATATGGTTAAATATTTATAAATAATTGT
>CALFUF010000184.1 GCA_937916405.1 uncultured Prevotella sp.
TGAAGTTCATCACATGGAATGGTGTGGAGGAGACCTACCATGCTTGGAACTATACCTCGAAATACGAGCAGAGCCTCTACGGACGTACCTATAACTCCTGTGGTGTGATGGGTTTTGATAATAACGGGAAGCCCACTGGCTATTATGACAACCAGACGGATAACTACCACCAGCAGAACTACCAGTTGATCTGGAACCAGCGCATCAACCCTGTCCTGTCTTTGAATGCGGCACTGCACTATACCCATGGTGACGGCTATTATGAGCAGTATAAGCTAAACAGAAAACTGAACAAATACGGATTGGGCGAAAGTGACGAGCGTGGCAACATCATCGAGCAGAAGAAGATGAAGAATGACTTCTATGGTGCTGTCGCCTCTCTGCTATATGATAACAAAAAGGGACTGGAGGCTGCCTTAGGAGGTGGTTGGAACAAATATGATGGTGACCACTATGGTAATGTGGTGGGTGTACCCAATTACGAATACTACCGCAACAATGCCAAGAAGACCGACTTCAATATCTATGGTAAAGTAAACTATGAGTTCTATAAGGGACTGAGTGCCTTTGTCGACCTGCAGTACCGTCATATCAACTACCGTATGCAGGACCCGACGGATGAGTATGGGTTTAATCAAGACGGAAAGTATATCATCGATGACAAATTCAATTTCTTCAATCCGAAGTTCGGACTGAACTACCAGTTCAATCCGCATCATCGGGTGTATGCTTCCTTTGCCATTGCCCACAAGGAACCCACTCGTAATGACTACGAGGACAATCTTGGCACAGAACTGAAGGCAGAGCGTCTGAACGACTTGGAGGTCGGATATAAATTCCTGTCTGAGAAATTCTCCGCAGGCGCCAACCTCTATTGGATGTCGTATAAAGACCAGTTTGTGCTGACGGGTGAGTTGAATGAGATAGGTGAGGCAATAGCTACCAATGTGGGTAAGAGCTATCGACTGGGTGTTGAGTTGGAAGCCGCATGGCAACCCGTCGACTGGTTCCGTTGGGACGCCAACGCCACTTGGTCGAAAAATCGTGCGAAAGACTGGACCATCACAGACAATGACGGTGACGTGCATAACCTTGGAGACACCCCCTTGTCATTCTCTCCTGACTTTATCCTGAACAACATCCTTACCTTCACCTATCAGGGCTTCAAGGCTTCTGTCCAGAGTCAGTATATCAGTGACCAGTATCTCACCAACACAGGCTTCAAGGAGATGGAGTGTAAGGACTCTTGGGACGCTTCCGCAAATACTACCTATGAGACACTGTTGCTGAAGAGCCATTTTAATACGAATGTGGATTTGAGTTACACCTTCGCCCTTAAACAACTAGGAATCAAGGAGACAACGGTCGGTCTGACCCTGTATAATATCTTCTCCGCGAAATATGATAATAACGGATGGGCGGCACCACAGTTCGTGAAAAACGGGAACGGTGGTGTGAAGGCGGTGAACGAATGGGGACTGCGTGACATGGATGCAGCAGGTTTCGCTCCCTCGGCACCTTTCAACCTGATGGCTCATCTGTCGATTAATTTCTAATGATAGACTGGTTAGACATATTGACAACGATACTCGGGCTGGTATATATCTGGCTCGAGTATCGTGCCAGTATCTGGCTATGGCTGGTGGGCATCGTGATGCCCGCACTGGATACCGTTCTCTATTGGCGTCACGGACTCTATGGGGACGCAGGAATGGCAGTCTACTATACCCTTGCCGCTTTCTATGGGTTTGTCATCTGGCGATTCAAGAAAACCAGTAAGGAGCATAAGCCATTGCCTATCATACACATGCCGAAGAGATATTATCTCCCTGTGACCGTCTTTTTCTTTGTGGCATGGGGACTGACTTATTACGTACTCATCACATGGACCAACTCCACGGTACCTGTGCTCGACGCCTTTACCAATGCCCTCTCCTTCGTGGGACTATGGGCACTGGCTCGTAAGTTCTTGGAGCAGTGGTTGTTCTGGATTATCGTCGATGCTATCTGTGCTTATCTCTATATCATTAAAGGTATTCCTTTCAAGGCGGGGCTCTACGGACTCTATGTCATCATCGCTGTCGCAGGTTACTATAAATGGAAGTCCATGACGAAAATCACGAAGTATGAGAAAGTTTGACGTCGTCATCTTAGCAAACGGTACGTTCCCTTCCCATGCCGTTCCCTTGGAGGTGTTGCATACGGCAGACAAGGTCGTCTGTTGTGATGGTGCCATCAAAGCATTCCCCTCTGCGGATGTGGTCATCGGGGATGGCGACTCCGTACCCTCTGCCTATCACGACCGTCTGATACAGGTGGACGAGCAGGAAGACAACGACTTGACAAAAGCGACCCGCTACTGCATGAAGAACTGCTCACCTCTTACTTCTTACCTCTCACCTCTTAGAATTGCCTATCTGGGGTGTACAGGGAAACGGGAGGACCATACCATCGGGAATATCTCGTTGCTGATGCGTTATTTCAAGGAATATCAAGTGGAGGGGGTGATGTTGACGGACCATGGCTACTTTTCTCCCGCTAAAGGGGATGTGACTTTCGAGACATTCCCTGGTCAACAGGTCAGCATCTTCAATTTCGGATGTACGGAGTTATCGTCGGAGGGACTGAAGTGGCAGTGCTATCCCACCACGGAATGGTGGCAGGGAACATTGAATGAAGCATCAGGGGCTTCCTTCACCATCCATGCTAATGGCTACTATCTGGTATTTAGGACGTATAATCCTAAATAATATTTATTCTTTTCCTTTTTTCAAATAATATTCGTAACTTTGAACCCCAAATAGGAATGAATATGAAAAAGTTACTGATATTACTGGCTGGTGTCATGGCATTGATGACATCATGTGGCGGAGGGTTGAAGTCTCTTTCTGCCGATAATTTCAAGGTAGCCCCCAATCCTTTAGAGGCAGAGGGAGGACAAGTTCAGGCAACCATTAACGGAATGTTTCCTGAGCAGTATATGAACCGAAAGGCAGTGGTTACTGTCGTTCCAGAGCTGCGTTACACCAAGAATGGGGTACAGCAAGCCGTCAAGGGACAGCCGGCAACTTTCCAAGGTGAGAAGGTGATGGGTAATGACCAGGTGATTTCCTACCTGTTAGGAGGACATTATACCATGAAGACCGCTTTTCCCTACGAGACAGCGATGCAGCAGAGTGACCTTTACCTGACTTTCGATGCCAAGGTGGGAAACAAGGCTGTGAAGGTGCCTGCAGTGAAAGTGGCTACAGGTGTTATTGCCACCAGTGAGTTGTATCATCAGACGGTTGCCTCGGCACAGCCATGTGTGGCTCCGGATGCTTTCCAGCGTATAACAGAGCAGAAGCAGGAGGCAAATATCAAGTTCCTAATACAGCAGGCAGAGTTACGTAAGAGTGAGTTACAGTCGAACTCCGTACAGGACTTCGTGAAGCTGTTGAAGGAGATCGCCCGTGACCAGGAGGGACTGAATCTCTCAAGTGTGGAGATTTCCGCCTATGCTTCTCCTGATGGTGGATTGAAACTCAATGAGCAGCTTGCCAACAAACGTCAGGAGAATACAGAGAGTTATGTGCGCCAGCAGTTGAAGAACGCGAATCTGGAAGGTGGTGTCAGCGCAGAGTATACCGCTCAGGACTGGGAAGGCTTCCAAGAGTTGGTGAAGGCAAGTAATATCCAAGACAAGGATGTCATCCTGCGAGTGTTGTCTATGTATCAGGACCCTCAGGAGCGTGAGCAGCAGATCAAGAATATGAGTCAGGGCTTCCGTGAACTCGCTGAGGGTATCCTGCCAGAGTTACGCCGTGCCCGTATGACGATTAATTATGAGGTAATAGGTCGTGATGATGACCAGATTTTCAGTCAATATAAGCAAGATGCCTCTAAGCTGAGTGTGGAGGAGCTCATATATGCTGCCTCTATTGCTAACACGGATGCCGAGAGAGAGGATATCCTCAAGACGACGGCACGTCTGTATCCTCAGGATGCGAGAGCTTACAACAACCTTGGTACCCTTGCTATGCAGCAGGGAAAGAACGAGGAGGCTCAGCGTTGCTTCCAGCAGGCACAGACAGTACAGCAGTTGCCAGAGACGACTGCAAACCTGGGGCTGGTAGCGTTACAGCAGGGTGATATTCAGACAGCAGAGAATCTGATCGCTAAGTCGGCTGGTGCCTCTGGTCTTGGTGAAGCCTTGGGTAATCTGCACCTTGCACAAGGTAACTATGCGCTTGCTCAGCAGGACTTTGGTTATCGTCCCAGTAACAGTGCCGCTCTTGCACAATTGTTGAACAAAGACTATGCTCGTGCTCAGCAGACCTTGAAGAATATTAAGAATCCAAACGGTATAACCGATTATCTTGCAGCCATCGTGCAGGCTCGTCAAGGAAATAATGATGCAGCAGCATCGTTCCTGCGTAGTGCTCTGCAAAAGAACCCAGAGCTCAAACAATATGCCGATAAGGATTTGGAGTTGAAAGGTGTGAACCGATAAGTTGATGAGGAGACTTGTAGTTAACTGTTGGCTGTTTGCCGTTGGCTGTTTACTTTTAAGCAGTTGTGGTCCGGAGGGGAATAAGTTCCGTCTGTCTGGTCGCCTGCGTAATATCAATCAAGGAGAGTTCTTGGTTTATAGTCCTGACGGTGGATTTGTCGGGGTAGATACTATTAAGGTGCAGAGTGGTCGTTTCTCCTATGAGAGAGAAGTTCGAAACATGGTGACCTTGATGATCGTCTTCCCAAATTTCAGTGAGCAGGCTGTATTTGCTGAACCAGGTGAGGAGGTGGAGATAAAAGGTGATGCTACTCACTTGAAAGAGATGACCATCAAAGGAACTGATGAGAATGAAGAGTTGACGAAACTTCGTGCCCGTGTCAACAAACTAACTCCTCCAGAAATTCCTGGTGCTATTGCTGAGTTTATTCAGGAGGATCCTGCCTCTATCGTCAGTATGTATTTGCTTGACAAATATTTCGTATCAGCAAAAGAGCCAGACTATTCTGAAGGACAGCGGTTGGCAGACCTGATGCTGAAAGCAGATCCGGATAACGGAAGATTGCGCAAATTGAAAACACAACTTGACGGATTGAAGAGCAGTCGCCTGCAGGTATCTCTACCTTCCTTTACGGTGACGGATTATAAAGGGAGGAAGTATAATAGCAGTGAGATGAAGGGGAAGGTCGGTGTTATTTCCACTTGGGCTTCGTGGAATTATCCCAGTACGGATATCCAGCGTAAGTTACGAAAGCTTCAACGTAAATATCCAAACAACCTTTCACTCGTTAGTATCTGTTTGGATGGTGCTAAGAAGGAATTTCAGCAACGGGTAGAACGTGATACCCTTAACTGGACGGTTGTTTGGGATGGTAAATTATTCCAGACACCATTGGTACAGCAATTCGGATTATTTGTCGTTCCTTCCATGATCATCGTCAACAAACAAGGAAAGATCGTTGCCCGTGACCCTGAGCAGAAGGACGTAGAGCGGGAAATTGAGAAATACCTGAAATAACTATACGGCAGGTTGGAAGAGCACCACCTTCCCGGCTTTCAAAGAGGAAGGGACATCAATGAGTCGCTGATTACTGCTCCCACGGAACAATAGGCTCTCATCACGTAAAGACTTGATAAAAGGACCATCCACCAAGACATCAATCAGCTCTAGTAACTGGCGATGGCGTGGGTTGTTGACTAATGCCTCATAGGTAAAACCTGTGAAGCACCAGATGTCTTTTGTCGTTCGCTTGCGAATGGCATGTGCCAATTCTGTAAATCCCTCTGGCTGATACATCGGGTCACCACCGGTGAAGGTGACATTGGCATAAGGGTCTGCTTCGATAATCCGCATGATTTGTTCTGTAGACATCGGATGACCGCCACTGAAATCCCAGGACTGTGGGTTATGGCATCCCGGACAGGCGTGACGGCAACCGGCACAATAGATAGAGGTCCGAAACCCCGGACCATCTACCATCGTGTCTTCTACAATATCTAAGACGGAGATCATAGTTATATAGTTACTATAGTTCCTATAGTCACTATAGATTTTAGAACAACTCCTGTTGCTGGGAACCTTCGATGTGGGTTACACGATCATTAAGCTCACAAAGCTTACCGTGATTCCAACGGTCGGTAGTTCCTACTAGATAACCAGTGATACGTTGTAACTTGTCGATATGGGTGCTACCACATTTCGGACATTTCTCCAAGTGTGGTGCAGCATTCTCATAACCACAGTCCATACAACGGTTGCGATTATGGTTAACAGAACCATAACCCATATTCAACTTATCCATCATATCTACCACACTCATGATGACCTGCGGGTTATGGGTGGCGTCACCATCAATCTCCACATAGAAGATGTGTCCACCACGAGTCATCTCATGATAGGGTGCCTCCACTTCTGCTTTATGACGAGCAGAGCACTTATAATAAACGGGGACATGATTGGAGTTGGTATAGTAGTCACGGTCTGTAACACCTGGGATAACTCCAAACTCTTTGCGGTCTTTCTTCGTGAACTTACCGCTTAGTCCTTCTGCAGGTGTTGCCAGTACAGAATAGTTATGCTGATAACGATCACAGAAATCGTTGATGCGCTGTCGCATATAACCAATAATCTTCAATCCTAGCTCTTGGGCTTCCTCACTCTCCCCATGATGTTTGCCAATAAGTGCTACAAGACACTCAGCGAGTCCGATGAAACCAATACCGAGAGTACCTTGATTGATAACACTCTCAATGGTGTCATTAGGACTGAGCTTGTCTGCTCCAATCCAAAGACTTCTCATCAACAAGGGGAATTGTTTTACAAAGGCTGTCTTCTGGAACTGGAAACGCTCATCTAACTGCTTGGCTGCCACTTCCAGCATCTCGTCGAGCTTGGCAAAGAACTTGGCGATGCGTGCGTCCTTGTCCTTAATATCCATACACTCGATAGCCAGTCGTACGATATTAATCGTAGTAAATGAGAGATTGCCACGACCAATAGAGGTCTTCGGACCAAAACGGTTTTCAAAAACACGGGTACGGCATCCCATAGTAGCCACCTCATGCATATAACGTTTCGGATCATCGGCACGCCACTCGTCATCTTGGTTGTAAGTCGTGTCAAGATTCAGGAAATTGGGGAAGAAACGACGTGCGGTCACCTTACAAGCTAGCTGATATAGGTCGTAGTTGGGGTCTTGTGGGAGGTAATTGACTCCTCTCTTTTTCTTCCAGATTTGGATAGGGAAGATAGCTGTCTCACCATTACCCACACCCTGATAAGTGCTGTTAAGTAATTCGCGCATTATGCAACGTCCTTCAGCAGAGGTGTCTGTACCATAGTTGATACTAGAGAATACCACCTGGTTTCCACCACGTGAATGGATGGTGTTCATATTATGAATAAAAGCCTCCATGGCTTGATGTACGCGTCCAACAGTCTTGTTGATGGCATGCTGGCGAATTCTGTCTGTACCTGTCAACTTATCGAGTGGTTGTTTGATATAGTCTAGCAAGACCTCGTCATAAAGTGCACTGTAATCTTCCCCGTTGAGATCCTCTAGTGCTTTTAGTTCCTCAATATAGGAACTGCGTACGTAGGGTGCCAAGTAGAAATCAAAAGCGGGAATCGCCTGTCCGCCATGCATCTCATTTTGAGCACACTCTAAGGATATACATGCGAGGACAGCAGCCGTCTCGATTCGTTTAGCTGGACGACTGGCACCATGTCCAGCGATAAAACCTTGTGTCAGAATATTGTCTAAAGGATGCTGAACACAGGTCAGTGATTTCGTCGGATAATAATCTTTGTCGTGAATATGCAAATAGTTATGCTCCACCGCGTCACGACTCTCAGGTGACAACAGATAGTCATCAACAAAGGGCTTGGTACTTTCTGAGGCGAACTTCATCATCATACCAGCAGGAGTGTCGGCATTCATGTTCGCATTCTCACGAGTGACATCATTATTCTTGATGTTGACAATGTCGAGAAAAACGTCACGTGTCTTTGCCCTGCGAGCTATAGAACGTTGATTGCGATATGCGATATAGCGTTGTGCTACATCTTTTCGCGCACTTTTCATCAATTCCATTTCCACAGCATCCTGTATCTCCTCTACAGTCATCTGCGAATTACCCTTTGCGGCAATACGGTCTGTAATGGTCTGCAGCAAACGCTCATCCTCTCCCTTGTCAGTGTGTAGCATCGCTTTGCGAATGGCAGCCATGATTTTTTGTTCGTTGAATCCCACAATGCGCCCATCGCGCTTTACAACTGTTTGTATCATAGTATTTATATTTTGTTTTTAGTTTATAAGAATTTGCGATAACAGCGGTGGCGACGATGTTGGATGGATTCCAAATATTGCCACTGTCCTCTCATATGCTCATTGGATTCCATCTGGGGCATTGCCTCTGCCCATTTGAATCCATATCGTTGGAACCATTGGATGAGATCATCGAAGATAAGAGAGTTAGCACCCTTGGAGCGGTATTCTGGCAATACGCCAATGAGTAGTAGGTCTACTACCTCTGTCTGATGCCATTTTAATATCTTAAGAAGATGCCACCACCCAAAGGGGAATAGTCTTCCATCTCGCATTTTCCTTAAAGCATTGTTGAATGATGGGAAAGTAATTCCAAAACCTATCAACTTGTGCTCGGGGGTGTTCCAGTCTTCAATACCTGTCACAAGATTCAAATCTGCCACCTTAATATATTGATCGACAAGTTGGTTGATTTGTTTCTCAGAAAGTTGGGAATAACCATAGAGATCCTTGTAAGTGGCATTAATCACATCAAAGATTTCTTTACCTTTCCCACCTTGGAGTAGTTCCTTTCGGCTAAATTTGTGCACCTGTAGATTGTAACGGCTACGAATCATCTCGGCAATCTTATGGAACTTATCAGGTACCCTTTCAGGCACTTTTACCCGATATTCCATATAGTCATTGTCTTTCTCAAATCCACCTAACTGCTCTAAATAATGTACGTAATAAGGATAGTTGTAGTTAATGTACATAGTGGCATCCTGGTCAAAACCTTCAACCAATAATCCCTCGCGATCCATGTCAGTAAAACCCAATGGTCCCGCAATCTCTGTCATCCCCCTCTCTCTTCCCCAAGTAATCACTTGGTTTATCAAAGAACGGCAAACCTCTATGTCATCGATAAAGTCAAACCAACCGAAACGAACTTCCTTGCGTTGCCATCGTTCGTTAGCACGACGATTAATAATGGCGGCAACACGTCCGACCATTTTCCCATCACGGAATGCCATAAAATAGTCGACCTCACAGAACTCAAAACAAGCATTCCAGTCACGCCGTAAGGTGTTCATTTCATCTGAGTATAGAAACGGAACAGCCTGCGGACAGTCACGGTATAAGTCATAATGGAACTGAACGAATAGTTTCAGGTCCTGCAAGTTATCAACTTTTCTGATTTCTATCGGTTTCATAGTACCCCGACCGAGAATCGAACTCGGAACTAAGCTTTAGGAGAGCCTTGTTATATCCATTTAACTATCAGGGCTGGTCTTAGTGTTTGCAAAGATAATAAAAAGTTTAGAGTTTAGAGTTTAAAGTTTAAAGTTTTTGCTATCTTTGCCACAGATTTTAAAATTTTTAAATGATGGGAAAATTAGTTATTAACTCGTATGACGAGTTTGCCGCTCATTTGGGCGAGGAATTAGGTGCTTCAGAATGGTTGGAAGTAGACCAAGAGCGTATCAATTTATTTGCTGACGCGACTCTTGATCATCAATGGATTCATGTTGATGTGGCTCGAGCCAAAGAAGAGAGTCCTTATAAAAGTACAATAGCTCATGGATACATGACATTGAGTTTGCTTCCATATATGTGGGACCAAATTATTGAGGTTCACAATATCAAGATGTTAGTGAACTATGGTATGAATGATATGAGATTCGGTCAGCCAGTTATTACAGGAAGTCGTGTAAGACTGGTTACTAAATTACATAACATTCAGAATTTGAGAGGAATCTGTAAGGCGGAAATCAAGTTTGTCATCGAAATAGAAGGACAACGCAAGCCCGCTCTTGAGGGCATTGCGTCATTCCTCTATTACTTCGAGAATTAAGCGAGGTCTTTGTTGATAAGCTCTAACAGCTTATCAACAGCCTCTTCTTCGGGAATATTTTTCTCTACACAGACTTTCTGTTTGTAGAGACTGATTTTACCTCTTCCTGCACCGACATATCCATAGTCGGCATCAGCCATCTCTCCAGGGCCGTTAACGATACAGCCCATAATACCAATCTTCAAGCCTACCAGATGACTTGTAGCAGCTTTGATGCGAGCGATGGTCTCTTGTAAATTATATAAGGTACGCCCGCAACCAGGACAGGAAATATATTCCGTCTTAGTGAATTTAATACGGGCTGCCTGTAGGATGGCGTCGGAAAGAGTGGAGAGTGGAGAGTTGAGAGTGGAGAGTTTGCTACCGCTTTTCAAGGTTATTTCCAGTTTCGTTGCCTTGCGGTCGATGAGTAATCCGCCGACAGCCATTGCCGTTTTCAGTTGCAAGGTCTCCCAGTCTGGCGCATCCACCGTTATCGTGATGGTGTCATCCTTGATGGATGCCTCCGCCTCGGCACGCAGACGGGCACATTCCTCAATAGAATCGACCAATTTACGAGCGACGGGAATTTCGCATTCAGGTTCCTCACTCAATGATACACGGATTGTATCGCCAATACCCTCAGTCAATAAGGCTCCGATACCAACAGCACTTTTGATTCTGCCATCCTCGCCCTCACCAGCCTCTGTCACACCTAAGTGCAAAGGATAGTGCATGTCTTCCTTATCCATGGTCTTTATCAACAGGCGAACCGTGGTGACCATTACGACGGTATTACTTGCCTTGATGCTAATGACGATGTCGTTAAAGTCCTCTCTCTTACAGATACGTAAAAACTCCATACAGCTCTCAACAATACCTTCGGGCGTGTCACCATAGCGTGACATGATGCGGTCGGAAAGGGATCCATGATTGACACCTATGCGGATGGCTGTGTGATGTGCTTTGCAGATTGTTAGGAAAGGTATCAGTCTCGCCTCTATTTTCTTCAATTCAGCTGCATATTCCTCATCTGTATATTCCAAATGTTTGAAGACTCGTCCAGGATCTACGTAGTTGCCTGGGTTTATTCGAACCTTTTCACAATACAGTGCAGCAACATCAGCAACATGTGCCGTAAAATGCACGTCTGCTACCAATGGGGTATTGTAGCCGTCAGCCTTCAGACGTGTCGAGATGTTTTTCATGTTCTCAGCCTCACGAGTACCTTGGGTGGTGAAACGTACCAGTTCACCACCAACGTCAATGATGCGCTTTGCCTGTGCCACACAACCTTCAGTATTGTTAGTGTCCACCGTACCCATTGACTGAATGCGAATGGGATTGTTGCCACCAATCTCGATATTACCGACATGAGTGACGGAAGATAATCTTCTTTGATAGATCATTTAGTTTGTCTTGAAATTATATTTCACTTCAGCAAGTTCCTTGTTTGCCTTAACGATTTTCTCTTTCAGCCCATTCTTATAGTCACCAAGCCGTTGTGCAATAGCCTCATCGCTGAGAGCAAGCATCTCAACAGCAAGGATAGCTGCATTTTGAGCGCCATTAACTCCAACAGTGGCAACAGGAATGCCTGGAGGCATTTGGATGATGCTAAGCATGGCATCAAGACCATCAAGCATACCCTTAATAGGGACACCGATGACAGGTAGGGTAGTGGAAGCGGCAATAACACCTGGTAAAGCAGCCGCCATACCGGCAGCTGCAATAATCACACGGATACCACGTCCCTTTGCATTACGAGCAAATTCTTCTACAGCCTCAGGTGTACGATGTGCTGAGAGGGCATTGACTTCAAACGGTACCTGCATCTCATCCAGAAGTTTGCAGGCTTTCTCCATAACAGGCAGGTCACTTGTACTGCCCATGATAATGCTGACAATTGGATTCATATTTATTCGATATTTCGTTATTTTGATATTACAAGAAGAGAATGGCAATAGCCGCACAGAAGAAACCAACCCAGAATCCTCCGATAACTTGTGAGAGCGTATGTTGGCGAAGCACCATCCGACAAGTACCTAAGATACCAGCAACCACAAAAACGACACATAGCCACCATACAGGATTGAAACCTAGATATTCTGCGAAAGCGAAGAGGGCGCCACCAACACCACCGATAGCTGCAGTATGGGTAGATATCTTCCACCACACATTAATCAATGCACAAACGATTTGCACCATTAGTGCAGCAATCACAATAGATATCATGAAATGGGGCATGTGAAGACGCTCCATGACGTATATGCAAGTGAAATAACAAACAATGGAAAGGACATAAGGCACCATACGTCGTTCCCTTTGTCCAAGTTCAATAAGGTCCCATCCTTGGTAGCGGCGATAAAAATGAATCATCAGAGTAGGCAATAGGATAGTAAACAGATAAACCATGATAAGTACTTGTAGCTTATATGACCATGGGAAGATGCTCATATAGCTGAAAGTAAATAAGGCAATTAACCCAATGATGGGAAGATAAAACGGGGTGAAGAGCATGCTGATCACTCGTGCTGCTAATATCATTTGTTGCCGCTTTCTCATTTTCTTAGTCTTGCGATGGGTATGCCTAACTGTTCACGATATTTAGCTACAGTACGACGGGCAATGGGGTATCCTTTTTCTGCTAGGAGTTTCCCTAATGCCTCATCACTCAAGGGTTTTTGTTTATCCTCAGCATCAACAAGGTCACGTAAGGTTGCCTTGATTTCTCTGGTGGAGAGTTCATCGCCTTCAGCAGTTATATAACTGTCACTGAAGAAATGACGGAGTGGAAAAGTACCCCATCTGGTCTGTGCGTATTTGGAATTACTGACGCGTGAGATGGTGCTTAGGTCGAGCCTGGTCTTTTCAGCAATATCTTTTAGAATCATGGGCTTAAGTAAAGCCTCGTCGCCTTCCTCGAAATAGCGATGTTGCCATTGTATGATGGCTTTCATAGTTAGGGTTAGCGTTTGGCGGCGTATGCGAATTGCCTCGATGAAACCTTGTGCAGCGTCTACCTTTTTCTTAGTATATAACAATGCCTCTTTCATCTGGCGACTCATGTGTTCTTTGTTATTTTGATACTCACGTAAAGTATCCGTAAACGACTGTGAAACGTGTAATTCTGGAATTTCACCAGTATTTAAAAGGAAAGTGACAGTCCCGTCGTCTTGTGTGTCAATGATAAAATCTGGTGTGATTTGTTGCATAGAGTGCCCTACCGCTTCCCCCAACGATGCTCCTGGCTTAGGATTGAGTTTCCGCAATTCCTTTATCAAAGTGTCAGCCTGCATATCAGTAAGTCCCAGAGCTTGTTGGATTTTCTTCCAATGCTTCTTGGTGAACTCCGTAAAATAGTCTTGGATGACTTGCATCATCAAGTCTCGAAGATGTGATGGGGATCGACGTTGTATCTGTAACATGAGACACTCTTGAAGAGAGCGTCCTCCAATACCTGCAGGGTCGAATTCTTGCAAATGGTGCAACATACTTTCTATCTCCTGAGGGGTAGCGTCTATCGCATGGTATATGGCAAGCTCATCGCTTATGCTGTCAAGGGATTTCCGAAGCAACCCGTCATCGTCAAGAGACCCTATAAGGTATTCCATAATATCTTGTTGACGAAGGTCTAAATCGAGAACGCCCATTTGTTCTTTGAGTTGGTCATAAAACGACAGGGTCTCTCCATATACCATCTCTTCCTTGTCTTCATGATAATTCTGTCCACTATGATACACAGGGAGCTCCTCGTCATCCCTGCCGATACTCTCCAACGCTGCGTCTAGAGCAGATTGACGCTCTTCTCGCTCAAACTCATCAGGAGATTCAGAAAATTCGGGGTTATCAGAATATTCAGAGTTCTCAGGAAACTCAGAGTCCTCGTCTGTGTTAACTTCTAAGGCTGGATTATCGTCCATTTCGGCATTGACACGTTCCAGCAGTTGTGCAACAGGCAATTCTATCAGTTGCGCTTGCAACAATTGTTGCTGCGTGATACTCTGTGTTTGTTTTAACGACAGGGTCTGTTGTTGTTCCTGTATCTGCTCTTGCGCCATTTCGACTGCAAAATTACAAAATAATTGATAATTGAGACAATTATTTAAAGTATTCTTTTAGTTGTTTCGCATATGAGGCTAGTTGCTCAGTGTCATTATTCCCATAGTGTTGCCATATTTCTTGGCATGCAGGGAAAAGAGGGTCTTTTTTCGCTTCTTTGCGATTCAGGTATGGATCGCAGTGCTGGTAGATATCCATAATATCGGCGATTTTACGAGCTGGCAAATGAATCAGACGACCAAGTTCTTGAATCTCTGGAGTCTCTGCCACCATCGTGATAGGGGTCAGGCGGAAATACAGATCGAGAATCAATATTAGCATAACAGGAGTGATGGAGCTATTGCTACTTATAGGACGGAAGTCACGCTCAAAAGTCTCGTGAATATCTACTCCCTCATAGAACTCATTATTGTTCCCGAATCCTTTCATCTGTCTCAATAGTCTAGTGGCACGGCTCAGTCGGCGGGGATTATTACCATATTCCTGCCAGATGCGCTCAATGCGTGGTGTCTCTAAATTCGCGATCTCACACATTTTATTAAACAAGAACTGTGGGGCAATATGCAGTTCCATACCAAGATCTACCATACCCTTGCTATAGATAGGCTTTACCCCAACCGGTTTCTTTAAATACAATTGCATAATAAGCAACCAGTAATCATCTTGCCATTTCTGATATTTTGCCATAATATTCTTTTTTTGTTCTATCGGCAAAGATAGCGATAAAAAGGGAAAATGCAAAGAAAATGTTAAACAATTGCAAGATTTTAAACAATAATTTGTAACTTTGCACCTCCATCATGTACGAAATCTTATGAAGCAACTGATATTGACCATTATCCTTTTGTGTGTTTCGGTATTAGCACTGAATGCTCAGAGCGCTTGGGAAGAAATACAAAAAGATATACACAATTCTGCAAGTAATCAACTTGCTTATCCTGGTCCCAAACAGACCAGGCTTACTCCTGCTCCTAATGGGAAGAAGCCTTTTTATATTAGTCATTATGGTCGACATGGCTCAAGATATTTGACGGGAAAAGATGACTATAGAGGCCCTTATGCTATTTTGGCTAAGGCTGACAGTGCAGGGGCACTCACTCCTTTAGGAAAAGATGTGCTCCATCGCATTTCTATATTAAAAGAAGAGTCAGATGAGCGGTTAGGAGAGTTGAGCCCATTGGGTGCAGTACAGCATCAGCAAATAGCCCGTAGAATGTTTGAGCGATTCCCGGAAGTATTTGAGGGGGATGTCTGCATAGATGCAAAGAGTACTGTTGTGATTCGTTGCATCCTCTCCATGGAGTATGCATTGATGCAACTTGCCATGTTGAATCCCCAGTTACGTCTCCACCATGACGCTTCTAAACATGACATGTATTACATGAATCTTAATGACAAAAAGCTTAAAAGCCAACGGTCGGACACTGTTATCAATGAGAAATATAAAGCTTTCGCCATGAGGTATGACCATAGTCAGCAACTGATGTCTAAATTGTTTAGTGACATGGAATATGTCAACAAAGAAGTAGATACTAAGTTGTTGGCAAATAGTATCTTTACTTTGGCATCTAATCTTCAGAACTTAGAGGCTCGAAAGAAAATAACGCTGTATGACTTGTTTACTGATGACGAACTTTTTGATTACTGGAAAGCAAGAAATGCATCTTGGTATATTCATTATGGTAATTATACTGAGAATGGTGGTAAACAGCCATATACTCAACGTAACTTGCTACGTCGTATCATAGAAGAGACAGACAGCTGTATTCAATTGGATCGTCCAGGAGCTACCTTGCGTTTTGGTCATGAGTCTGTACTGTTGCCGTTGACTTGTCTTCTGGAGTTGAACGGTTATGGCTTGCGGACTGATAATTTAGAGTCTTTGGAGCGTAAAGGATGGATAGATTACAGAGTGATCCCAATGGCTGCGAATATTCAGCTTGTATTCTATCGGAGAGATTTGCAGGACAAGGAGATACTTGTGAAGGTCCTGCTGAATGAGAATGAAGCGAAGTTGCCTGTTGATACCGTCGAGGAACCTTATTATAGATGGTCGGATGTGCGTGACTACTATTTGAAGAAACTTGATACCTACCATGAGGAGTAAGCGATTGACATATATCTTATCTGTCATGGTCATACTGTTCTGTGTGACAGGCTATTGTCATGCTCAGACTTTATCGGCTTTTGACCATATTAGTCACGATCGTCGTTTCTCCGCGAGTAATTATTGTATCTATCCAGATACCCTTGTCTTGCGGCAGACTCCTCCGCCAGCAGGTAAACGTCCGTTTTATCTTAGTCATTATGGACGTCATGGCTCTCGTTATCTGAGTAATCGAAAAGGTTATGACATTCCCTATCGGATGCTGTTTAAAGCGGATTCTTTGGGAAAACTTACCCCACTTGGTCAGCATGTAAAGCATCAGTTGGAACTTATTATAGAGGACTCTGAGGGACGTTGGGGAGACCTCTCTGAGCTAGGAAAACAACAGCATCGCGGTATCGCCCGTCGTATGATGATTCGTTTCCCTGAGATATTTGAGGGAAAGGCGCGAATAGATGCCAAGAGTACGGTAGTGAATCGTTGCATACTTTCTATGGGTTCTGCCATACAAGGAATGGTCTCTAAGAATCCCAAACTCATTGTGAAGATGGATGCTTCCACCCATGATATGTGGTATATGAACCATCAAGACAAGGGCTTGCGTGATAGTATGATGAACAGTGCCGCCAAGAAAGCTTATCAGGAATATAGTGGATGCAGGGAGCATAATCCCAAGCTGATGTCGCTATTGTTCAATGATTCTGTTTATGTCAAGGAGCAGGTTGATGAGGTGTGGTTGAATTATTACCTTTTGAAGACCGCTCTAATCCAGCAGAACACTCGGATGGGGAGTCTGATAGACTATCTGGATTTGTTTACTTATGAGGACATCCACCAATACTGGCAGAAAGAGAATGCCTGGTGGTACTTTATGTATGGTCCTTCTTTGTTGAATGGTGGAAAGCAACCCTATACACAGCGATGTCTTTTGCGTAAGATGATAGAGGAAGCTGATAGTTGTATTTTGTTGCGAAAACCAGGTGCGCAGTTGCGATTTGGTCATGAGACGATTATCCTTCCCTTGACTTGTCTGTTAGAACTCAATCATTTTGGCTATCAGACGCTTCGTTTGGAAGAGTTAGAGGAGCAAGGTTGGTGGGCTTGTAAGGTGTTCCCCATGGCTTCTAATATCCAGTTTGTGTTCTATCGTGAGAATCCTTTCGATGAGGATGTCTTAGTAAAAGTTCTTCTGAACGAGGAAGAGGCTACTCTGCCTGTTAAGAGTGACATTGCACCTTATTATAAATGGAGCGATGTCCGACAATATTATCTGAATAAGATAGACGCATACGAGAATAATAAAGAATAATTCATGAATGATGGCACGATTATCTATTATTATAATAATGTGTCTTGGTCTGATGGAGACAGTTTCTGCTCAGACCATTCATGATGAGATAATCAAAGCCCCTCTTTTGTCAGCAGATAACTACAGCGTCTATCCAGACAGGGATGATCACCAGTATACTCCAGCGCCAAGTGGTAAGAAACCATTTTATATCAGTCACTATGGTCGTCATGGGTCTCGTAATATGAGTAGTCTGAAATCCTATAACATTCCTTTGGATATGATGGCAAAGGCAGACTCTTTGGATAAGTTGACACCATTGGGAAAGGATGTCCTTCGCCAATTACGTATCATTCATAAGAATGTGCGAGGACGTACTGGTGATTTGACGGCATTGGGCAGCATACAGCATCGGCATATTGCCCGTCGGATGATGGAACATTATCCAGAGGTGTTTGCGGACAGTGCCCATATTGATGCCCATAGTTCAACCAAAACTCGCTGTATTCTCTCGATGGGATCAGCTATTCAGCAGATGGTTGCTCTTAATCCTAAACTGAAAATACGGATGGATGCCTCCAAACATGATATGTGGTATCTGAACTATCAGGACAAACTGCTGCGTGACAGTATGATGACCTATACTGCCAAACAGGGCTATCAGGAGTTCACGCAGAAGCGAGAGCATAACGAGCGACTGATGGAAAGTCTGTTCAAAGACACTGCTTACGTGCGTCAGCATGTCGACGATGGTACTTTGAACTATTATCTGTTTAAAGTTGCCTCTATCCTGCCGAATACCCACCTCGCAGATAGTCTGCACTTGATAGATATCTTTACCTGTGAAGAGTTATACCATATCTGGCAGAAAGAGAACGCCTGGTGGTATATTACCTATGGCCCGTCTTTGCTGAATGGAGGTGGCGAGCCTTATACTCAGCGGAAATTGTTGCGTCGCATCATAGAGGAGGCAGACAGCTGTATCGCTCTACCAAAGCCAGGTGTATCTCTGCGCTATGGTCATGATACCGTGATATTGCCCCTTACCTGTCTGCTCAACTTGAATGGTTATGATTTCAAGACGATGGACTTAGAGGAAGTGGAAAGTAATTACTGGATAGCTTACCATGTTTTCCCGATGGCGGCGAACATTCAGCTTATCTTCTATCGGGAGAGTCCTTCCGATGAGGATGTGATTTTCAAAATACTGTTGAACGAAGAAGAGGCAACACTGCCCTTATCGTCCAGTATTGCCCCTTATTATCGTTGGAGTGACTTCCGTGATTTCTATCTCAAGAAACTTGATGCTTACGAAGCAAGTCGTTAAAGTCCCTCTTTGGTCTTAAAAGCGAGGGCATACATCCGCATCTGCTTCACCATGGCAAGCAGTCCGTTGCTGCGTGTGGGTGACAAATGCTCCTTCAAACCAATCTGGTCGATAAAGTACAATTGCGCATCCAGTATCTCTTGGGGCGAATGTCCACTCAGCACTCGTATCAGTAATGCGACAATACCCTTCACAATCAAGGCATCACTCTCTGCTGTGAAGTCGATGATACCATCATGATAGTCGGCTTGCAGCCATACCCGACTCTGGC
>CALFUF010000185.1 GCA_937916405.1 uncultured Prevotella sp.
TGTGTATAAAGGGCATTCATAATCAATTTAAACAATTTTAAGAGACACTAGTGATAAAAATTTGAGGATTAAACATTAGATTTTTAACTTTTCGGGGCTATTTGTTTCAGTTTTTATCTCAACTGGTTTATAATCTCAGAAATTTTATATAAATTTGCACTGCATAAAATGTAAAGAATGACTGACGACAAACTAACACGAATGCAGCAACTCGTAAGGGAGTTGAACGAGGCTTCGGATGCTTACTATAACGGACGGGGTGAGCGAATGACCGACTATGAATGGGACGCCCGCTTCGACGAGCTGCGACGACTGGAACAGGAGACAGGGACTACCCTCCCCGACTCCCCGACTCAGAAAGTATCGGAGGACACCATCACGGGACAGAAGGAGGAACATGAGTTCGCCGCCCTCTCGCTGGCGAAGACCAAGCAACCCGCCGAGCTGGTGAAGTGGGCGGAGGAGCGACCCATCTGGATCTCGTGGAAACTGGACGGACTGACCCTTGTCGTGACGTATGACGACGGACGACTGACGAAGGTGGTCACCCGAGGTAACGGACATATCGGTACGAATATCACACATCTGTCAAAGGCTATCAATGGTGTTCCGCAACATATTGACTACAAAGGACATACCGTCATCCGTGGAGAAGCTGTCATCAGTTATGACGACTTCGACAAGTTCCTGATGGAGAGTGGTGAGGACTATGCGAATCCCCGTAACCTCGCCTCCGGCTCACTGACCTTGAAAGATGTGGAGGAGGTGAAGCAACGGCATATCCAATGGATACCCTTTACACTGGTACATATCGATGATGATATCATCTCATGGGGCGACCGTATGACATGGTTGGAGCGACAGGGATTCCAGACGGTGGAGCATGAGCGGGTTGAGCATCCCGATATCGATGCGGTGGAAGGGGTGATCGATATGTTTACCCAGAAGGTGACCAGCAAACAGAATCCCTACCCTGTCGATGGTCTGGTCATCTGCTACGATGATACGGAATATGCCCAGACGGGAAGTGTCACGGGACACCATGCCACCAAAGCTGGTCTCGCTTTCAAATGGCAGGACGAGTCTGCCGACACCATCCTACAGGAAGTGGAATGGTCGTGTGCCGCCTCTACCATCTCCCCTGTCGCCATCTTCCAACCCGTGGAACTGGAGGGTACGACGGTGAAGCGTGCGTCACTCTGTAATATCAGTGAGTGCGAGCGTTTGGGTATTGGCTCGAAGGGGACGGAGATCAGTGTCATCAAAGCGAACAAGATTATCCCGAAGGTCATCAAGGTCATCCGCACGGAAGGTGCGTTGGAGATTCCCGATGGGTGTCCGGTGTGCCAGGCAAAGACGGAGATACGGATCAGTGAGGCAAGTGGTACGAAGACACTGCACTGTACGAACCCTGAGTGTCCTGCCAAGCAACTGAAGAAATTCGCCCGTTTCGTATCGAAAGAAGGAATGAATATCGACGGTATCTCGGAACAGACCCTCGCCAAGTTCATCAACCTCGGATGGGTCAGCGAGTATGCTGATATCTACGACCTGCGCGGTCATATCCGTGAACTCGCCAACATGGAGGGTTTCGGAGAGAAGTCGGCATCGAACATCATGCGTAGCATCGACCGTTCCGCCAACGTGGAGGCACATCGGTTGCTCTATGCCCTGAACATCCCCCTGTGTGGACTGGATGTCTGCAAGCGGTTGCTGAGTGCTTATCCGCTGGACGAACTGGTAGCCAAGACACAACCTCAACCTGTTGTCGAAGGTGATTTATTCGCATCTCCCACCTCTGACATCTCACCTCTTACCTCTATTCCAGGCATTGGTCCCGAGAAGTCGGCATCGTTCGTCAACTGGTTCCGTGATGCCCATCACATGAAGCGTTACCAGCACCTGCGGGAGAAGATACAGGTGACACAGGCTTCCAACGAGCCGACAGGTAGTCAGTGTGAGGGACTGACCTTCGTCGTGACGGGTGACGTGCATCACTATAAGAACCGCAACGAGCTGAAAGCGTATATCGAGTCGCAGGGTGGTAAGGTAGCGTCAGCAGTGAGCGGTTCGACGAGTTTCCTGATTAATAATGACGTGATGTCGACCTCGGGTAAGAACCAGAAAGCGAAACAGCTGGGTATTCCCATCATCTCGGAGGATGAGTTCATAGAACGGTTTACGAGGAATTGAAGATTGAACATTGAACATTGAAAATGCGACGTCAACGACTCATTGCTCCATTACTACCTGTTGCCCTCTCTCTGATAGCGGGCATCCTCATTGGTTGGTACTTTCCCTTGGATGAGGGAGTACTGCTATGTGTCGTCAGCGGTGTCCTGATAGTCACCCTTCTGTTGCGTCACCATCCTCGTTGGCAGACCGCTGGTATCTGTCTGGCGACCATCCTGTTCGGTATAATCATCATCCAGTATCCGTTACCCGACTGTCCCTTGGTACAAAGGGCTGGTGAGCGGATGCTGACTTATCGGGAACAACTGCTACAGCAATACCAGCAAGGAGGTATCCGAGAGGATTCCTATGCCATCATCGCGGCAATGACATTAGGTGACAAGTCGGCACTGACCCCAGCTATCCGTGAGACATTCAACATCACGGGGGCAGGACATGTGCTTGCCATCAGCGGACTGCATCTCGGTATTTTGTATATGATGGTGTCACTGCTCGTCAGGGGACTCCGTCTGCGGATGGTGACTCAGATCATCACCATCCTGTTGATCTGGGCTTTCGCCTTCTTAGTGGGGATGTCACCCAGTGTGGTACGCTCCGCAACGATGCTGACGATGTATGGACTGCTGTCATTAGGTTATCGGCAGAAGACGAGTATCAACGTGCTGGCGTTCACGGCTATCGTCCTGCTCGTCATCCACCCACAATCACTCTTTGACATCGGTTTCCAGATGTCCTTCCTTGCCGTCCTCGCTATCCTGTTGTTCTTCCCCTTGCTCAACAGCATCTTCTCAGAGCGGTGGCTGATGGAGCACCGGGTGGTTCGCTGGCTATGGGGTATGACGGCACTGTCGCTGTCGGCACAGATCGGGGTGGCACCCTTGATCGCTTTCTATTTCCATCGTTTCTCCACCTATTTCCTGTTGAGTAACTTCGTCGTCATCCCTTGTGCGTACCTTATATTGATAGGAGCCCTCCTGCTCTTCCTCACCCACCTTTCCGTCTTCGCCACGGCACTGACAGCCGTCACCACCCTCATGTGTCACACCTTAGACGCTATCGCCTACCTTCCCTACGCCAGCATCAACGACCTCTATCCCACCCTGTCACAAACCGTACTCATATACTTTTTTATTCTTTTATGCACTTATTCTCTGTTTTTTTTTACCTTTGTCATAAAACCTAAGGTACTTTCGTGTCTTAGAAATCGAAAATGCGCAAATTAATTTGGCATTTTGCTCACTTATTCGTACCTTTGCAAACCGAATTAGACAATAACAAACGAAAATGGGAAAGATTATATTGACAGGTGACCGTCCTACTGGCAAACTGCACTTGGGACACTATATCGGTTCACTGCGCCGTCGTGTGGAACTGCAAGAGGCTGGCGACTATGAGAAAATGTTTGTGTTCATGGCTGACGTGCAGGCACTGACTGATAATGCCGACAACCCTGAGAAGATTCGTCAGAACATCATTGAGGTGGCACTCGACTACCTCTCTGCTGGTCTGAACCCAGAGAAGTGTACGTTGTTCATCCAGAGTCAGATCACGGAACTCGCTGAGTTGACCACCTACCTGATGAACCTCGTGTCGGTATCTCGTGTACAGCGTAACCCGACCGTGAAGACGGAAGTCAAGATGCGTGGTTTCGAGGGCGAGAGTATTCCCCTCGGCTTCTTCTGCTACCCTGTATCACAGGCTGCCGACATCACCTTGTTCAAGTCTACGACCGTCCCCGCTGGTGAGGACCAGGAGCCGATGCTGGAGGTGACCCGTGAACTGGTACGCCGCTTCAATCAGGTATATGCACCAGTATTGGTAGAGCCGAATATCATGTTGCCAGAGAATGCGACGGCTCGTCGTCTGCCAGGAACAGACGGTAAGGAGAAGATGTCGAAGTCACTCGGCAACTGCATCTACCTCTCTGACGATGCCGATACCGTATGGCAGAAGGTTCGCTCGATGTACACTGACCCTGAGCATATCAACCTCAACGACCCTGGTCATGTGGAGGGTAATGCGGTATTCACCTATCTCGATGCTTTCTCGAAGGAAGAGGACTTCGCTATGTTCTTACCAGAATACCAGAACCTCGACGAGATGAAAGACCACTACCGTCGTGGTGGTCTGGGTGACATGAAGTGTAAGAAGTTCCTGAACCAGATTCTCAACGAGTTCCTGGAGCCGATGCGTCAGCGTCGTCATGAGTTCGAGCAGGACATCCCTGAGATCTACAACATCCTGAAGAAAGGTACGGAGAAGGCTCGTGAGACCGCTGCCCAGACGATGAGTGAGGTACGCAGTGCCATGCGGATCAACTACTTCGACGACAACGAACTGATTCAGTCGCAGGCTGAGCGTTTCCGTGCGAAATAAACACGCAAGCGTTCCTCTAACGACATACTCGCATAACGGCGCCACTCGGTGGTGCCGTTTTCTTTGTCATCCAGATAATGCAGGTCGTACATGTGACCGTAAGCCTCCATCTCGAAAGGATTCAACAGATAACCGGCATTACGCAAATGCTTACGATAACGGAAAGCCTTCAACCAAAAGACGATGTATTTCCAATAGAAGCAAATCCATGAGTCGTGGGTGTCACGAGCCTGATAGAGATGAATCATCTCGTGGTTCTTCAGCTCATCCCAACGATGATTGAAGTGCTCAGCCTCCTCCTTGCTATGGGTAATGATGGCTCCGAAGAACGTCATACCCTCGTAGCCCTTCCGAATCCAGAAGGGAAGATTCACGGCACGCATGTCATCCAGTTTGCTGGGACGGCGTGCACGGAACAACAACGGAAAGATACCCAACAGGTTTGCCATGATGCTGCAAAGATACGAAAAAAACGGGAGTTAAGGAATGATGGGGTCAAGAAGTTAAGATAATTATTGAGAATTTATTCGCAAAAGTTCTCTATACACGGTTTGCACACTTTTGCAAACACTTTTTCTTGGAACGTATTGTTTTATTTCGTATCTTTGCATCAACAAAAACGTAAAGCGATATGATACTCACCAACCGTGAAATATTCCTGCTCGTCATCTGTGCGGTTATTTACATCACCTTATTCGTGGTGACGATACAATACCACAGACGTAAGATCCAGCTGTTGCAGAGCCGACTCGACAATATCCATGCCATGCAGAAGATGGCGGTGATTGAGCAACGGGAGCACGATGTGAACACGATTTTCTCCTCACCTGTATACCTGCGTGTCAAACAATATATGAATGAGGGACAGAGTATGCGCAATGGTGACTGGAAAGAACTTGCCGAGGTAGTGAATATGG
>CALFUF010000186.1 GCA_937916405.1 uncultured Prevotella sp.
TCAATAACTCCATCACAATAGTAATGATAAATTCTATCTGGGAATCTCCTATTGCCGTTCCTTGTTCCAAGAGTCCCGTCTCGAAAACCAAGACGATGAGTGCCGTAAGGACCAAAGCCCATACAAATACACACATTAATATATTACGTGTCTGTTTCATCTTCTCATGCTTTATTTCCCCTCAAAAGGTGTTCTATTAAGGATAGAGCGACCTAGTGTCACCTCATCCGCATATTCCAACTCATCACCGACAGCGATTCCTCGTGCGATGACACTTAACTTCACGTCATAGGAGGCGAGCTTACGGAAGATATAGAAATTGGTGGTATCCCCCTCCATCGTCGAGCTAAGGGCGAGTATCACTTCCTTGATATCCTCATTGGCAACCCTCTCCACCAGAGAGTCAATCTCCAAGTCGGCAGGTCCTATCCCGTCCATGGGTGAGATAACTCCACCCAACACATGATATAGTCCGGTATACTGTTGCGTATTCTCCACCGCCATCACATCCTGGATATTCTCCACCACGCAAATGGTTGATGCGTCACGATGATGATCCGCACAGATCGGACACATATCAGAATCGCTGATATTATGGCAGCGACGACAGTAGTGCACCTCCTGTTTCATTTTGGCTATCGCCTCTACAAAAGACTGCACCTCCTCGGGAGTCTGCCGCAGTTGGTAAAGAACCAGTCGTAAGGCGGTCTTCCTTCCGATGCCTGGCAGTCGGGAGAACTCCTGTACAGCCTTTTCCAGTAACTGTGATGGATATTGTTGTATCATTTCAACCCTTCAAATCTTTATTGATTTGTCCGATATAGTCAAGAACCTCGTCCCTACCCTGTTTCTTCTCGGCAGATGTCAGGAACATCGGAGGCAGCTCCTCCCACGTCTCTAACAGTTTCTTCTTATAAGTCTCCACACTCTGGTTTGCTTTGTTTGCCGACAACTTATCCGCTTTGGTAAAGACGATGGCGAAAGGGACACTTGACTGACCGAGCCAGTCGATGAACTCCAAGTCTATCTGTTGGGGCTCTAAACGGATATCCACCAACACAAAGACATTCACCAGCTGCTCCCGCTGCAGGATATAGCCCCGGATCATCTGGTCGAGCCGTGCCACCTCCTTCTTTGACCGTTTGGCGAAGCCATAACCTGGGAGGTCTACCAGATACCACTCCCTATTAATAATAAAATGGTTTATCAGTAAGGTCTTACCTGGAGTCGCTGAAGTTTTGGCAAGTTTCTTATTGTTGGTCAGCATATTAATCAAACTCGACTTCCCCACATTAGAACGTCCTATAAAGGCATATTCGGGTTTTGTGTCCTTAGGACACATGCTTACCATCGGGGCACTCAGGGTAAATTCAGCAGTCTTAATATCCATTCTTTTCTATCTTTATCATTTGCAAAGGTACGATTAAGTGAGAAGAAAACCAAAAGAATTTTGAGTTTTTCTTTTCTTTGTCTTTCTCGTATTCATGCATTCATTTGTTTCTTTCCAAGATGTAATTCTGTTTGCAGAAAAACATTTCACCAGATTTCGATACGCTGATCAGGAGCCTTGTACAGCTTGCCGCTCTCGGTTTGGAACGCGTCGTAGAAGGCATCCATCAGGTAGACGTTTCCATTGACACGCAGACAGGGAGCGGAGTGCACGTCCTTCAAGTATTTCTTCCAGCCTTTCTCGCTCATCTTCGCCATCCAGGCATACCCAAAGGCACGGAAAAACTCACGGCACAGGCGTTGGAATTCAGCACCCTCGCTGATGCCCTTCTCCTTCAGCCGCTTCAGATAAGTGTCGTAGCTGATATAGAGTCCTCCCAAGTCGGCAATGTTCTCTGCCAGTGTATTCTTCCCGTCACACTGATAGCCGGGTCCGTAGGTAAAGGCATTGAAGTTGTCTATCATCTTCTTCTGAAGTGCTTCGAACTGTTGTTTGTCTTGTGCCGTCCACCAGTTTTCCTTCTTTCCATCCTTACTATATAAAGAGCCATCACTGTCGAATCCATGGGTCATCTCATGTCCGATAGTGCTGGCCCCCAGTACGGCGTAGTTATAAGCATCGCTCTTGGTGGGGTCGTAGATGGGTGCTACGAGGTTGATAGCCAGGATAAACGCTGAGTTACTTTCAGGCGAGTAGAAGGCATTGGCAGTGTATGAGGATGAATAGATTTCGTTGGCATAGAACTGTTCCGCCAGACTCTTCTGCCCCTTCTTATTACGGATGATAGCGGTTCGCTGCTTGAACAGGTCGCAGATGTCGAGATAGGTCGTCGACGTAGCCTTGTCGGTCTGTGGCACCTGCACCTCCCAGTCTGCACGTTTTGTGTCGTCATCAGGCCAGCCAACGTATATCTGCATTGCCTCCAGTTTCTCGATGGCTTTCTGTTTGGTGGCTTCGCTCATCCACTCGCGGGAGTTGATGCGCTCCTTGAAGGTAGTACGAAACTCCTCGCACATCTTCGTCACTGCGTCGCGGTTGGCGACAGGGATAGTCTTGTTATATAGTCCGCTAAGGCGGATGCTAACCGGACTGAATGGGTAATTTACCAGATTCGTCAGCACTTCAGTGACCCCTATACCTTCCACCATGTCGTCCTGATAGTCTGCCGGGGCTACCATGAAGAGGTAGTCACGATTGATGATGTTATACTTGCTGAACCACTTCAACTCGTCGAGTGTCAATTTGTCCAGGTAGTTGCCTACAGCAATAAATTTCTTGTCGGCACTTATCTTTTCAGTGTCTTCGAGTTGGAGAGCATTCAGAATAGCTGCCATGGAGTTGGTACTGCCAGCACGACGTGCCAACGTGTTCAGATTGAAGAGTTCTTTACGCGACATGGTGTAGCGGTGCGTATTTCCCGACAGGCGATTTTTTATTATTTTCTCTTTGACGAGCATGTCCTTCCAGTCCTTTATCACGTTCATCACCTTCACCGTGTCCTCCTCGGTCATGCCGGCGTATGCCATGAGTGTCTTACCCGTGGCAGAAAACTCCTGCAGCGATTCAGGGAAATCTAAAGAGACATTGACAGTACGCAACTGGTTATCGCACAATAGGCTTACAGGGATCGTATAGCCCTCGTTGATGAACTGTGCCATCAATGTCCACATATTCTCCTTCGTATCCACAGCGTCTACCTGGTCGAGTTTAGCCTTCAGCACTTTCTGGTCATTCTCGAAGCCCGTCTTATGGTATGTGTCGCACAGACGTCTCATCACATCATCCTTAGTGTCGGGACCGCAGACAGTACAGATGAATTGCTTCATGTACTCTTCCTGTGTGCTCATGGTGCCGATCCATCTCTGATCTTGCTTCAACGAATTGTTTTCCAGCCATTTACCTACGGCATACTCATAGAAGTCATCGCCCACATAGACATTCTGGTTGATGTACTCGGCAAAGTCGGTTTGCTCCACGATGTTCATACCTCCGTCGTCTTGTCCATTGGTGTCAGTGATGTCGTCTTCTCTTGCACACGAGGTTACCAACAGACCGCTAATCAGAATAGCGGTTAATATCCATAGATTCTTTTTTCTCAAGGTCATATCTGACAGTGTATTGTTACGAGCTGCAAAATTACAAAAAAGATTCAACTTCCCACGCACTTATTGGCGAAAAAAGCAGAAAGAGTACCGAACTTCACAAGAAAACAGAGATTTGGCTATCATACGGCTGTCAGAGTAACGACACGAGAAAATCGGGGATTCTCAGTGATCCACTGAGATTATTACCACAAAGGTACGACTTTTCTTTCAATAGAAAAAATATTTGGACAGGAAAGTGGATCACTGAGAACCGTCCACGTTTTTTGACTCGCTTTTTTTATTTTTTTCTTTGTAGAGTAAGATTAAATTATTATCTTTGCCTGCGGAAACTATTAATGTCAACAATATGAGTACACAGGCAATGACACAACAAATAGCCGAATACTTCAAGACACAACCCGTCGTGAAGGCTTGGCTTTTCGGTTCCTTCGCCAGAGGTGAGGAAACTGCAGATTCTGATGTGGACATACTTGTTGAGTATGAAAAGGGAGCACGCATTTCCCTGCTTACCATCTCGCACATGATGGGCGAGTTGGAGAAAAGCACAGGTCGACGTATTGACTTGATAGAAGACGGCTGCTTGCTGCCTTTTGCCGTAGAATCAGCCAATCGTGACAAAAAATTAATCTATGAGAGAAGAGGTTAGAGATATTGAACGGCTTAATCACATGATTGAAGCCATTGATGTGAGCCCATCTTTTTCGTGACACTCATCCTGTGTTGAACTGGGCAGATATAGAGCGAATGCGCCACGTCCTAGTGCATGGTTATTATAAGATCCGCCCCGACCAATTATGGGAAACCATTATCACGGACATTCCTGCGATAAAGCCAATTATTGAGCAGTTGATTTTGGAAGAAAAGTCAAAATAAAGATAATTTATTTAATAGAAAATCGGGGACTTATTGATCCACTTTCGCCCTGTAGATTACTCCGTAACTGACTCCCGTGATTCGGGAGATTTGTCTGATATTTGCTCCATATTCATATAATAATTTAACTACAAAATATTTGGACAGGAAAGCGAATCAGTGAGAGTCCCCGATTTTCTGGTCTCTCTCGGTTTTAGTGTGGGTGGTGGTTTGCGAATAATGGAGGATGGGATTACTGAGGTATCTTCCTTACCTTGGCGGGGCGCAGCACTTCAATGCCCTGCAAGAAACGGTAATCCTTGTAGTTGTTGGTCACAACGATATAGCATTTCTGCTTTTTTGCCAGGACGAACTGCACATTGTCCTCAATGTCAGCCCCAGTTTCCTTGAGAGCCGCATCGATGTCCTTGGCGGTAAAGTCGATGATGTTGAAACGGTGCTGCAGGTCGCGCACTACTTGGGTGATTTCCTCATTAGACTTCTTCTTCTGATAGACCGAAATCAGTTGTGCCACGCTGAGCGAAGAGATGTAGAGCCGCTTGCCTGTCAGCGAAAACAGGTAACGCAGACAGTCGTCGTCCTTTTGGAACCTTGCATCGCCACTGTAGCCGCCAACCAGTACGTTGGTGTCTACAAAGATGTGATTGGGATTAAAAGAAAGGGCTTGTTTCGTCATCGTTCAGAAAGCCAGATTGGGGAATTGTGCCTTTTCTTCTTCTGTGAGTTCGCTCACCTTGCCAGCCATCCAAACGCCGAGCAGAAAATCAACGAGTTCCTTACGCTTCAGTCCGTTCTTCTGGAGCAGCAGTTCGAGTACGCCCC
>CALFUF010000187.1 GCA_937916405.1 uncultured Prevotella sp.
TGTTATTTGGGTAGGCGGTGTGTCAGGTCATCCACGGACTATTGCAACTGAGCCATTTTTTCGTTAAATATTTGGTAATTAATACTTTATTTATATATATTTGCCCCCGAACAACTACTGATTAGGCAATGGAGAATGAAGTGTTTTCGGACACAGAAGCGGTGATGCATCCCTTTGTGAAGGCAGTAAGATTTCTCGCTGCCGTCTTTTTCTGTTGGTTGTTCGTCCCAGTGTCCAGTGGGGCACAGTCTCGTATCAAGTCCTGTGACCTGGCGGTTAAGACCAATTTGGCGTATGACGCAGTGGTGGCACCGTCGCTTGGGGCTGAGTTAGAGGTGGGAAGAAGATGGTCCGTGGCTGCCACCGCTACCTATAAGTGGGGCGACACGTGGTTCTTGAAAGATCAGGTGCATGTGACGACGGCGGATATCTCGTTGAATTATTGGACAAAGAAGACGGACCAGCCCGTATGGCAGGGACTGCATGTCGGTCCTTATCTGGCACTCTACCGCTACGACTTCCTCTTCGGAGGCAAGGGCGAGCAGGCGAAGATTAACTGGGGCGCAGGTGTCACCTGTGGCTACTCACTGCCCGTCAGCCGTTACTTCAGTTTCGACTTTGTCATCGGACTGGGTTATGTCGGGGGTAAGTACAAGAAGTATGAGGTCAGCGACGACCAGTACCGCCATAATGTATGGACTGCCGACAAGGTGCGCCACTATGTGGGACCTACCCGGCTGGAGGTGTCGCTGGTATGGCATGTCTGCGGCGGATGCCCTAAGATGCAGAAGGGAGGCTCACGATGAGTCGCTGTAGGTTGATGGCAGCGGTATGCTGTGCTATGATGCTCTGCTCATGTGATGCAGACCTGCGTGACCTGTGCTATGACCACAGCCATGTGACGGATCTCCAAGTGGCTTTCGACTGGCAGGAGGCTCCGCAGATGCAACCCTCTGGGATGACGGTACTGTTCTACAAGGCTGACCTGACGACCAGTGAGCCGGAGCGTTATGACTTCGTAGGTCATGAGGGTGGCACGGCACGACTGATTAATTCCGACTATCGTGCGGTAGCTTACAACTATGACACGGAGGCGATACGTTATCAGGGCATGGACAATCCTGCGTTACTGGAGGCGTATACTCGTCTGTCCAGTGTGGAGGAGGGTACTCAGATGTCATCGTTTACACGTGGTGTCAGTATGCCGAGGGCAGCGGGTACGGAGGATGAGCCTGTCATTCTGGAGCCTGACCCGTTGTGTGGGGTCGGGACTGAGACGTTCACGCTGAAGGGTAATGACTCTCAACGGCTTGTCATGCAGCCAGTCATGCGTACCAAGGAGGTGACAATCGTCATCCGTAACGTGCCGAACCTGAAGTACACAGGACAGCTCGGTGGGGCTCTCTCAGGACTTGCGGCTTCTGTCTATATGGTATCGGGTGAGCTGGGTGATAATATGGTGACGGAGACGTTCACGGGGGCTGTCATTGATGAGACGACGATAGAGATGCACGTCCGTATCTTCGGACATTGTCCGAGGGCACATCAGGGGGAGTATAAACAGCACATGCTTACGGTGTATGCCGTCCTCGCTGACGACAGCAAGTGGTACTACACACAGGATGTGACGAGCCAGATGCACGACTGGTCGCAAAACCCGGAGGAAGCGGAGGAGATTGTCATCACCCTCGATGAGTTGCCGCTCCCCAAACCGATAGTCAACGGCTCTGGATTCCAGCCCACCGTCGATGGCTGGCAGGGCATCGAGATTGACGTGGGAATGTGATAGAAAACAACTACTACACAATATATTTCAAGAGAATAAGAATGTAATAATAACAAAAACTCTAAAATGATGAAAAAGAACAATTTATTAATCCTTGCAGTGGCAGCCTTAGGCTTCGCCGCTTGTACAAATGACGAGACGATAGCGGTCAACGAGACACTCGCTGAGTCTAATGCCATTAGCTTCAGGGCCAATGTGGGAGGACAGATGCGTGCAGCCGATATCACGACTTCTACTATCACTTCTTTCAAGGCTTATGCCAAACTGAGTTCTGATGGTACTTCAACCTACTTCGCAGAGGACGAGTTCACAAAATCTGGAAACACCTTTAATTCTACGGCTAAGCATTATTGGCCTGCATCTGGTAGTCTGGATTTTTATGCATATGCACCAGCAACTTCAACTCAGTACACTCATTCTACTACTGAGACGCTATCTTTTGTAGTAACTCCTAGTGATAATGTTAATGAGCAGGTGGATTTGGTTGTCGCTAATACAAATGGCAAGTCTAAGGCAGGTCAATATCTTGCCTCAGATCCTTATAATAGTTCAGCATCTTCACCTGACAAAACTTATGGTGCCGATGGTATTCCACTCAATTTCCGTCATGCTGAGTCTAAAGTTGTTGTTCTGTTTAAGAACACAAATTCTAATTTGAAGATTGACGTTAAAGCATTCAAAATTGTGAATGTTGATAATAGTGCTACTTATACATATACTAAGGCATCTAATACTAGCACTGACGGAAATAACACTGAACCTGCAAACTCTGGTACAACTCTGAACAGTGAGTGGACAAATAACACGACCTATGACCATACGTATACCGTTACTCCTGAAAATACGAATCAAATTGCGGCAGGCACTTCTACAGCAGTTTATTTGCAGGATGCCGGTACGGCTTCCAATACGGTGAACGAGAATATTTGTATGATTTTGGTTCCTCAGACAACAACAGGGGTTGGGGCATATACAGGATCTAATGTTGGTGATGCATTGGAGTCTGGAAAAACCTATATTGCCGTGAAGATGATTATCCGTAACAATGACTCTTTGGATGATGGTACTGTCGTTGGAACTCCGAATACTAATGGTACAATTATTGCAGATGCTTCTGCAGACGGCAAATGGGCTATATGGCCAGTGGCATTCACATGGTTACCTGGTAAGAAATATATTTATACTATTGATCTTGCTGATGGTGGTTATTGGGAGAAGAATGACAAAGGCGATGATACTGCTCTTGACCCAGTTCTTTATGGCGCAGAGATTAAGTTTGTACAAGTAACTGTTGATGATTGGGATAATTCAGAGATTGCTATTCCTGCAGAACCCTAAGAAAATTTTGGGACGAAAATTTGGGGACGGTTCGGAAAATTCGGGGACTCTAACCGATCCACTTGAATAATAAGCTATCGGGACTACAGTGCAGGCTGTGGTCCCGATAGCTTTTTAGATGATTCTTGTGTTGTTTGTCCTGTCTTCTATGTAAGTACTGACTCGAGTTTGCAGAAAAACGGCATAATCCTTGCAGAAATCGAATAAAATGCTTATTTTTGCATCCGATAATTAATATTAAGTTTATGGAAACAGCAAAAAGAAGAAATCGAGATGATGTTCGCAAGGCTTTCAGAGAGTTTATGCGACAGAAACGTGAAGAGAATGAGGCTGCTATTAGCAGGTTGAAATTATATTCAGAGAGAAGGCAGGCTGGACTTATCTAAACACCTTTTCCCGTTAATTATTCTTTTTATAACTTATGAATCAACTAAACATAGAAAGTGTCAATCGTAAAGCTCCCTATCCTGTTGTTCAGATAGAAGGACTTCCCCATTTGTACTATTTCCATACAGATTATGGGGTAGACTATGAGATAAGTATTAGGGCTAATAAAAAGCAGGCTGTCCGAAATCGTCTTTTTGTCCGTTGGTTTAACATGTATGAATTACGTCATCAATATGTTATCCGTACTGCCCAAGGTATGATGGATGGACAGATGAACTTTATGGCAATTATTGTAAGGAAGGATAATCCCAAGTTGAAGACGGCAATTGAAGAGTTTGAAGAGACTGTGAGGTTCTTGTTTGAATGAGAAAAAACTTTTAGATGATTCAGAGCCTTCCCGTATAATTCTCTGTCCCCAATAAGGAATGTTTACATTCTCACCTCTCACCACTCACCTCTTACCTCTTATAGTTTTACATCGCTTTCCTTAGGACTTTACCTCGTTTCCGATAAAGGTTATACCCCCTAAAGGATA
>CALFUF010000188.1 GCA_937916405.1 uncultured Prevotella sp.
CCTTGGGCTGACCTGGCTTCTTACGCTCAACCTCACGAGAGTCGCGGGTGAGGAAACCTTGTACCTTCAGGGTCTTCTTGTCCTCGGCATTCACCTTTACCAAAGCACGGGCAATGGCAAGGCGGAGTGCCTGGCTCTGACCAGTGAAACCACCACCGTCCAGGTTTGCCTTGATGTCATATTTCTCAGCCACCTCGAGCAGGTTCAGCGGCTGCTTAACCACGTACTGCAGGATAGCTGAAGGGAAATACTCGGTTAAATCCTTCTTGTTGATCGTGATCTTGCCTGTGCCTTCGCTCAGGTATACGCGAGCTACAGAGCTCTTACGACGACCGATTGCATTAATTACTTCCATTTTCTATCTTATTATTTATACTGGTTAATATCAATTGCTTTTGGTTTCTGAGCCTCGTGCTTGTGCTCAGTTCCCTCATAAATATAGAGGTTGTCGAGCAGGCTGCGTCCCAGAGGGCCTTTTGGCAGCATGCCCTTCACAGCGTGCTTCAGGAAACGCTCTACACCATAAGGAGTCTTACGGAGCTCAGCGGGAGTGCTGAAACGCTGACCACCGGGATAACCAGTATAACGGGTGTATACCTTGTCAGTCTCTTTCTTGCCAGTGAATTTCACCTTAGCGGCATTAATGATGATTACATTGTCTCCACAATCCTGGTTAGGAGTGAAGTTTGGCTTGTACTTTCCGCGAATCAGTTTCGCAACCTTAGAAGCAAGGCGGCCTACTACCTGATCGGTAGCGTCGATAACCACCCATTCCTTCTGCTCACGGGCAGCTTCCTTTGATACGGAAATGGTCTTGTAACTTAAAGTGTCCATTTTTACTTTTAAATTTTACTACTAAAAAACATTTATACTTTTCTCTTACACACAAACAACACTACGGCAGAGAGTCTAACGCTCCGCAGCAGTCTAACGTCTGTGCCTTTCGGCTGAACCATGATTCACAAACCGCAATGCCCGGCCAAAGACACCACTATTTACACACGGCTCACGGGGATTCTAAGTCTCTCCCCAATAATCGGACTGCAAAGGTACGGCTTTTCTCTTGAATGATGAAAACAAGAAACTAGATAAGCTAAAGATTTAATATTATTTAACTCATCTAATCCTTTACGCGTACCTTATTATATTATTATAGTGACTATAGTTTATAGATAGCCCAACCAGCGAAGGATGTCATTGAGGTTGGCAACCACCATTAGCAGGATGAGGATGCCGAAGCCGACATATTCCGCACGGATCATAAACTCCTCGGAGGGCTTGCGACGGGTAATCATCTCGTAGAGCAGGAAGAGAACATGTCCACCGTCCAGGGCAGGGATGGGCAGGATGTTCATGAAGGCGAGAATGATACTGAGGAATGCGGTCATCTTCCAGAACATATACCAGTCCCACATCGGAGGGAAGAGACTGCCGATCGCTCCAAAACCACCAAGCGACTTAGCGCCGTCGGCAGTGAAGACGTATTTCAGGTCGTCAACATAAGAGGCAAGTACGTTCCAACCATACTTGATTCCTGCGGGAATGCTCTCGAAGAATCCGTATTCCTTAGTGATGGGTTGGTAGAGCCCAGCGATGCTACTTACCACAAAGCCCAGTTTCAGGTCAGGAGTGAGTTGTACTGTAGCCGTATCCGTCTTAGACTCATTGCCAAAGACGATGGTAACGGTACGTGCCTTCAGGCTGTCGGCAGGTGATGTGGCTGTATCCAACAAGTCCTGCCGACGCCCCAGCAGGTCGATAAACTCATTATATGAATCTACAGGACTGTCGTTCATGGCGAGAATCTTATCACCAGCCTTCATGCCGATCTTCTCAGCAGGTGTACCAGGAACGACGCTGTCAACCTTGGCAGGAATGAACGGACGAACAAATGAGGGATCAGCCTTCAACATTCCAAGCAGGTTGAGGTTGCCAGGCAGATTGATACTCATCTTCTTACCGTCACGGATAATGTCCACACGCTTAGCCTCGGCAATGTCACGATAAAGGTCGGCAGAGAAGTCCTTGAAAGCATTCTTCTCTGTGCCAATTAGTATATCACCATCTTTAAAACCATACGACTTTGCCTCTTGGTTGAACTTCATACCCAGTGTCATGTCCTTCACAGGAATATAGGTATCTCCCCAGTAAAACAGAATCATGGAGTAGATAAACAAGGCGAGTAGGAAATTGACCAGCACACCACCAATCATGATCAGCAGGCGCTGCCATGCTGGTTTTGTACGGAACTCCCATGGCTGTGCAGGTTGTTTCATCTGCTCTGTGTCGAAACTCTCGTCAATCATACCGGCTATCTTACAGTATCCGCCCAGTGGTAACCAGCCGATTCCGTATTCGGTATCACTGTTCTTGGGTTTGAACTTAAACAGACTGAACTTCCAATCGAAGAAGATATAGAATTTCTCCACTCTTACTCCAAAGAGTTTGGCGAAGAAGAAATGCCCGCCCTCATGCAGTAATACCAGCAAAGAGATGGCAAGAATGAATTGTAATACTCTGATTAAAAATACTTCCATTATTATTTACTATTTTTCTTTTAGACGTTATATACTTTGAAATAGTTGCAAGTATCTATTTCATTAACTCTGTGGCAATCTGTCGTGCCTCCGCATCGGTAGCGACATAGGTCTCGTATGTCGGGTTGGCATCGTAGGTGCATCTTACCATCGTCTCAGCGATGATGTCGCTCATTTGCAGGAAACTACACTTATCCTCTAAGAATCCGCGGTTCACAATCTCGTTGGCAGCATTCACGATGCACGGCATGTTACCACCGCGCTGGATCGCCTCAAAAGCGAGGGCAAGACAGCGGAATTTCTTCACATCGGGCTCGAAGAACTCCAGTTTCTGGGCTGCGAAGAGGTCGAGACGCTCCCCAGAGAGGGTCAGTCGCTTAGGATAAGAGAAGGCATACTGGATAGGCAATCGCATGTCAGGAACACCGAGTTGTGCCTTAATGGCACCGTCTTGGAACTGGACAGCACTATGCACGATACTCTGTGGGTGTACCAATACCTGTATCTGCGAGGCTTTCACGCCAAAGAGCCATTTCGCCTCTATCACCTCGAATCCCTTGTTCATCATTGAGGCAGAGTCAATCGTGATCTTCGCACCCATGTCCCATGTCGGATGGCGTAGGGCATCATCCTTCGTCACTTTGGCAATCTGCTCCATCGACATATTACGGAAAGGACCGCCACTTGCTGTGAGCAGGATTTTCTCGATGGGGTTATGGTCCTCACCGACCAGACTCTGGAAGATAGCGGAGTGCTCACTATCCACAGGCAGGATGGGTGCATGATATTGGGTTGCGAGGTCCTGTATCAACTCACCAGCGACCACCAGTGTCTCTTTGTTGGCAAGGGCAATCGCCTTACGAGCCTTGATGGCGTGAATGGTTGGAGAGAGTCCTGCGAATCCTACCATAGCAGTCAATACCATATCGATAGGACCAGCCTCCACGATTTCGTCGAGAGCCTTTTGTCCTGCATATACTTTCACGTCGGGTAGGTCGTCCATCAGCCGTTTGAGCTCGTTGTAACGTGTCTCGTTGGCAATGACGATGGCGGCAGGTTTGAACTGGTGCGCCTGTTGTGCAAGTAGTTCTACCTTATTATTAGCCGTTAGGCAATATACCTCATAGAGATCTGAGTGTTCCTCGATGACCTGAAGTGCTTGTGTGCCGATTGACCCCGTAGAGCCCAGGATAGCTATTTGTCTTTTCTTCATAGTTCTAATAATCCGTCAGGGATTTCCATTTTTATTGTTCTTTCCTTGGTATTGATATCCGTGATAAGGTCGCCAGAGGCAGGAATCAGTTGTCCGTCCTCCAATTCAAACAGCACATTGGCAGTGCTGTCATCAATAGCGGCGATGGTACCTACCTTCTTGTCTCCCTTAGCTTCTATTATGTCGAAGCCTACCAGACTGGTGAGGGTGGGGGTGTCGTCCTCCTCGGCAAGGGCACGAGGGAAGAAGACATCACAACCAGTGAGTTCAGAGGCACGTTCTTGTGTGTCTATGTCGCAGAACTTCACAAGGGCGAGGGAGTCAGAGCGGAAACGGTATTCTTCCATGAAGAAGGGTACGAGGATGCCGTCTATGCTCAGGATAAGGTATTCTGCATCGGTACGGTCGAAGACATCATCGTCAATTTGGAACGATACTTCCCCCTTGATGCCATGCGCCTTTCCGAGTCTTCCTATCTTATATACTTCCTCTTGTCTGATCATACTCTCTTAATACATGCTCCTAAGGCATTCAGACGGTCCTCGATATGTTCATAACCGCGATCTATCTGCTCAATATTACTGATGGTACTCGTACCATTGGCACTCATGGCGGCAATTAGCAGAGCGATACCTGCGCGGATATCAGGACTGGACATTCTGCTGGCACGTAAGGTCAGCTTGCGGTCATGTCCTACAACAACGGCACGATGGGGATCGCAGAGAATGATCTGCGCCCCCATGTCGATGAGGCGGTCGACAAAGAACAGACGGCTCTCGAACATCTTCTGGTGGAACAGCACGGAACCGCGAGCCTGTGTCGCTACCACGATCAGTACACTGAGCAAGTCAGGGGTTAGTCCTGGCCATGGTGCATCGGCAAGTGTCATAATGGTACCGTCGATAAACGAGTCGACCACATAGTGCTTCTGCCTAGGGATATAAAGGTCGTCACCATCAGCCTCTACCTTCACACCCAGGCGGCGGAAGGCATCAGGGATGATGCCAAGGTCTTTCAGGGATACGTCTTTGATACGTACACCATCCCCCACCATGGCAGCCATACCGATGAAAGAGCCGACCTCAATCATGTCGGGCAACAGACGATGCTTGGTACCATGCAACTGGTCCACACCAACAATGGTGAGTAGGTTGCTACCTATCCCGCTGATATTAGCACCCATGTGGTTCAGCATGTGGCAGAGTTGTTGTACGTAAGGCTCACAAGCCGCATTATAGATCATCGTCGTACCCTGTGCGAAGACGGCTGCCATAATAATATTTGCCGTACCTGTCACGGAAGCTTCGTCAAGCAGCATATAAGACCCTACCAACCTCCCCTGCTTAGGGGAGGCTTTTATTTCGTAGACATTACGGTCTTCTACATGATGGAATTTGGCTCCCAGTTTCTCAAAACCCAGGAAATGCGTGTCCAGTCGGCGGCGTCCTATCTTGTCACCACCAGGTTTGGTGATGACAGCTTTACCCATACGAGCCAGCAGTGGACCAATCATCATAACGGAGCCGCGTAGCTGAGCGCATTTGTTGACAAACTCATCACTCTGCAAGTACTCCAAGTCGAGTTGGTCAGCTTGGAAAGTGAAAGTGTTGGCTGAGGGGTGTTCAACCTTCACGCTGATATCTTTCAGCAGTTGGATGAGGTTGTTGACATCGCGGATGTCCGGGATATTTTGGATGGTCACTTTCTCACTGGTGAGCAACGTGGCACAGATAACCTGCAAAGCCTCGTTCTTCGCCCCCTGTGGTATGATCGTACCACTGAGCAGATGTCCACCTTCTATCTGGAATGATGCCATTTACTTCTTTTTTTTGCCGTTACTCTTAGGTGCTATACTCTCAAAGCGGAAACTCGACAAGTCAATTTGTATTTTCCCGTCAGTGAATCGGGCAATGTCATCAGCAACCTTCTCGTCGTCCATAGAGCCATGACCCCATGCGGCAAGGTTACGCTTCATCTGGTTTGCGGTCAGACGTACCAGCTCGTCACGCTCCTCTCCCTCGGGCATGGTCTTCAACTTCTCGAACAGTTCCTCTATCAGTCTGCCGTAATGGCGCATACGGGCACCACCGGTGGGGTGTTCCAGAGGCTCGGGCTTCGACAGGATTTTCTCTGCCTCGCTCACATCAAAGGGCCAGTCGATATCCAGTTGCTTGCGACTCATCAGGTAGAGATGGTCCCAAAGTGCCTGCTCGGCATTCGCACTATCCTGCACCTGTGGGTTCTTGCTCTCCATCAGTCGGATGATAGTCTCTGCGCAAAGCTGTCGCTCCTCCTTGGTGGGAAGACTGACGGCGTGGTCGACCATCTTCTGTATCTCACGCCCATACTCAGGCATCAGCAACTTCTCCCGTTGCGTGTTGTAGTCTAATCCTTCTATATTCATAATTACACCCCCCTAAGTTAGGGGTTGGGGGTCTGAACAAGCGGAAATCAGACGCCATTAGTTATTATATGTTCTTGTCGCGTAAGGGGCTGCGCTTGTTCAGACCCCCTGTCCCCCTAACTTAGGGGGTTGCGAGGTTTGATGGCTACGAAATCTTTCAGGTAGAATGGCACGAAATAGGCGACATCCTCTGTCTGTCCGTTCAGCAACCGCTTCTCGGCGAGGGGCTGCATCCACTTGGCGATAGGCTCAATGCCGTCGATATAGTGGGCTTTGGGATGGTTGATAGTCTCCATACATTTCTTGGCACCATTGCCGAAGAAATAGACAGGACGCTCGTCGAGCCATTCCTTATAGGTCTCTGCCGTCACCACATCGGCTCCCACAGGACGCACCTCTCTCAGGGCACGGTCGTACAGGGCGGCATACACCTCCATCCGTCGTGCGTCGAGCATCGGACAGAGCAGGGCATTCTCCTCAATCTCCTCATGTCCCAACAAGACAGGGACGCAGAGCAGTTCGAGGGTCGGTACTCCAATCAATTGCAGGTTACGTCCATAGCAGACCCCCTTTGCCATCGACACACCGATACGCAGTCCTGTATAAGAGCCAGGACCGCAGCTCACGGCAACGGCATCGAAGGGAATCGCATGACTATCTGTGAATGATAATGCCTCGTCGACCATCGACCCCAGCCGCTCCGCATGGTTCGGACCGCTATGGTCC
>CALFUF010000189.1 GCA_937916405.1 uncultured Prevotella sp.
GATAAATAGCATCTTCCGCCAGTTTCCTTTTCCCTACATACTTCCCTTTCAAAGCATAAAAAGCATTGAGCATTCCAACAGCAAAAGTGCTACTCGTTCCTAATCCCGTTCTTGCCGGCAGGTCTCCTTCATAAGTAAGACGGATTTCATGGATGTCAAGCATTCTCATCGCTTCACGTATGGCAGGATGCTCTATCTCATCTATCGCCTTCACTCTCTCAAACCTGCTATATACCAATTCCGAATAATAGGGCATGAACGGAGGTAGGTGCCTCACATTGACATAGCAATACTTGTCGAAGGTTGTAGATATGACAGAACCGCCATATTCATTGAAGAAAGACGGGATGTCTGTTCCCCCGCCAAAGAAAGACATTCGGAATGGTGTTTTTGTGATTATCATATTTATGCCATCTTTTTATCAAACCATATTCTGAAACCAATAGGCAAAGCGCTTAAAACCCTCGTCCGTCATCTGTGCGGCATCGGCAGTATCCATACGATAAAGGGGGATGTCACGATACATGGCTGCCACCAAAGAGAAGGTGCTGGGAGGACCAATCAGATAGTCACACTCAGAGAGCATGAACAAATCCTCTGGCGCACTGCCCTGCAGATGATGTACAGCCACCTTTGGACATAGTTGTTGATAGGCTGTTGCCGTCACCTTACTGTCGTTCGTCGAGAGATAGACATGAAGATCCCTGTCTGGATACATCTCTGCAAAACGATTGATATGTGCTACATAGACATCATTGTCGAAATAGAATTGTCCATCACGCCACTGCGCATAGTCACCACGACGGATGTGGACACCCAGTCTGAGAGGTGAGAGGTGAGAGGTGAGAGGTGAGCGTTTTTCTGCCTCCTGCATTTTCGATTTTACAGGGGCTGTATACTGCTCATCCAATGTGAATAAATCGACAATCTCATCGCGATACTTCAAGAAGAGGTCGTAGTAACGTACAAACCATCCGCTGACCACGATATGGCGATGTTTCAGCATTTTACGCTCCAAAGCCTCACGGTCACAGTTCTTATATTTGAAACTTGCCGTAGGTAACAACTTAAGGGCTGCCATATACTTAGCAAGGAGATACCAGCCAAAACCTGTGAGGTTGGTGTGACAGATATGGAAGTATTGGTACTTATAACTGAAACGCATGGAGATGACCTTACGTCCATGCTCTCTTCCCCACGCATATACATGGGCATACTGCAACAGGTTGTTGCACATCTGCGACTTATCTCTGGCAAATATCATAGAGTTGCATTGGTAATATCAAAATATTTTTTGAGGACCAACAGAGAGATGAGTTTCTCACGCTTCTTATCCATAAACTGAGCGACATACTCATGGGCATGCCGGATGATTGCTTCCGCTTCCTCAGGATGCTGGATATAGTAGGTCAACCGTTCCTCCAAATCAGAGAAATCCTCTTTTACCTCTATATAGTGGTAGTTGGGAATGAGTTTCCCCTCCATAAACCATGTCTCACAAGAAAGGCGAGGAGTCACTGCGATAGAGTTGGATGACATGACCCATTTCAGATTGGAGGCGACATCATTGCCCTCCAGCGACATAACAAACTTATAGTCGAGGTGCTCGTTAATCGTCAGTTTCTCACGCTGCCATTCTGGATGACCTTCTATCTGGTCGATAGAGGCAGCGTCTATAAGAGGGTGTCCGTACCAACGATTCATAAAGGTAACTCTATTAGGTTTGACATTACCATCTTTAGGATTGCCTACATCCCCACGGAAGATAGCCATGTCACGCTTCTCCCGCCAAGGCTTGGAGTCGTTGACAAACAAGAAATGACGAACCTTATTGAGATTCAACAGGACAGAGCAATAGTTCTCATCCCCAATGGGACGACTTTTCAAAATGGTAGGTAGCATCTGTAAGTCTGCGACATCACCCGCTTTCAGGATCCAGCGAAAGTGCTGATCGAAATAGCGTGCTGTATTCATGGCATCAAAATAGTAAACCTTGGGTTGGATGACAGGTTGGTCCTTGATACTTACAGCATTGCTATTAAAAATCTCCCGATTATACAACGTTTCAGGAGTCAGTTTACAATAATAGTTAACCCGACGGAGGATATACTCCTTGTCATCAAGTTTCTGTAGATGTTGTAAATGGCAGTTTAACAAACGACGTGTTATCCAAGTGGGAATACATTGCCGCAGATAGGCTTTAGCAAAGAACTTCATCTTGCTGTTCTTTCCACTATGCAGCATATAATATATCTTCCGCTTATTCGTCATATCCTTAAACTAATAAATGCAAAATTACAGATTTTCTTGCAATTAGGCAAAAATTGATATAATTATTTGCTTAATAGCCATGAAATAACTATCTTTGTACACTTAAAACCTCATTGCAAATGAAAGTTTTATACAGTCCTTTACTATGTCTATGCTACATGGTGTCCTTATTGCCCATGTGGGTACATTATCTCTTTGCAGACGTGTTATACTACCTCCTGTATTATGTTATCAGATATCGCTTGCAAGTGGTAAGAAAGAACTTAGCGTCTTCTTTCCCAGAGAAGACCCAACCAGAATTACGACAAATAGAGAAAGACTTCTATCAATGGTTTTGCGATTATTTGGTGGAAAGTATGAAATTACTGACTATCCGTAAAGAGAACCTCAAGAGAAGAATGGTGTTTAAAAACACAGAACAGGTAGATGAAATCGTAGAGAGCGGATGGTCTTGTGCTGTTTATTTGGGACACTATTGCAATTGGGAATGGATCAGTTCACTTCCGCTTTGGGTTAATCCTAAAGCCCAGTGTGGTCAAATCTACCATCCTTTACAAAATAAGGCTTTCGATCTATTATTTTTAAGACTTCGTCAGCGAATGGGTGCCCTCTGTATTCCAATGGCAGATACCTTACGTAAGATTATCGATTTCAAGAAGGCAAACCAACCTGTTGTCATCGGTTATATTTCAGACCAGAAGCCCAATTGGTTTAATATTCATCATTGGGTAGATTTTCTAAATCACGATACTCCTGTACTGACAGGTACAGAACGTATTGCTCGAAAGATGAATCATGCAATATTTTATATAGATGTTCATCGTATTCGTCGTGGCTACTACGAGGCGGAGTTCAAACTCATCACCTGCAAGCCCCAGACGATGAAAGAATATGAAATTACAGACATCTACTATCAGATGTTGGAAGAGAGTATTCGAAGGACGCCTGCTTATTGGCTATGGAGCCATAACCGCTGGAGCCGCACTCGTGAGGAGTTCGACAAGCGCTTTGAGGTCATTGATGGGAAGGTGGTCAGTAAACACACTGAATTTGGTCAGTAAATACACTGAATTTGGTCGGTAAATACACTGAATTTGGTGAGTAAATTCACTGAATTTACTTTGACGGGGATAATCGGTCTTGTGTCATCCGCTCCATGTATTGTTGGATGATAGCCTTCAACTCTTTTTCAAGTGAAGAGTGAAGAGTGGAGAGTGAAGAATCTTGTAGGAGGTTATGTTGCATGAGCGAATCCTGCAAAGAGTAGAATCCCTTGGTTTTCTGCCCGTCAAACTGGAGTACATAACCATGTTTCACATACTGGTAGACACCATTCAGGTAGTTGACAGCCCATGTATCTTCCTTGGGAGTATTCAACACATCTATTCCAAAGCCAAAGTATGGTTTGGAGTAACCCAGTTTCCCAAGAACAGTAGGTAAGATATCAATCTGCTGGGCTATCTTATCCTGCATCTCACCCACAGGATTGCTGGGGTCGAAAATGATAATCGGTGAGCAGAAGCCCCCTAGGTCGGTCTGGTACTCTGCATGGTCCGTCATATTGGTATGATCGCTGGTCATCACAAAGATGGTATTCTTGAACCATGGTTGACGACTTGCCGTCTCGAAGAACTTACCGATAGCCATATCCGTATAGCGCACACATTTATGCATGATGATACCCTCTTCCGGATATACCTCTTTATATTTCTCTGGGATATGATACGGATGATGACTAGAGGCTGTAAAGACCGCTGTCATGAAGGGCTCCTTCATCTGACTCATCTGTTCTGCATAGAACTGAAGGAAAGGCTCGTCCCATATCGCCCAGTTACCATCGAAATCATCCGTTCCCTTCGCAGCCTCATACTCCGTACGACCGAAATACCTCTGGAAACCCGTCTTCTGGGCAAAAGCCTGGAAGCCCATCGAACCATTCTGCGCCCCATGGAAGAAGGCTGTCTCATAGCCCTCAGCAGCTAAGATACCAGCAATACCCGTATAATCATTCATCGAGGAGGGAGTCAAGATAAACGGTTCCACAAACATGGGGATGCTCGACAAGACACTTGGCATACCATCAATACTCTTTCGTCCATTACAATAAGAATAACGAAAGGTGGTACTCTTACTGATAAGGGCATCGACATAAGGGGTATAACCTTTGTATTGGCTATTCTCCAAAGTCTTATTCAAAGCTCCGATGTATTCACGCCCAAAGCTCTCGACGATAAGGATGACGACGTTCTTCTTTTCTATAGGAACTATAGTATCTATAGGAACTATAGGGTGAATAGGAGTAAAGACACGTTCCATCTCCTCTACACTTTTGAAATACTTTGGCACCACGAAGACACTCTTACCTATCGTGCGGATGAGCGAGAAGGGAGTGTTCAACACCAAAGCAGCATTGATCGGACGTGTCGTAAATTGGTTGGCATTCGAGATGGTGATGGGTCGCACTGCCCTTGTAAAACCACCACGCATACCAGCTATACAGAAGGGGGTAAACAGCAGGAGCGACAGCAAACAAACGATAGCATATCGCCATTTCTGTTGTATCTTCTGGAAATCTAACTTCGGCATGGCATAGAGTACCCATAGAGCAGCGATTACCACTATGAAGAGGACGACGAAATACCAGTGTCGCAAGAACTCAACCCCAATGATACTGCCCAGATTGCCCTCGTTGGAAAACTCTTGGAATACAGTCGTTGTCGTCCGACGCATGGTATATTGGAAATAAACAGCATCTGCTAAGTTGATGGCAAAAGTGAGTCCATTGACTACCATAAACAACCACTTACAAACCAGATGATAGGTATGATTCTCCTTTCTATGCCAAGGGAAGAGCATCATTACGACATATAATGCGTTGGTATAGAGAATGGCAGAAGTGTCGAAGAGTAATCCCCCCTGGAAGATATCCCACGAGTAAGAGAGATGGGCTGTGTTCTCTAAATAATAGGCTAGACGTGCTACCTGATAGACCAAATAGACTAAAAGCAAATTCCAGAGGACTGCCAATGTAGGGGAATATATTTTATTAAACCATTGTTTCATCTTTCATTCAAATCTTTGGTTGCTGCTTGCAAAATAGCCTTCGCCTGTTGGATAAGTCGCTCGTAACCTGTCCCCTCACTCTTCACTATCCTGTCACTGACAAAGTCGTAATTGACGAAACTCGTAGAGTCTATCATCGTAAATCCATCATCATAAGTATGGATGGCAACAGGTCGGGTATAGGTCTTACTCAACACGTCACGACTAAAAGTATAGGCATCGTGGTTGAGTCCTAATTGTCCTAACAAAGTAGCAGGAAGGTCTGTCTGATTACAAATCTGCTCTATACGTCGGGGCTCCTTGACAGCACCGCCCACCCATATCATGGGGATATGACTCAACAGAGGAGTCGATTCGTCAATACCCTGATAGAAGATGCCATGATCGGGTAACATGACCACCAACGTATGGTCCCAGGCATCACTCTTCCTTAGTTTCTCAATAAACTGTCCAACACACTGGTCAAGATAATAGAAAGCATTCAACACCTCATCATCGAAATGGTGAATGGGCACATCCCAAGGCACATGACTGCTGAGGGTGGAATAGCCTATCAGATAAGGCTCATGCATTGTAGTCGTCAACTGATAGAGCGTTCCAAAGGTGATATCGTCACGAACACCCCATTGAGCAGACGACTGCTCTGCTTTGGTATAGTCATCCTTCCATGTCAAGTTGGCAAAACCACCAGAGACGAGATAGCTGCGCATATTGGTGAAGTTTATATCTCCACCATAGAGATAATGAGTATCATAACCACGTTCTTCTTGCAACGTGCGAGCAATGTTTGGTAATGTACGAGACTTGGAGGGGATTTTCATTACAGACATGGTAGGGAAGGACGGATAACCACTCCACGTACATACTGTACCACGATCCGTACGCCAACTATTCCCATGACAATTCGTGAAATAGATACCCTCCTTTGCAAGACGATTCAGATTCGGGGTGATGTCCGTTCGACCGCTAATCTCTGTAAACTGCCCTCCGCAACTCTCTAACAGAATCACGATGATGTTAGGCTTTTGTGTCGTTAACAACGTATCAACACCAATACTTTGCGTGTTATAGAGTTCGCTGATGATTTTCTCACACTCCTCGTCCTCCATAAAGTGATAGGTCACATTGTTGCTTGCCGTCTTCTCGAAAGACGCAAAGAAAGAAAAGAAGGGATTGACGGCAGAATGGTTCAAAAACTGATTCTGCGAGAAGTATACTTGTCCGATATTCGTTGTAGACTCGTCAAGCCCACCTCGGATACCGATAATCATTAATGGAACCAACAATAGGGAAACGAGGGAGGAGATAATTTTTAAGAGGTAAGAGGTAAGAGGTAAGAGGTAAGAGGTAAGTTTATCATATATCCAGTAGATAGCAGCAACAAGAACAACCAGACATAAGAAACGAACAACAACATATCCGATGCTGACACTTGCCATTGCCTCAGTAGGGGTTTCCAAGTACGACAGACAAGAGGCATCTAACTTAAATTGCCAGAACTCATACAGGCTGGTGTCGGCAACAAAGGCTAATGCCAAGAGGAGACCTGCTATAACATAGTAAATCCTATAAGCCCATCGTGGTATCTGTATCCACAAAGAGATAATTACCAGCAAGAAAGGTACGATAAGAATATAAAGAGAAGTGCTGAGGTCTAACGACAACCCATGTCCAATCACTTGCAGCATATCACTAAAGGTAAAGTCATGTCCTCCATAATGGTAGAACATAAACCCTATCTTAGCAACCACAAAGAAAAAGAGGGTTGCCACATAGAACTTCAACAGATATAAAACGCGCTCTTTCAATTCTTCAATCTTTCAATTCTTCAAAGACTCTGCATGTCATTCAGTTTCTTATAATAGCCTTCCATATTCAGCAACTCATCATGCGTACCACGCTCCACGATCTGTCCCTCATGGAGGACACATATCTCATCGGCATTTTTGATGGTAGAGAGACGATGGGCGATAGCAACGGTAGTACGTGTCTTCATCAGTCGCTCCAACGCATCCTGTACCAGTCGCTCACTCTCTGTGTCCAAGGCAGAGGTAGCCTCATCAAGTATAAGGATAGGAGGATTCTTCAAGATGGCACGGGCGATAGACACACGCTGGCGCTGACCGCCACTCAAGCGGCCGCCACGGTCACCGATATTCGTCTCAAACTGGTGTTCACTCTGCATAATGAAGTCATAAGCATTGGCTATCTTCGCTGCCTTGGCAATCTGTTCGTCTGTCGCAGAGTCCACACCAAAGGAGATATTATTCTTAAAGGAGTCATTAAAGAGAATTGCCTCTTGGTTGACATTACCAATCAACTGCCGCAAGTCTTGAACACCTAAGTCTTTCACGTTGAAACCGTCAATCAGCACCTCTCCTTCCTGTACGTCATAATAACGAGGAATCAGATCGACCATTGTCGACTTTCCACTACCACTCTGTCCGACAATAGCGATTGTCTTGCCTTTGGGGATAATCAGATTAATATGTCGCAATATCCAAGTCTCACCATAACGGAAGGACACATCACGGAACTCTATCTGATGCTCGAAAGAGGTAATATGCTTGGGGTGCGTCGGCTCTTTGATGGTATTCTCCGCCATCAGAATCTTGTCGATACGCTCCATAGAAGCAAGTCCTTTGGGAATGTTATAACCCACCTTAGACACTTCCTTCAATGGATTGATAATCGAATAGAGGATTACCATATAATAGATAAAAGTTGGCCCAGAAAGGCTATGGTTGTTTAATACCAACACACCACCAAACCAAAGAACGATAACAATCATACAGGTACCCAAGAACTCAGACAAGGGATGTCCGATATTCTGACGGATATTTACCTTCATGATATCGTTCCGATAGGTGGAGTTGATCGTATTAAACTTTTCACGCATCTTATCCTCTGCACAGAAAGCCTTGATGATACGAAGTCCACCTAATGTCTCATCCACTACACTCATCGTATCACTCCACAATGACTGAGCCTTGATACTCTGTGCCTTCAGTTTACGACCAATCCATCCCATAAACCAACCTATTGCAGGAATAATAACCACCGAGAAAAGAGTGAGTTGCCATGAGATGATGATCAATGTCGTAAAATAGGAAATAATCAGAATAGGATTCTTGAACATCAAGTCGAGAGATGACATGATACTAGTCTCTACTTCCTGCACATCGCCCGTCATACGTGCTATAATATCCCCCTTCCGCTCCTCTGTGAAAAAGCCTAATGGTAGACTGACTATTTTGTTATACAATTGGTTGCGCATATCCCTAACTACACCTGTACGGATAGGAACCACGCTGGAAGAAGCAAGAAAATAGGCAAAGGTCTTCAGTAATGTGGCTACAATCAGGAAAATGCCAATAAACAACAGTGTTGTGGTAGAACCTACATTTGCGATAAAATAATTAATGTAATAGTAGATATTGTTAATCAGTACATCCTTGAAACTGCCTTCACCCCACTCCATCAGAGAAGTGACTATCACTTGGTCGCCTGTCTTGAAAAGAATCTGCAAGATAGGTATTAGTGCTGCAAAGGAAAAGATGTTAAGCAACGCCGACAGGATATTAAAGACTATCGAGAGAGCCACATATTTCTTATAAGGCATCACGAAACGCCTTAATACTTGCAAAAAATCTTTCATACCTCTTCACCAAATAACGTTGCACTTGTACTATTCACGATTCTCACTCGTACCGTCTCACCAATATGATGGTTACCTTTGTCGAACACCACCATCTTATTCTGTTCAGTACGCCCACAAAGTTGTTGACGGCTACGCTTGGAGAAGCCTTCCACCAACACATCAAACTCCTTTCCCTCATCTTTCTTGTTCTGCTGGGCAGATATCTCTGTCTGCAAAGCAATCAACTCATTCAAACGTCGGATCTTCTCTTCCTCTGGCACGTCATCTGGTAAATGCTTCGAGGCATAAGTACCAGGACGCTCTGAGTATTTGAACATAAAGGCAGAGTCATAGCCCACCTCGCGCATCAGATTGAGAGATTGCTGGTGATCTTCCTCCGTTTCTGAATGATAACCTACAAAGATGTCGGTAGAGAGTCCACAGTCAGGAATGATACGACGGATTGCCGCCACCCGGTCAAGATACCATTCTCTGGTATATTTGCGATTCATCAGTTTCAAAATCCTATCAGAGCCACTCTGTACTGGCAGATGGATATGCTTACAGACATTAGGCATCTCTGCAATGACCTTTAATGTCTCATCACTCATATCCTTAGGATGGGAGGTGGTAAAACGAATGCGCATCTGGGGAGCCTCCTCTGCCACCCTGCGCAGCAGTTGTGGGAAGTCAACTCTGAACTCTGAACTATGAACTATGAACTGATAACTATTCACATTCTGTCCCAACAGAGTCACCTCTTTGAATCCACGATCCCTAAGGTCACAGACTTCACGCAAAATACTCTCTACATCTCTTGACCGCTCCCTGCCCCGGGTATAGGGTACGATACAATAATGACAGAAATTGTTACATCCTCGCATGATACTGACAAAACCGCCAATCTTCGCCCCATGCAATCGTTGGGGGACAATATCCTTATAAGTCTCGGAGGTAGACAGCTCTATATTCATTGCCTTATGTCCTGTCTCTGCCTGCGCTATCAAATCTGGAAGGGAGAGATAGGCATCAGGACCAGCCACAAGGTCGCAATGATGATGCTCAAGCAATTCGTCTTTCACCCGCTCTGCCATACATCCTAAAACACCGATAATCAAAGGATGCTTCTTGCGTTCTGCATTCAAGGCTTCCAACCGATGATAGATTTTCTGCTCGGCATTATCCCGTACAGAACAAGTATTCAGGAAAACGGCATCTGCCTCTTCTAATTGTTCTGTCGTCTCATAACCAGCCATCTGCATCACGCTTGCCACCACTTCCGAGTCGGCAACATTCATCTGACAGCCATAGGTCTCTATATAGAGTTTCTTCATGTATTTTCACTTTTTGCTTGCAAAGTTACGCTTTTTTTTGTATTTTTGCATCGATATTTACCAAAACTTCATGTTTTCTTCTAAAGATATATGGAACTGATTAAAGACAAAGAGTTTGGTGGGGAACGTCCGTTGTTCACCATTCATGACACTCGACTGGAGAATATCACCATAACAGATGGTGAAAGTGGCATCAAGCAATGCCAAAACATAGAAGCAAGTAACTGCCGTTTTTATGGAAAATACCCTTGGTGGCACGTGGATGGTGCCTTGATAGAGGATTGCTATTTTGCTTTGGACTCCCGTTCCGCCATTTGGTATACCAACGACCTTGTGATGCGTCGCTGCCGTATTGATGCCCCCAAGTTCTTCCGAGAGATGAAGAATGTAGAACTGGAGGATGTACAGATCTGTGATGCTGACGAGACGTTTTGGAAGGTTGATGGGCTAAAGTTAAAGAATGTACGTCTTCATGGAGGCACCTACCCTTTTATGTTCTCTAAGAATATCTATGTGGAAGGTTTGGAGAGTGATGCAAAGTATGTGTTTCAATATTGTCAGAACGTAGAGATACATCATGCTAAGATATTAACAAAAGACTCTTTCTGGGAGTGTGAGAATGTCACTATCTACGACTCTGAGTTAGATGGTGAATATTTGGCTTGGCACTCTAAAAATGTGCGTCTCGTCAATTGCCATCTTGCTGGAGAGCAATTGCTCTGTTATGCGGATAACCTTGTGTTAGAGAACTGCACATTTGACAAGGCATGTGACCGTATTTTCGAATATTCTACTGTTGAGGCGGACATCCGAGGACATATTGAACATATCAAGAATCCTACCAGTGGACATATCACGGCTGACTCCATCGGGTCTGTTACTATTGACGAGAATGTCCGCCAACCCAATAACTGTGTGATTAAGACAAGAGGATGAAGTATCATTTTGACGAACTGATTGACAGACGGGGGACCTGTTGTGTAAAATGGGATGAATGTCCTTCACCTGATGTGATTCCCATGTGGGTTGCCGATATGGACTTTAAGGTAGCTCCCGCGATTCAAGAGGCTATTAAGAAACGTGCTGAACATGGTATCTTTGGCTACACCATCGTGGAAGAAGACTACTACGAGACTGTTATCTCATGGTTTCAGCGTCGTCATCATTGGACTATCCAGCGAGAGGAGATTCTCTATACTACAGGAGTGATTCCTGCCATGTCTTGTGCTATCAAAGCTCTGACAATGCCAGGCGAGAAGGTTCTGATTCTCTCTCCTGACTATAACTGTTTCTTCTCCTCTATCCGGAATAACGGCTGTGAAGTATCAGAGACCATTCTTATAAAGGAAGGAGATTCTTTTGTGGTGGATTGGAAAGACTTTGAACAGCGATGTGCAGACGAGAAAACGACTGTTTTCCTACTCTGTAATCCTCATAATCCAACAGGGCGAGTGTGGACCAAAGAGGAACTGGACCATATGAACACCATCTGTATGAAATATGGTGTAAAGGTTATCAGTGATGAGATACATGGTGAACTCATCATGCCAGGTTACCAATTCCAGCCCTTTGCCGCTGTTAGTGAAGATTGTCGGCAGAATAGCGTCATCCTCAATTCTCCTTCTAAGTCATTCAATATCGCTGGACTCCAAACGGCAAATATCATTTGCTCGCAACCAGACTGGAGACGCAGGATCGACCGTGCCATTAACATCAATGAGGTTTGCGACCTGAATCCTTTCGGTCCTGTATCATTGAAAGCCGCCTATAACGAGAGTGAGGATTGGATTGACGAACTCAACCTGTACTTATGGAATAATTACCAAGTACTCTGCCAATTCTTTGAGAAGGATCTTCCCCACTGCAAAGTCACCAAACTGGAAGGTACCTATCTCGTTTGGGTAGATGTAACTCATTATACTAATCATGTAGAGGAACTCTGCGACCATCTCTTGACAGACGGAAAAGTTTGGGTGAATCCTGGTACAATGTATGGATCAGAAAGTGGAAAGGGCTATATACGTATTAATATAGCATGTCCGCAAAGTCGCATGATGGAAGGCTTAAAACGAATTAAAGGAACTATCAATCATGAAACAAAGAAGTGAAGTAAACACCTGGTCTGTGACATGGGGTGTGCTCATGGCTGTGCTTTTCTCAGCGGCAGCAGCCTATTTAGGACTGAAAGTCGGACAGGTTTTTGAAGCAGCGATACCTATCGCCATCATCGCTGTCGGTGTCTCTGCTGCCGCCAAACGTTCCAACGCCTTAAGAGAGAATGTCATTATCCAGTCGATTGGTGCCTGTTCGGGTGCTGTGGTGGCTGGTGCTATCTTTACCTTACCTGCTATTTATATCCTTCAAGCGAAATACCCAGAGATGTCGGCAGACTTCCTGAAAATATTCATCGCTTCTTTATTAGGTGGTGTATTAGGTATTTTGTTCCTCATTCCTTTCCGTAAGTATTTCGTAGAGGCGCCCCAAGAGCAGTTCCCTTTCCCAGAGGCTACTGCTACCACACAAGTATTGAAGAGTGGCGATAAAGGAGACTCACAGGCAAAACCTCTATTGTTGGCAGGATTAGTTGGTGGACTATATGACTTTATTGTTGCGACCTTCGGATGGTGGAATGAGAATGTAACCAGCCGGATGATTCCCTTTGGCGAGGATGTTGCTGAAAAGGCAAAACTCGTATTTAAGAATAATACAGGAGCAGCGGTTCTTGGACTTGGGTACATCATCGGATTCCGCTATGCATTGATTATCACACTGGGCTCTTTGTTCGTATGGTGGTTGGTAGTACCTGGTATGGCACTATTCTTCAGTGATGCTGTGCTGAATCAATGGAATCCCACCATCTCTACTGCTGTTGGTGATATGTCACCAGAACAAATCTTCACGTCTTATGGGAAGTCGATAGGTATTGGTGCCATCGCCATGGCAGGTATCATTGGTATCATCAAATCATGGAATGTAATCAAGAGTGCTGTGGGACTGGCTTCCAAAGCAGGAACAGCAGATGACGGACAACAGAAGACGGATCTTTCTTTTAAGTTCATTGCTTTCGCATCGGTCATCACCCTGATTATAACTTTCCTTTTCTTCTGGTTTGGTGTGATGGACGGCAACCTGTTGTTTGCTGCTGTTGCTATTATCTTAACAGCAGTCATTGCCTTCCTATTTACGACCGTTGCTGCAAACGCTATCGCTATCGTGGGTAGCAACCCTGTATCGGGAATGACTTTGATGACCCTTATCCTTGCTTCTGTGGTAATGGTGGCTGTTGGACTAAAAGGTACTGGTGGTATGGTGGCTGCACTGGTGATGGGTGGTGTAGTATGTACAGCACTCTCCATGGCAGGCTCTTTCATTACCGACTTAAAAATTGGTTATTGGACGGATACACTTCCTAAGAAACAGGAAACCTGGAAGTTTTTAGGAACCTTGGTTAGTGCCGCTACCGTCGGTGGAGTGATGATGTTGCTTAACGAAACGTATGGATTTGCCTCTGGTGCCCTTGCTGCTCCTCAAGCTAATGCTATGGCAGCAGTCATTGACCCATTGATGAATGGTGTGGGAGCACCCTGGGTCCTCTATGCTATTGGAGCCGTTATAGCCATCATCCTTACACTTTGTAAAGTACCTGCCCTTGCCTTTGCTTTGGGTATGTTCATCCCTATGGAACTAAATGTGCCATTGGTCATCGGGGGTGCTATCAACTGGTATGTGACAACACGCTCAAAAGACAATGAGGTCAATCAGGAACGAGGAGAGAAAGGCAACCTTATCGCCTCTGGCTTTATCGCAGGCGGTGCCTTGATGGGAGTGATTAGTGCCCTCTTACGCTTTGGTGGTATCCAGTTTGACTATGGCGAATGGTGGGGAAATCCACTGAGTGAACTTCTCTCCTTAGTGGCGTATATCCTACTTATTACCTACTTCATCCGAGCCACCAAGAAGTAACTTCAAAGCCTGAGAGACTACATCGTTACTCTCGTTCATAATGGCAAAATACTGACTGGTCTCCCAGAGGTCACGCGCCACCAATGCCTTTAGTTGCAGGCGTAGATAAGGAAGTGTCTGCCGCAGTTCCTCGTCGTCTTTCGGCTTGATCTTCTGTTTCTCAGCCTCAGCGACGATATCATCCGTCACAGACTGTGGTATCTCGAACTGCTCCTTGAATTTCGCAAACGTTGGATATTGTTTCTGTAACTGCTTACGGTGCTGGTCGACATAGTGCAGACTGGCATTGATGATAAAGGAACGAGCCGACAACTCACGATGGAAGCGAGTGTATTTAGTGGTATCCAATGGCACGTAATAGTCTGGCATGATACCGCCACCTCCATAGACAACACGATGTTCTTTCAACGTGTAGTATTTCAGGGAGTCCGCAAAATGAATACTGTCAGCATGCATCAGTTCCCCACTTTTCAAGCGGTTCAACACATCCATCGCATAATCTTCCGCCTTTCCTTTCACATAGGGTTTCTGGATACAACGACCAGAAGGTGTATAATAATGGGCAATGGTCAGACGAATCATCGAGCCATCCGGCAAATCAATCGGACGTTGTACCAGTCCTTTACCATAAGAGCGACGACCTACTACCAGTCCACGATCATGATCCTGTATAGCACCTGTCACTATCTCTGCCGCTGATGCGGAATAACTATCTACCAATACGATGACCTTTCCTTTCTCAAAGAGTCCGTCACCCTGTGCCCGATATTCATTACGGGGAGCACGACGACCTTGCGTATACACTATCAGGTCATTATTTCCTAAGAACTCATTGGCAATAGCAACAGCGGCATGCAGATAGCCACCCCCATTCTCCTGTAAGTCGAGAATCAGCGACTGCATCCCCTCGCCTGTCAGTTTCATCAGGCTCTGGCAGAACTCATCATGGGTCTGGGCTCCGAAATTACCAATACGGATATAGCCGATACCTGGTCGAATCATATAAGCGGCATCAATAGATTTCACAGGTATCTTATCACGTGTAATCACAAAACGCAAGGTATCAGCAATACCACGACGAACAATACTCAGACGCACCTTGGTTCCTTTCGGACCACGCAATCGTCGCATAATCTCCTCTTTGGGCATGGAGACACCTGCAATCGTGGTATCATTCACATAGACGATGCGGTCACCGGCAAGGATTCCTTGTTTCTCAGACGGTCCTCCAACAACTGGCTGAATCACCAATAAGGTGTCCTCCACCATATTAAACTGCACACCGATACCGTCGAAATTTCCTTGCAGAGGCTCATTTGCAGCCTTCACCTCCTTTGCTGTCATATAACTGCTATGAGGATCCAGTTTCTCTATCATCCCTCGAATACCATCCTCTACCAATTTCTGCTCATCGACAGAGTCCACATAGAGGTTAGAGATTGCCATCTCTGCTATCTGCAACTTACGTATCGGACTGTCCTCGCCCATATTGATTCGTAGTTGGGCTGAGACAGTAAAGGAGAACAGCGATAGCATCACTGCACACAAAACATACTTCTTAATCATAGTACTCTTCCTCTTCTGGACGATCTTCCTCAATGACGAGGTTGTCAATAATGAAGTTCTGACGCTCCATCGTGTTCTTACCCATGTAATACTCCAAGAGCTTCTGCACCTGGTCGTTCTTATGGAGGGTCACCTGTTCCAAACGGATATCAGGACCGATAAAGCCAGCGAACTCCTCAGGGCTGATCTCTCCAAGACCTTTAAAACGGGTAATCTCCGGATCAGGACCTAAATCCTGTATCGCCTTCACACGCTCTTCCTCACTATAACAGTAACGGGTGACGAAATCACCTTTCTTACCATCCTCGCGCATTTCCTTCTTCCGAATCTTGGTACGGCGATTGCGGACACGGAACAAAGGGGTTTGTAACACATAGACATGTCCTTTCTTGATAAGCTCTGGGAAGAACTGCAGGAAGAACGTGATAATCAGCAAACGGATATGCATGCCGTCAACATCAGCATCTGTTGCAACAATCACCTTGTTATATCTGAGAGTATCAAGCCCTTCCTCGATGTCCAAAGCTGCCTGCAACAGGTTAAACTCCTCGTTCTCATACACCACCTTCTTGGTCAGTCCGAAAGAGTTCAGGGGTTTTCCTCGCAGAGAGAAGACCGCCTGCGTGTTCACATCACGGCTCTTGGTGATACTTCCACTTGCAGAGTCACCCTCAGTGATAAAGATACACGACTCCTCCTTACGATCGTTTTTGGTGTCACTGAAATGGATACGACAGTCACGCAACTTACGATTGTGCAGGTTTGCTTTCTTGGCACGCTCACGAGCCAGCTTCGTCACACCAGCCATTGCCTTGCGCTCTCGCTCTGTCTCTTTGATCTTCTGCTCCAGCACCTCCACCACATCAGCATGGATATGCAGGTAATTATCGACTCCTTGTTTGACAAAATCACCAATATACTTATTGATGCTGACACCGTCAGGTGACATCGTCGTAGAACCTAACTTAATCTTTGTCTGGCTCTCAAAGATAGGCTCCTCCACATTGATGGAGATGGCAGCGACGATACCCGTACGGATATCACCATACTCATACTTGTTGAAGAACTCTTTGATGGTACGGGCGATATGCTCTTTGAAGGCACTCTGATGAGTACCACCTTGGGTAGTATGCTGACCATTGACAAAGGAATAGTATTCCTCTCCATACTGATTGGCATGTGTAAAGGCAATCTCGATATCCTCTCCTTGCAGATGGATAATAGGATACAGGGCGTCATTCGTCATACGGTCCTTCAACAAGTCCTCCAATCCATGACGGCTGAGGATGCGACGACCGTTATACATAATGGTCAGTCCGATATTCAAGTAAGTATAGTTGCGAAGCATGTTCTCCACTATCTCATCGTGGAACTGGTAGTTGAGGAACTTCGTATTATCTGGCTCAAAATAGATATAGGTACCATTCTCATCCTGTGAGGGCTCCGTCACGTCACTGACCAGCTCACCATACTCAAAGACTGCCTTGCGAACCTTGCCTTCTCGATAGCTATGCACCTCGAAATGACTGCTCAACGCATTGACAGCCTTCACACCTACACCATTCAGTCCGATAGACTTCTTAAAAGCCTTAGAGTCGAACTTACCACTGGTGTTCAGGATACTGACCGACTCTATCAGTTTGCCTTGGGGGATACCACGACCATAGTCACGAACGGAGATGCGGAGATGGTCCTCCACTGTCACCTCAATGCGGTCACCCGCCTTCATCTTGAACTCGTCGATAGAGTTGTCGAAGACCTCTTTCAACAACACATAGATACCATCTTCTGCGGAGGAACCGTCACCCAAACGTCCGATATACATACCAGGACGAAGCCTGATATGCTGCAGTCCTGTTAAGGTTTGTATATTACCCTCGTCATAGTTGACGGTCTCTTGACTCTCTACGATGTTCTTCTCTTCGCTCATATCTCTTTATAAACTTTTCTTATAACAACGGCGACGCTTGTGTTGCTCATGCTCCAAATACTGCCACTGTGACTGTACTTTCTCATTCGTCTCCATCTCCACATTGGTCTCACCCCACTTAAAACCGTATTTCTGGTACTTGGGGATAAGGTCGTAGAACAACAGAGCGTTAGCACCTTTCTGCTGGTACTCTGGCAGGAAGCCGATGAGCAACAAGTCCAGACACTCTGCCTGATGGAACTTCAAGGCTTTCAGACAATGCCACCAGCCAAAGGGGAACAACCGTCCGTTCTTACATTTCTGCAGGGCTCGTGTCATATTGGTAATACTGATGCCCACTCCTATAATGTCGTGATTAGGTGTGTTCCAGTCTTCTATCAGACAGAGCATATCCATATCGAGCATCGGAAAGTACATCTTCAGATACTCATCTATCTGTGCCTCTGTCATTTGCGAGAAGCCATAGATGTTCTGATACGACTTGTTGACTACCTCAAGGACTTTACGTCCTATCTGCTCCTTACCCATTATCTGGCTGCGTTTGGGATGTACAGGATGCAGATTATAGCGTTTCATCACCAGCTCGGCAATTTTCTTGTATTTCTCTGGCATGCCATCCTTGGGGACGATGAGTTTGAACTCCACATAGTCATTGTCTTTCTCCCATCCACCCATCTGCTCCATATGACGGGGATAATAGTCGTAATTATAGATGGTCGACATGGTTCCCAACTGGTCGAAGCCCTCAATGAGCATTCCCTCTGGGTCCATATCCGTAAAACCTAACGGTCCTACCAGTTCTGTCATGCCTTTCTCCCTTCCCCATGCTGACACAGCATCAAACAGGGCTGCCGACACTTCCACGTCGTCGATGAAGTCTATCCATCCGAAACGCACGCTCTTACGACCCCAGCGGTCGTTGGCACGATGGTTAATAATACCTGCTATACGTCCTACTACCTTGCCGTCCTTATAAGCAAGGAAATATTCTGCCTCACAAAACTCAAAGGCTGCGTTCTTATCCTTACTTAATGTATGCACCTCGTCCGAATGTAAATTGGGCGCATCATAAGGATTATCTCGATATAAGTCGTAGTGAAACTGGATAAAAGCTTCCAGGCTTTGCTTGTCGGTGACTTTCCGAATTTCTACTGATGACATCTTGTTTCCTTATAGATTTATCGTACAAAGATACAAAGAAAAGAGAAAAAAGCCAAATATTTAACCTATTTTACGGCAAATGAACAACTTGTGTGAATAATCCGATAGGGTTGTTCCAAATATGAACACATCACCACCATCCTTGAGTCTTAATTTCTTACGAAGAGCCTCAGCGGTCATTGGGAAGTTACGCACAGAGATATTGGCACGGTCGACGTCTTTTAGGACAACCTTCAGTTCTTGCTTGTTCATGGAGGTTATCGCGTCTATGCGAAACTTCCTCCCTGGGAATTCGCCTACCTCTTGGTCGGAAACAAAGAGATGGGAGTTAACCGACAACTGCTGGATACCGAACATCTGTTCTATCTCCTTGAAGCATCCAGCCTTCATGATACTGGCATTCGGCTCAAGAAGCGTTAGTCCCTGAATAGTTTCTACGGCAGAAACTATCAGTCTCTTCGGAAGAAACTGTGAGTTCCCATGGGAGAAACTATTAGTTTCCACGTTGGGAACTATCCGTAAACTCCTATCTCCGTTGACACAAACCATCAAGGGAGCGGTGGGAAGGTCATGGCGGATGACCAGCAAGAGTTCCTTGCACTCATTGTCAACACTTACGATATGCACCTCACTGACCCCTCCTAAGTCGTTGACAGCCTTACGCCAGTCGAGCATAGGTGACAGTTTAAGGATGATGGTATCCGCTTTCTCTTTCAACAAGGACAGCAGTTCAAGGACGTTGGGGGTGCAGTCCTCGATGCCATAGGTACGGCTGCCATGCTCATCCCTTCGTGCAGGGTCCAAGAATACCACATTGGCATGGGGCATCCGTGCAAGATATTCCTCAGCGTCGCCACACACGATCTCAGCCTCCAACCCCAAGAGTTGGAAATTATGTCGGGCTATCTCGCAGAGTTTCCTATGACGCTCCACGTAGATCCGTTGCTTATATGGACGCGACATGAAGGAGAAGTCAATACCAAAGCCACCTGTCAGGTCGACAAAGACCTGATGGGATTCCGAGATAACGAGATATCGAGATTCCGAGATATCCTTATTCCGAGATTCCGAGATTTCGAGATTTCGAGAGACAATCTTTGCCTTGTAACGAGCCGTCTCCTCACTGGAACATTGCTCCATATTCAGATGAGGAGGATAGATGATTCCCTCAACAGCAGCCCATGAGGGTAGTTTCCGCCTTGCCGTCTGCCACCCCGCTATCTGCTGTAAAGCGAAAGAAAGGTCTATCCCTGTCGGCTTTCCCCCACTAAGGGCAAGCCGTCTCACATCCTCTTCCCGATGCTCCTGCACATAATTCCGTGTCGCCTCATCCATCATCATGTCTGCAAAATTACAAAATTATTTGGTATTTCCCTCAATTTGCATTAATTTTGCAACCTATGGCAATCCGTTATACACATAAGGAAGAACTATGGAACGCATGGAGCCATGCTGGTGGCATCGTGATGGGTGTCGCTTTTGGTATCGTGTTCCTGGTGATGGCGTTCAAGGGCGACAACCCTTGGGCTCGACTGGGTGTGTGCCTTTACCTCTTTGGTATGTTAGGCAGTTATGTCGCCTCTACGATATACCACACGTTACCTCGTCGCTCGAAATGGAAAGAAAGATGGCGTAAATGGGACCATGCCGCTATCTATTGGCATATTGCCGGTTCTTATTCACCCTTGACTTTGGTGGCATTGAGAACACAAGGCTATTGGGGATGGAGTCTTTTCTGTTTCGTATGGGCTTGTGCCATTGCAGGAACCATCGTCAGTTTTGTCAAACTCAAAGAGCACTCTAACATCGAGACGTTCTGTTTCATCGGCATGGGACTGAGTGTGCTGGTAGCCTTCAAGCCCTTGATAGACTCCGTATCGACAGCCGCCGTCATCTGGATCATCGCAGAGGGTGTCTGTTATATCACAGGTGCCGCCTTCTACACCTTCCACAAGAAGAGGTATATGCACAGCGTCTTCCACTTCTTCGTCCTCGCAGGTAGCATCTGTCATATCGTCGCTGTGTGGGATGTCTTGATGGAATACCTATAAAAAAAGGCCGCCTCATGAGAAGCGGTCTTTCCTTTTTTCTTATTTCACATATTCTGAGAAATCTGTCAAATGCATGTCGCCCTTGCGAGCCAACGTGTCGTGCATAGCGAAAGCAGCAGGCAGGTTGTGACGGGTCTGACCCATCTTGGCAATCTTCAGATAGTCCCACAATAACTGCTTGTAGTCAGGATGCGCACAGTTCTCGATGATGATCTCAGCACGCTGTGCAGGACTCTTACCACGCAAGTCAGCGATTCCTTGCTCTGTAACGATGATGTTCACATCATGCTCAGAACTATCCTGATGGCTGACGAAAGGTACGATACTGGAGATCACGCCACCCTTTGCTGTAGAAGGACAAGTGAAGATGCTCAGGTAAGCATTGCGGATGAAGTCACCAGAACCACCAATACCATTCATCATCTTCACGCCACTGATATGGGTAGAGTTCGCATTACCATAGATATCACACTCGATAGCTGTATTGATGGCGATGACACCCAGTCGGCGGATCACCTCCGGGCTATTGGAAATCTCACTCTGACGGAGGGTCAGGTGCTTCTTGAAATGATCCATGTTATCATAAACCTGCATCAGACAGTCGTTAGAGACCGTCAGAGAACAAGCAGAGGCATCCTTCACACGACCATGCAGCATCATCTCTACCACAGCATCCTGCAATACCTCTGTATAGATATTGAAGTCGGGCACATGCTTATCCTGTCCTAAAGCACCAAGAATGGCGTTGGCTGTAGACCCCACACCACTCTGCAAAGGCAGGAACTCCTTAGGGATACGACCCTTATGCATCTCCTCTACGAGGAACTCAGCAGTCAGGTAACCAATCTTATCAGTCACAGGATCGCTGTCTTTGAAAGCACGAGCCTCATCAGGAATATTACACTCAACAACACCCACCACCTTGTCCTTAGGGATAGAAACGTAAGATACACCAATACGATCGCTCACATTCACGATGGGGATGGGTTTACGATAAGGAGGATCCAATGGCTCATAAACGTCATGGATATATTTCGCATTGGGGTTATGGAACGAGTTAAGCTCCAGAATGACATGCTTGGCAAGACGGGCAGCCGTTGGAGAGATACCACCAGCAGCAGTCAGATAGACATGATAGTCGTTACCACAGTCCTCGATATCACACACTTCCAGGATCGCCCAGTCAACATCTCCATAGAAACCATAGCGCAACTCCTGTGCCATGTGACTCAGATGCAAGTCGTTATAGGGAATCTCACCCAAGTTCACATGCTTGCGGAAGTCTGGGTTCGTGGTGTAAGGAGCACGATACTTGATTGCTTGTGCATTAGCAAGTACGCCATCTGTCGACTGACCTGTCGACGCACCAGTGAAAATACCTACCTTAAACTCTCTGCCTGCAGCATGCTCAGCCTCGGCAATCTTAGCCAGCTCTTTGGTGGTAGCCTTTGCCACACCTGCTGGTGTAAAGCCACTCATAGCGATGTTATCACCATTCTTAATCAGCGCTGCAGCCTCGGCAGCGGTCATACGTGTATAAGCCATTGTATTTAATAAATTTACGAATTTGGCTGCAAAGTTACAAATTAATTTCGTAACTTTGCAGCGTTTTAATAAAAAGATTATGGAATCTAAGTTAGTTATTTATAATACGCTGACTCGTCAGAAAGAGCGTTTCGAGCCCATCAGCGCCCCCAATGTGGGCATGTATGTCTGTGGTCCTACCGTCTATGGCGACCCCCATTTAGGGCATGCCCGTCCTGCCATCACCTTCGACTTGGTGTTCCGTTACCTGAAGCACTTAGGCTATAAGGTGCGCTATGTCCGTAACATCACGGATGTAGGTCACTTGGAGCATGATGCTGACGAGGGTGAGGACAAGATCGCCAAGAAGGCACGACTGGAGCAGTTGGAGCCGATGGAGATAGCACAATACTATACCAATCGCTATCATCAGGCGATGGACGCCTTGAATGTGCTTCCTCCTTCTATTGAGCCGCATGCTACTGGTCATATCATCGAGCAGCAACAACTGGTAAAGCAAATTCTTGACAATGGCTTAGCCTACGAGTCGAACGGCTCTATCTATTTCGATATCGAGGCTTATAATAAGAAGTATCAATATGGTATCCTCTCTGGTCGCTCGTTAGAGAACATCAAGGATGAGAGCCGAGAGTTGGCTGGTGTGGGTGAGAAACACAACCAAGCTGACTTCGCCCTTTGGAAGAAAGCGGCACCAGAGCATATCATGCGCTGGCCTTCTC
>CALFUF010000190.1 GCA_937916405.1 uncultured Prevotella sp.
GGAGAAAGCTCGTGAGATTTTGAAAGATGAGACACTGGCAGTGCTGGGTTATGGCATTCAGGGTCCTGGTCAGTCACTGAATCTGCGTGACAATGGCTTCAACGTGATCGTTGGCCAGCGCCCAGGTAAGAGCTACGACAAGGCCGTGGCCGATGGTTGGGTACCTGGTGAGACACTTTTCAGCATCGAAGAGGCTTGCGAGAAGGGTACAGTCATCATGTGTCTGCTCTCAGATGCAGCAGTGCTCTCTCAATGGCCTACCATCAAGAAGTACCTCAATCCAAGCAAGACATTGTACTTCTCTCATGGTTTCGCTATCACTTGGAGCGATCGCACAGGCGTGGTGCCTCCAACCGATGTAGATGTGATCATGGCAGCTCCTAAGGGCTCAGGTACTTCACTGCGCTCACTCTTCTTGGAGGGCCGTGGCGTGAATTCTTCATACGCTGTGTATCAGGATGCTACTGGTAAGGCTAAGGAAAAGGCATTGGCTATCGGTATCGGCGTAGGTTCAGGCTATCTGTTTGAGACTACTTTCCAGCGTGAGGCTACCTCTGACCTGACAGGTGAGCGTGGTTCACTGATGGGTGCTATCCAGGGCTTGCTGCTCGCACAGTATGAGGTGCTCCGTGAGAACGGTCACTCTCCCTCTGAGGCTTTCAACGAGACTGTTGAGGAGTTGACTCAGAGCCTTGGTCCGTTGTTCGGTGCTAAGGGTATGGACTGGATGTATGCTAACTGTTCTACGACCGCACAGCGTGGTGCTCTCGACTGGGCTCCTCGTTTCCACGACGCTATCAAGCCCGTGATGGAGTGGCTGTACTACTCAGTGAAGACTGGTAATGAGGCTCAGATCACCATCGACGCAAACTCTAAGCCCGACTATCGTGCCGGTCTGGAGAAGGAGCTGGAGGCTATGCGCAATCAGGAGATGTGGCGTGCCGGTGAGACTGTTCGTAAGTTGCGTCCAGAGAATCAGGAAGACTAATCGACTGATAAATATTTGACAAAAGACCTCTCAGGTTTCGCGTGAAATCCACCAAGTCCTCACTTGGTCTCAAATACGCAAAATCTGAGAGGTTTTTGTATTCCCTTGATACTGAGGGTGTTTCCCGCTTTGGACTCTTTTTTACCCTCGAAAACCACCTTAAAAACCCGTCAAAAAGCCCTCAAAAGGTGCCTTTTTCCAATTAGAAAGGCGGTACCTAAAGGGGTAGAAGGTGGCACCTAAAGGGTAGGAAGGTGCCGACTAACCCCTCCGAAGGTACGTCCTTCCTCCGTTTTAGCCCCCAATACCCCTGTTTTTTGCTTTCTCCAATCCTAGAATGCGCAAAAATCCATACACGTTTTTCGACCAAATTCCTTGACAATATGTAGTGGGCAATCATATATTTAGTCTTTGTCATAAACATGAATTCAATGAAATATAGTCAAAAATAATCATCGGATAATCTTGGAAGTTATTAGATTTGTTTGTAAATTTGCAACCAAAAGGGTATAGTTTATGTCAAGAGAACACAAAAATATCATAGGGTATACGGTTGCGCTTATCAGTGAGTTTGCCAAACACTATGGCATTCACCCTCGACAAGCCTATGCCTATTTGAAGCGTTTCAAGGGTTTAGAGCACCTTCAGCAGCATTATGGTGTCTTGCACACACAGTCTTTTTCTGACAGTATTGAGGCTTTGACTCAGGTGTGTGCAAATAATGGAGGAGGGCTGAGATGATTAAGTTGAAAACGATATGACTTCAAGACTGACATCTGAACAGATTCAACTGCTGAAAGACGAACTGACGACTGAACTCGCAGGTTTTCTTGTTGATGACTTTCAACTGACACCACAAGAGGCTATAGACATGTTGTACACCTCTGAGACCTTTGAACGACTGCAAGACAATGCGTCAGGATTGTACTACCAGAGTGCAGGCTATGTTTATTCTTTCTTGCAGAATGAGATAAGGAATGCAAGGATGGCATAACAGACTTTTACAGTCGGCTCTTCTCGGCATTGCCGGCACCAGTGCCCTTATACTTCGAGCGGGTGGCGTTGAAGTTGTATTGCAACGATATGCCGATTTCTCTGGAATATTGGTAGGCATCGCGGGTCAAAACCTCTATAGGATAGTAGCCTTCCCATTTGTCACGGAGCGTTCGAAAGATGTCGTTGGCAAAAAGTAATGCCGTCAGTTGACCTTTCATGAAAGTCTTCTGCAAGCGGGCGTTCACGTTGAACTCATGATGCCGGCGGCTGAAGCCATAGTCGTGGGTGGTGGCATAGTGGATATAGACCATCGCTTTGGCAGTCTTTCCCAAAGTTAGCCAGTTGCGCAGGTTGATGCTCCACTCAGGTTTAGTGAGGCTATGGTCAATGCCGTATTGCCTTACATCGAAGAACTGCTGGAAGTAGCCGAGGGTGAGTGTCGGGGTATAGATGCCCCATTTAGGTGAGGCAACGAGTGAGGCATGACAGCAGTTGAAATCATCGAAGTTTTCGTTGCGCCACATGATGATGTCTCTGCCCTGCTGATAGAGGCTGCTGAAGTTCAGAATCTTGTCGCTGTAGTGCTCGAAGCCAGCATTGAAACTGAGCCACGAGTAGGTGGCACTGAAGTCGATGTCCTGACGGATTGCCGGATGCAGCATCGGGTTACCGCCTTCTACCTGATAGCGGTTGTCGTATTGCACATAGTTGCTCAATGAGCGATAACTGGGGCGGTTGATGCGCTTGGTATAACTGAGTTGCAGTCCCCACTTATCCTTCTGCCAGCCTATAGATACATTAGGGAAGAGGTCATTGTAGGTACGGCTTGGCTCTGGCTGGATGTCGCTCCGAATACTATATGACTCATACTCGGCACTGACGTGTTCATAGCGCAGTCCTGCATCGAGGCTCCAGTGGCCTAACTGCACTTCGTACTCGGCAAAACCCGCCAGATTGTTTTCCTTGATATGGTTTTCGGAGGCAGGTACCCATCCCTCTATATTCTTACTCATGCCGTTGCTGTGGGTGCTGGTGGTCTCAGAGCCGACGCTCAGTTCGCCTTTCCATACGGGATAGGATAGAACGAGTTTGGCAGCCAGCATCCGGTTGCGGTCTTCGGCATTGCTGTGGATGTCGCGGTCTTCCAGTTCTGTGCTTCTTTCCGTCTCGATGTCTCTGCGAACAGTCTTCTGCCAGTGCCAGGTGCCATTGAAGTCAATGCCCAGTTTGCCTATCTTGCCGACGTAGTAGATATTGGCGTCGTGGTCGGGTATCGTTCTGTGGTCTATCTTCATCCATTGGTCTACTCTTCCCTCCAATTGTCCATTACTATAGATTATTTGCGAACCGTTCATCTCACCGCCTCCGTAAAGTTCACCATTCCAACCGTATGTCATTCCTATGGAGTTGTTCTCGTCGATGTCGTAACTGAGTCCAGCCTTGCCGTACACAGAGGTAAACCATACAGTATTGGGGGCAGTCTGGTCGATGTGGATAGGGTTATTGTCGAACAGAAGTTCCGATGAAAGAACTGGGTCTTCTGAATAATGGTGGTTGTAGAAAGAGCCTGTGCCGAACACTTCCAACCCGCCAGTACGATATCTTAGGGTGAAGTCCTCATAGTTGGTCCACCAGTCGTTGTATTTTGTTTGGGTATATGCCTCTACGCTCAGTCCGTTGTCTTGTCGCTTGATAGTCTTGATACGGATGACGGCATTGACCTCTGCATTGTATTTGGCACCAGGTGATGTGATAATATCCACGCTTTTGATATCCGAGGATTTGAGTTGCTTCAGTTCTTTCGCGTCGCGTACTTTCTTATTATTGATATAAATCTCTGGCTCGCCTTTGGCAAAGACGGTGAACTTGCCGTCGCTGCCCTCCACACGAGGCAGCATCGAGAGCAGGTCGTCTGCAGTGCCAACGTCTTTCAGGATGGAGTTCTGTATCTCAACGGTCATGCCGCCAGTAGTGGCTTTGTACTGCGGAATCTCTCCCTTCACCACAACGTTCTGCAGTACAATGGCATCACGACGGAGGCGGATATTGCCCACCTCGCCGACGGTGCAGGGCTGGTAGTGCGTCTTGTAGCCGACAAACGATACACGGATAAGCATGTGACCTGGACGGCAGGGAATCACGAAGTCGCCGTTGGCATTGCTGACGCCACCGTTGATGAAAGAGGAGTCGGCAGGCTGCAACAATGCCACGTTGGCAAACTCCACGGGTTGTCCCTGTTCATTGATCACGCGTCCGATCACTTTCTGTGTCTCCTTCTGGATGCACTCCACAGTGATGAGGCTGTCGTTCTCAGTAATCTTCATCGGATAGAAGCCTACCACTTGGCGCACAGCATTGCCGATGGTCTGATTACGGAAACTGGTGGTGACGGTGAAGTCCTCCAGTTCATTGTAGATGAGACTGATGCGGCTGTCCGTCTGTGAACGGTTCAGGTCGATGAGCACGTCGGAGAGCGAGACTTCGGTGTAACGCTTACTCAGTTTCTGCGCTTGTGCTTCGACGATGCCAAGGCATAATATAATAAGGTATAATATATGTCTCATGGCTTACTCGATGATTAGCGTGTCGTTGTTAAGCGTCAGGTGTACTTTCTCGAATCGGTTCAGTTCCTCCACGACCTGTTGGAGTGGCATCTGCGGATTCCACGGGTAGTAGAGTCGCAAGGCGGCTGTCTCGTCATTCCTTATCTTGATGGTTATATGGTAAGTCTTTGCCAGTTCCGCTGTAATGTCCTTGAGCGAAACGTTCTCAAAGGTTTTCGGTTCACAAAGTGCCACCCCCTCTTGTGAGGTCTGCCTCACAGCAGTTTCCGTTGCTTTGTGAGCAACGGCAGTCGTATCTTGGACTTCAGTCTTCTGCAAGCGGCTATTGCTGATGATATGTATTGCGGCATAGGCAATCCCTGACAGCATCAATACGCCGATAAACATGGCTGTTATCTGCATCCATCCCCATGACTTGCGCTTAGGGACAAAGTGTTTTGCCTCGAACTTCTGCCATTCCTCGTCAATATCCACCTGTGGCTCCTCGGCATACATCTGCCGAAGCAACTCCTCTAATTTGTCATTTGATTCCATAACCTAAGGATTTTAAGTGTTCTTTAATTTGTTTGAGCGACTGTGACAGATGGTTATGAACGGTGACTTCGCTGACTTGTAGTTCCTCGGCTATCTCCCTGTATTTCAGTCCTTGCTGGTAGCGCAGACGGACTACTTGTTGGGAGAGGGGAGGCAGTTCGTTACTGACAAAGCGGTGAATCATCCCCAGTAGTTCCTCGTCCACATCGGATGTTATGGAATTCATGTCCGCTATAACCGTTTGTGTCCGCTGCTGATGAGCCAGCAGGTTGATACAGCGGTTGCGTACACTGGTCAGCAGGAATCCTTTGAGGGTTGCGGAGTGAAGGTCGACGGTGCTGTTCAACAGTTGGGTGAACACCTCGCTTACCACGTCCTTGCTGTCCGCCTCGTCATGGAGCATACGCAGTGCAAAAGCGTACATCCCTTTGTAATAACGTCGGAATACAGCCTCAAACTCTTGCTTGTCTTTCATCTGTCACTTAGTCTTTTTACTCTTTATACAAACGATCACCTGTTTTTCCTAAGCAAAAAGACGAGAAAATAATTAGGGAATCATCAGATAGCCGTCTTGTTGCATGATATACTCCTCTTGCAGGAGGTAGCGTAGGGCGGCGTCCATTTCCTTGTTGGGCAGTTGCAGGCGCAGGAGTTCTGTGACATGGTGGCGCTTGCGGTCAGATAATAAGGTGAGAATCTGTTGTTGTGCCTGTTTGGTGTCATGAGGGTGATGGGACTGACAGATGTCACACTGTCCACAGTCCTTGGTGCCTTTCTCACCGAAGTACTCCAATAACTGGCGACTGCGACACTTACTATCGTTCTTGGCATAGTGGAGCATCGCCTCGATGCGTTGGCGGTATTGTGCCAACC
>CALFUF010000191.1 GCA_937916405.1 uncultured Prevotella sp.
ACAACAATGCTATTGGCCCGTACAAAGGCGGTCTGCGCTATCACAAGAGCGTTAACCTGGGTATCCTGAAGTTCCTGGCTTTCGAGCAGACTTTCAAGAACTCTCTGACAACTCTGCCTATGGGTGGTGCCAAGGGTGGTTCTGACTTCTCTCCACGTGGCAAGAGCAATGCTGAGGTGATGCGTTTCTGTCAGGCTTTCATGCTGGAACTGACTCGTCACATCGGTCCTGAACTTGACGTTCCTGCTGGTGACATCGGCGTAGGTGGCCGTGAGGTAGGTTTCATGTTCGGTATGTATAAGAAGCTCACGCGCGATTTCTCTGGTACTTTCACTGGTAAGGGTCGTGAGTTTGGTGGCTCTCTGATTCGCCCTGAGGCAACAGGTTATGGTAACATCTACTTCCTGAAGGAGATGCTGAAGACCCGTGGTATGGACCTGAAGGGTAAGAAGGTGCTTATCTCTGGTTCTGGTAACGTGGCTCAATATACAGCTGAGAAGGTGCTGCAAGAGGGTGGTATCGTGATGACTATGTCTGATTCTGATGGTTATGTTTACGATCCAGATGGTATCGATCGCGAGAAACTCGACTTCATCATGGAGCTGAAGAACCTCTACCGCGGACGTATCCGTGAGTATGCAGAGAAGTATCCAGGTGTGAAGTATGTAGCTGGTGCCCGTCCTTGGGGCGAGAAGGCCGATATCGCTACGCCTTGCGCTACTCAGAATGAACTGAATGGTGACGATGCCAAGACATTGCTTGCCAACGGTATCATTGCTGTATCAGAGGGTGCTAACATGCCTTCTACTCCAGAGGCTATCGAGGCATTCCAGGCAGCTAAGATTCTCTATTGCCCAGGTAAGGCTTCTAACGCCGGTGGTGTATCTGTATCAGGTCTTGAGATGAGCCAGAATGCTCAGCACCTCAGCTGGACAGCTGCAGAGGTGGACGCTAAGTTGCTCCAGATTATGCAGAGCATCCATAGCGACTGTGTGAAGTATGGCACAGAACCTGATGGCTATATCAACTATGTGAAGGGTGCTAACGTTGCAGGCTTCATGAAGGTGGCTTCTGCCATGATGAGCCAGGGTATCGTATAAGATAACAATCTTCCGACACAAACACTGAATAGAAAAGAGGGGCGGTCAATGATCTGACCGCCCCTCTCCTATTCTATCTTATTCCGAAAGGATTACTCCTCGTCTGGCGCAATGAGCTTGTAACCCTTGCCATGGATATTGATAATCTCAATCTGGTCGTCATCCTTCAGGTGCTTACGCAGTTTGGTGATATACACATCCATAGAACGGGCATTGAAATAGTTGTCATCAATCCAGATGGTCTTCAAGGCGAAGTCACGCTGCAGGATCTCGTTGGCATGAGAGCACAGCAGTGCCAGCAACTCATTCTCCTTGGTGGTCAGCTTGGTCTGCTTCTCACCAATCGTCAACAACTGCTTCTGGGTATCGAAGGTGAAGCGTCCGATATGATATACAGAGCTCTCCTTGTTCTTCTTACCACGTACACGACGGAGGATAGCCTCTACACGGAACACCAGCTCCTCCATTGAGAAGGGCTTGGTGATATAGTCGTCAGCACCAATCTTAAAGCCTTCAAGGATATCCTCTTTCAAGGTCTTGGCCGTCAGGAAGATAATAGGTATCTCCGCATTCGCACTGCGAATCTCCTGTGCCAGTGTGAAACCGTCTTTCTTAGGCATCATCACGTCAAGAACACAGATGTCAAACTTAGTCTTCAGAAAAGCCTTGTAGCCAGCCTCGCCATCGGGGCACAACTCAGCCTGGTAACCTTTAGCTGCCAGATACTCACGCAACAGCATACCCAGGTTCTCATCGTCTTCACAAAGAAGAATTTTCAGTTTCTCGTCCATAATCTTATTCGTTTAAGTGTTAATATTATTGTTTCTTACTCTTGATTCTCTTTCATGATAGGCAGGGAGATCGTGAACTTCGTACCTTTGCCCATCTCACTCTCACACTTGATCTCACCCTGATGGAGGTCGACCACCTTCTTCACATAGGCGAGACCGAGACCGAAGCCCTTCACATCGTGCTTATTGCCAGTATGCACCCGATAGAACTTATCGAAGATCTTCTTGATGTTCTCCTTCTTGATACCCTGTCCCGTATCACGGATACTCAGCAACAGACGGTCGTGGTCGTTCCACGTACGGATATAGATATCCAGCGGCTCCTCCGGCTTACGGTATTTCACCGCATTATCCATCAGGTTGGTGATGGCGTTCTGGAAATGCACCTCGTCAACATAGATACCTGAGTCGACAGCCTCTATCTGGGTGTATATCTTACCACCTGTATGCTCCACACGAAGGGTGAATGTGGAGGCGATGGTCTCCACCATCTCATTGAGGTCGAGCGACTTCTTCTTAAATACCACACTCTTCTTGTCGAACATGGACATCTGCAGTACTTTCTCCACAAGGAAACGGAGACGTTTCGACTCGTCGGCAATGACACCACCGAGATGCTTCGTCATCTGCTCCGTCTTGGGCACACTCTCGTCGTTCATCATCTGTGCGGCGAGTGAGATAGACGCAATCGGTGTCTTCAGCTCATGCGTCATATTATTGATAAAGTCGTTCTTTATCTCCGTATAGCGTTTCTGACGGAAGATCAGTACGATTGTGAAGATAAACGTGATGAGCAATACCAGTGTGAATACCAGCGAGGGTATCATAAAGCGGACGGAGGAGAAGATATAACTGCTCATGTCCGGGAAGTGAATCTTCACCACACCCATCTTCGACTGGGGGTCGTTACGGAAGAGGAGCTGTGTGTAACTGTATTTCTCTCCCTCGTCGGAATAGTCAGGACAACGGTACACCTCCCGACCATCCGTCGTAGAGACAGTGAAATGGTATGGGATGTTCACCCCATTGTTCATCAACTCCGCACGGATATCCTGATCAAGCATTCGGAAATTGACACGCTCCTTCAGGGGTTTGTCACTCGCCGTATAGAGGATATTATAGACCACCTCGTCAAGGAGTGCCTTCTGATAGACATAGCGGTTGCGCACAATCTCCTGCATCGACTTCGCAGCCTCTGACAGTGAGTTCTTGTCTTTCCTCAGAATCATTGCCTTGGGTACGGAAGCGGGCTTCATCTCGAAAGTCTTCAACTGGAAAGAAGAATACACCGTGCCATCATCGGCTGCCACCGCAAACTGGTGAGACTGACGGATAGAACCGTCGAGACCATCGACCGTCACAGAGTCCTGACTATATGCGCGACGCTCTGTCGCCTTCACATCTTTCTCCAAGTAACGAAGCGTCTCGTTCATCTCCAGATTGCGAGATGCCTGATAAAGACTACGATTCACACTCTCGTCGAACTGCTCTTTCTTCATCTTCACCATCTCCTCGACATAGGAGAACTGGAGATAAAGCAGACCCAGGAAAGCGAGTCCCATCACGATGGCTATTGCCCAAATAGTAGACTTCTTCATATCGGGAGCAAAGATACTGCTTTTACCGATATGAAGAAGTCTTTTAGTTAATTAATTCCGTTAATTTTAACGTTATTAACAAAAATAATCAAGTTTAGTTCTATATACTGTCTTAGAAGTGAAAGTCGACATCCACACCCAACTGGAAGGGAGTACCACGTTGTGCGAAGTAATGATTAGTACCTGTCGCTGCTGAAGAGAACGCGAACGTATTGTATTTGGTATCCGTCAGATTACGAGCCCATAGGTTGATCTGGCAAACATCCAAGTCGGCACGTACATGCGCACCTGGCACAACATAGAAATTCTGTTTATAGCTATTGATCTCGTCCCAATAGATATTGCCCTGCGCATTCATATTCACACCCAGTGTGATGTTCTTAATGAACGAGTTGGCAAGGTCGAAGCGATAATCCACCATAGCCGACAGTGTATGAGACGGCACAAACGGAACCTTGTTACCGTTGCAGTCAACCTCGGGAGTCTGCGCATTCTTCTTGAAGATGAAATCCTTGAAGGCGGCGTGTGTATAGCCATAGCCCAGATTCCAGTTCAGATGGTTGTCAGCGGCACTGCCACGCAGTGACATCTCCACACCACAACTATAACTGTTGTCAGCATTGATCATCTTACGACCGAATCCGTTATCTGTGGTAAAGACAGAGAGTTGCTGGTTACGTATCTTCATATAGTATGCAGCCAGGTCAGCATGGATCAGGTTGTCGAAGAGATTCAGGTGAGCACCCACCTCGAAGTTCCAACTCTCCTCGGGTTTATACTTGATACTGTTGAGCAGTTCGGTGTAAGTGTCCTCTCCATAGGTCACGTTCAAGTTAACTGTAGCGTCACCACCATGACCAGCGGCTTGCAGCTGTGTCATCATCTCCCCCGCATTGTTACGAAGGTCTGTCATCAGTGAGCTGTTGAGGAAATCGCTGAACAGTTGTACGTTGAAGCCACCTGCACGATATCCCTTCGTCACTGTCGCATAGATATTACTACCACTCTCGAACTTATAGGTCAGTCCGATCTTGGGAAGAAGCTGACTGAAATTCGCTTTCTCCGAACGGTCTAACAGACTGTTCATATTGATGGCAACAGGAAGCCCCATTACCTCTAAGTTAACATTCAACAGTGCCTTGACATTATAGTCTATCTTCGCCTGTGTGAAGTCGTAACGAAGACCCAGTGTCGCCGTCAAGTGATCCGTGATATCAAAACTCGACTCATGGAAAACACCGAGGTTAAACTGAGGCGTATGGAAGAGGGAGGGTACGAAGAATGTGGTACCAGTATGATTCACGCCATGCGCATCCACCGCTGCCTGGGCGGCAGCCTGAGCGGCTTCCTGTGACATACCGCGACCCATCATTGACTGCACCATCGACTGTAGCATACCATTGTAGATCTGGTTACGAATCTGTCCGCCCACCATATTACCGAAAGCTGTTCCAAACTCGTTAGGCGCATCCGTCTTCAGCCACTGGTAGGAGCCGAACACACCAGCCGTCCAGTGCCAGAAACTCTCGTTGTTGCTCTTGAAAGAGAACTCCTGCGTCAATGCGTTGCTCAGCTGTTTCTGGTTAACGACAATGAAATCCACGTCGGAATAGTCATTATCCATCAAGAGGTCATCCTTCAGCAGCTGATAGCTGGTATTAGAATGGAAGTCAAAGCCAGCCCCCTTAAACTTGATGGCGAAGCCCGTATTGAAGAGGTTGCGCTTGTATTTGCTCTGGTGATCCTGATTAGGTTCTGACACCACCTTACCACTCTCCGGGTCGAGAATACCATAAGGATAAGCCTTCATGTTGACATATTGGTAATCAGCCATCCAGTCAAAAGAGAGACGGTCAGAGGGGCGGTACACCAGTCGCAGACGACCACCAGCCTCATTCGTGTCATCCGCACGCTCACCAGTCAACTGGTTTTTCCAGAATCCGTTGGTGCCGTTATAGAAAGCGGCGACAGAGAGCGCCAGTTGGTCACTGAGCTTCTGATAATGGGCAGCCTCTACATTACGATAGAAATGGGTGCCGATACCCAGACGTACATCAGTACCCTGATAGTTCATGGGGTTCTTCGTGTACTGACGAACCAGTCCACCCTCCGTGTTGATACCATAGAGGGTACCTTGAGGACCACGGAGAACATCAACACGATCCAACTGGTACACATGGGAGTTGAACGCCGACTTATTCATCAGGGGGATATCGTCAACATAGATACCCATGGAAGGGCTGTTGATGCGCGAGCCGATGCCACGCACATAGATGGACGAGGTGAAACGCGCACCATAGTTAGGCATCACAAACGCCGGGATATAGTCTGAAATCTCACGAAGGTCACGGATACCAAGTCCCTTCAAATCCGATCCTGTCAGCACATTAGAGCTGAGCGGCTGCTGACGGAGTTTGAGATATTCCTTCGACTGAGCAATTACGACGACCTCATCGAGGTCGTAGACTCTGGAAGAATCCGCCAAAGAAGAATCTGTTATCGCCGATATGGGCAGAACGGTCATGAGTGTCAATACTGATAGTAAATTTCTTTTCATTATTACTGATTTATTTTTGATACTTTTTCTATAACTTGTGTGTCTACGGAATGTCTCTCTTGCTCCTTCATAATTCCTGGTGCAAAGGTACGACATCCCGTTATTCTGTGCAATCCCTATTTATATGGATTTTTCAGGTATTCACCGTTCCACAATGCGGACAACGCCCCTTTTTGGACAGAAGGGCGCCACACTTGCCACAGGTATAACGACGCTTGGCAAAATGGGTGTAACGATGGAGGGCATAGATGAAATAAGCTATCAGCAACAGATAACCTATATAATATAAGGTGGAGACACTAAACACGACATAGTTGACGGCACATACACCAGCCAGTCCACCCAGGTAGAGGACTGCCTCTATACCTGTCAGATGACGCAGCACATCATCGAAAGATGCCACAGCCACGATGATCATCGCCCAGACGGAAGCCACGAAGAGTCCCAGATGCCAAGGGAGCGCGAAGGGGTTGAGCGAGGGGTGATAGTAGAAATGGCGCCATGACTCAGCTCCAAACATCTGGATGGACGCATATAATGTGGCTGACGCCGCTACCAACAGACAGAGCAAGGTGGGATAAAAGGAGTCGATATCATTGAAATGCACGATATACGCGTCATGACGGTTCAGTCGGTAAAGCCCGTAGGCAACAACCACCACCACGAGGAAAGCGAGGAAGATGAGCAGGTGGGTGTCTGAGAAGAAATCAATAAACTGGGAGATAGGGTCGTCAGGTGACACACCCTCCAGCATCTCACTCTCCCGAATCCATCCCTGTGTCATCTGGTCACGCGCCACTTTCACCCATACTGAGTCGATCGAGTCCGTGGAGATGGTCATGATATCAGCCACCACGAGTTGCTCACCTTTCTCCACATACAAGGTGTCAAACGCCATCTCGCCGGGTTGGTCGGAGAGCGGAAGACTCTTGGCATTCACCACAAAATTATAGTTCTGTGTATAGTGATGCGTGGTGAAGAAGGAGATACTGTCAAGCTGTTTCTCCGTCAGGTCCCATGCGTCAGGTGTCTTCGGACCGTGATGATAACAGGCTGTCAGCAGGAACGCACAGAGGGTGAGTATGTAATAACTAATCTGTCGCATACACATTCATCTGACATTGTTTACAATCAAAGTCCAAGCGAAAACGTCTGCCGTCACCCAGACGGAGGAAAAGGGGCTCTTTCCATCGGGGACTGCTGCCTCCATTCTTCACACAACAGCCCAGGGAGTAGCGCAGACAATGACGGCATTGCATCAGCAACGCAGCATCTTTCGGACGACATACCTCAAAGGCGGGCGCTATATCAGAGAGCCCTTGCTCCTCATAAAAATCACGTGCCAGACGGTTGGAGATATTATACAAATAAGGAAGCCCGTACCTTCGTCCTGCGAAGGCGGCACCTTCGACCCTCGAAGGCGGCACATTCGACCCTCGAAGGCGGCACCTTCGACCCTCGAAGGCGGCACCTTCTACAAGCTTACGTCGTAACTCTGCCAAAAGACTACTTGGAATGAAGTAGTTGAAGTCGTCAGGAAGCTCTACCCTACTACACTCATACGGGGTACCTCCCAGTCGTGACAACTGGCGGATGATATTCTCACGCTGGGGCTTCTCCGCCTGTTGGTGCTCACAGGGGACACGTACCTCCACGCCATCTGCCGACAAGGCAAAGCCATCGTCTGTCACATCAAGGCGCATCACCAGGGGTATCTTCCGCTCACTACTCTGACGGGAGAGCTGTCGCTCAAACTCCTGATCGTTATTCCGGTAGAGTGCCATCCCCGCATGCAGGTGACGAGGCATCTCATGCGGATAGAGACGGTTGCCATCGGCACGGTTCACACGGAAGCCCTCCAACTCACGATCCTGGTTGATGAAGCACAAGCCGTCTCCATTGGCAAAAGAGGCGGTACCTGCCACATTGAAGGAGTCACGACGCATCTCCTTGACATACCCCACATACTCACCCATCGCCTTGGGGGTGTCAGGAGAGAAGATGTCGGGTTTCCTGCCATGTAGGAAATAGGTGGTGAACCCACGATTGAAGGTCTTGTTGAGATGGGGGGTAAACGAATAGGTGCAGTGTCCTCTGGAAGCCCTACAATAACGGTCGGGGTGACGAGCAATGATGGCGTCGAGCCGTTGGCTATATGCAGCGACCACATTCTTCACATAGCTCACCTCTTTCAGTCGTCCCTCTATCTTAAAGGAGGTGGCGCCAGCCTCTATCAGCTCTTCCAGATGGTCACTCTGGTTCATATCCTTCAGCGACAGCAGGTGACGCTGGTGCTCTATCTCTTTTCCTTCAGCGTCCAACAGATCGAACTTCATACGACAGAACTGGGCACAGGCGCCACGATTAGCGGAACGCCCGAAACAATATTGCGACGCATAGCACAGTCCGCTATAGCTGACACAGAGGGCACCATGTACAAAAACCTCCAAGGGCATGTCAGGAACCTCCTTGTGTATCGCCGCTATCTCACTGACCGACAACTCACGGGCAAGGACAACCCGCTGGAAACCCAGCTGTTGGAGCCAACGTACTTTCTCCACCGTGCGGTTATCTGTCTGGGTAGAGGCATGGAGAGAAATCGGTGGAAGGTCCATCCGCAGCACACCCATGTCCTGCACGAGGATGGCATCCACCCCTATCTCGTCAAGTTGACGGATCAGCTGTTCTGTTGCCTCCAACTCATCATCATAAATGATCGTATTCACCGTGACATAAACCCTCACCCCATACGGGTGGGTATAGTCACAAAGTTGTCGGATATCCTCTACACTATTCCCCGCAGCCGCCCTTGCGCCAAAACGCTGTGCGCCAATATAGACAGCATCAGCGCCATGGTCGACCGCCGCCATTCCACAGGCGAGGTTCTTGGCTGGTGCGAGCAGTTCGAGTGTCGTCATTCAATCTTGTTGATATCGTAAGGCGTCTCCTGATAGACGTAATAGTTTATCCAGTTGCTATACAGCAGATTGGCATGGGCACGCCATGTCACCAGTGGCTCATTAGCAGGATTATTGTCACGATAGTAGTTCTTGGGAAGGTCCACATCATCACGGATATACTTGTCACGCTTATACTCCTTGTCTAAGGTGTTGGGCGCATACTCCAGATGTCCTGTGATATAGAACTCACGACCGTTACGTGCCATCACCATCGACACACCACAGTCCGGCGACTCTGCGATCAGTGTCAGCTGGGGATTGGCAAGAATGTCCTCACGGTGCAGCTCCGTATGCCGACTGTGCGGCATCTGGAACACATCATCGAAGCCACGGAAAATAGGCAGTTGCGGCTCCAAGGGGATTTGGGGGAAGATGCCAAACATCTTCTTCTGCAAGGGATATTTGGGAATGCCATAATGGTAGTAGAGTCCTGCCTGTGCCGCCCAACATATATATAAGGTACTCGTCACATGCGTACGCGCCCACGAGAAGATATCCATCATCTCGTCCCAATAGGTCACGTCCTTAAAGTCGAGGGTCTCCACAGGAGCTCCCGTGATAATCATGCCATCATACTTCTCTTTCCTCATCTGCTCGAAGTCACGGTAGAACATCATCATATGCTCTATGGGAGTGTTCTTGGGCGTATGACTACGCAGTTTCATGAAACTGATCTCCAACTGCAAAGGGGTATTCGACAGCAAACGAATCAGGTCTGTCTCTGTCGTGATCTTCAACGGCATGAGGTTGAGAATCACTATCCTCAAAGGACGGATATCCTGCATGTGGGCACGAGAGTCGTCCATCACAAAGATGTTCTCCTGCTTCAACAGGTCAATAGCCGGTAATTTATCTGGTAATCTTAATGGCATAATTCTATTACATTACAGAGAAAACACAAACAGAGACATTATCATATCCCCCTGCCTCTATGGCTGCCTCACAAAGATGATTGGCAGAAGTGCCATCGAGCATCAGCCTCTCTATCTCCTCATCAGGAACCATATCGTTCAAACCGTCAGAACATACCATATAGGTGTCACCTGTCAGGAAGTCGTCCGTAAACTCATACATATCGAGATAAGAGTTCTTACATCCGGCTCCGATACAGTTGGTAATCACGTTAGAATGACGCTTCTCTCCATTAATCATGTTCAGGGAATGGTCTGTCGACAACTGGGTCAGTTTCCCATCACGAAGACGATACAGGCGACTGTCACCACAATTCATCCAATAGTATTTCTGATTATAGAATACGACAGCGACAAGGGTCGTTCCCATATCACGCAAAGCTGGATCCACACGCCCTTTGGAATTAATCGTCTTATTGACAGAGGAAAACCACATCATCATCATTTCCGTAAACTCATTGACGGAGAGTCCCTTGGGTAAGTCATTCAAAAAGAAATGCAGATTGGCAAGCACGTCGGCACTAGCCACCTCACCCGCATTATGTCCTCCCATTCCGTCAGCCAAAGCAATGACGAAACGGTCGAAATTCTCTGTCACAAACTCTGTATGATAAGCTTCGCTACGCACATACTTGTCGTAGGCAAGTACCATATCCTCATTATTACTTCTTACACATCCCACGCGGCTTGCCGCCGATATGACTATTCTACTCATACCTATTTAAATACAATCTTTAAGTTCCTCGCATAACAGTCAGCTGACAGTCACTTGTAAGTTAATGTTTGCCAGGGAGACAATGTCCCCACTCTTGATGGACATCGGGATATCCGGCAACAGGTCACGATCATTCAGCTTGGTGCCGTTCGATGAGTGCTTGTCGATAATACACCAGCCTGAATCTGGCTTATAAATCAATTGTGCGTGAACACTTGACACATACATATTGCCATTGAACATTTGCTGGTATGGTCCCTGCTTACGACCGATAATAGCACCATTGATACCAACCATACGAATGTTCAAAGAGGGGTTATAAAGGGTCAATGTAGGTATACCTTGTATCTGGACATCGACAGGAGGAAGCCCTTGGTTATTCTCCCGTGCTGTCGCAAACGTACGGCTGATGTCTGCTGCTGTAGCATGAGACCTCACCGAGCTGGCGTTTTCCGGCTCTGCGCCAGGAGCTGCCATCAGACCACCACAATGGGTGCACCGCCGTCCTGTTCCCACACGACCGCAGTTAGAGCAATACGCCAACGCCTGACCACACTGGTCACAATAGCAGGACTGCTCTTCTATCTCTTCTTTACAATTTGGACATATAATCATAACTCATCCTTTATATCTTCTGGCAGTATCATCTGGTAGGTCTCCTGGGTTACCTCTTCCTGAGGCATTCCACTTACACGGACAGACAACTGCTGAATGGTTTCATCAAGCATATTCCGCATCTCACGGGCATTACCAAACGAGTCGCTCTTGCTGACCACCTTACGGCAGATCAGATCCATCAGCTTGAACTCAGCCGCTGGCGACAACGTGTAATTGTCTTTCGATGCCATCTTCTTGAAGATGGCAAGCAACTCATCCTCGTTATAATCCTCAATATGCATCTTATGGGTGAAGCGACTGGCTAATCCCTGGTTCACATTCATGAAGTCTTCCATCTCTTTCTGGTAACCAGCGGCTATCACCACAAACTTACCACGGTCATCCTCCATGCGCTTCATCAAGGTATCAATAGCCTCCTTGCCATACTGGTCGTTCTCCGAGGACAACGTGTATGCCTCGTCAATGAACAGGATACCACCCATTGCTTTGTCACACATGTTATTCACGATCTTCGGAGTCTCACCCATATACTTACCTACCAAGGTGGCACGGCTTGCCTCTATGACACGACTCGTCGGCAGTATCTCCATACTCTGCAGCACCTCACCCATCTTACGGGCTATAGAGGTCTTACCGGTACCGGGATTACCTGTCAATATGAAGTTCATCGCCATCTGCTGCACCTTACCGGCACCCATGGCGGCACGCTGTTTCATGAACATGCTCTGAACGGCAAGACGACGGATCATGTTCTTGACAGAACGCATGCCAATGAACTCGTCGAGCTCGTTGAGTACCTCGTCGAGCGGACGTACCTTCTCGCTCTGCTGAACAGCAAGGTCGGCAACGGTGATACGATACATGTCCTCATCGTTGAAGTCGGGATTATTGACTTCTGCCATCAGGCGCTGACTCTGTTTCTCAACGGCGGCATCGAAGATACGGCGAGCCTCACGGGCATTACCGAAGTTCTTGTCACGACGCAGATACAACTGCTCGAACTGACGATGCACCGCATCACGGGTAACATCGTCCACCGTGAATTTCTTGCCCTTAGCGAGATTGACGAATATCTCCGTCAACTCATCTGGTGTATAGTCATCGAAATGGATCGTCTGGGTAAAGCGACTCTTCAGTCCTGGGTTGGTATCGATGAAGTCATGCATCTGATCAG
>CALFUF010000192.1 GCA_937916405.1 uncultured Prevotella sp.
CCCGCCATGCCGTCGCCTGTGGCTTGCTCGCCGACCTTGCGGGCATCATTGCGGCGATTGCGATTTGTTATTTATTCTTTGGATAATATCGAGATACCGAGATCTCGAAATACCGACATTCCGAATTACTGAAATTATGGGAAAGCTAACAACCATTTTTAAGGATACAGCCATTTACGGACTCTCAAGCATCATCGGACGCTTCCTGAACTATCTGCTGGTGCCCCTCTATACGGCACAACTGTCAGCAGCAAGTGGTGGCTATGGTGTCATCACGAATATCTATGCCTATACAGCACTGGTGATGGTGCTGCTGACCTTTGGCATGGAGACCACCTATTTCCGTTTCACCAACAAGACACATACCGACTCGCAGACCGTCTATTCGACCACCCTCATCAGTGTGGGCAGTGTCTCCCTGTTGTTTGCCTTCGTGGTATTGCTGTTCCTCACACCCCTCAGTCAGGCGATGGGCTATGGTGACCATCCGGAATATGTGGGTGTGATGGCAGTGACCGTATCGATTGACGCTTTCCTCTGTATTCCCTTTGCCCACCTTCGCCAACAGAAGAAAGCGATGAAGTTTGCGGTATTGAAACTGCTGAACATCATTGTCAGCATCCTCCTGAACATCATCTATTTCGCATGGCTCGACGGCAAGGATGTGGGTTATGCGTTCTATATCAACCTGTTCTGTACGGTGATGCTTGCCGTCTGTCTCATCACAGAGTACACAGGGTTCCGCTGGAGACTCGACACCCAGTTGCTGCGTACTATGCTCAGCTACTCATGGCCCATCCTCGTACTCGGTATCGCTGGCATCCTGAACCAGACAGCCGACAAGATGCTGTTCCCTTATATATATAAAGGTGAGGACATGCAGGCACAGTTGGGTATCTATGGCGCCTGCTCGAAGATAGCCATGATTATGGCGATGATCACCCAGGCGTTCCGCTTTGCCTATGAGCCTATCGTCTTCGCTGGTGTCAAGGACAAGGACTCCCACGAGATGTATGCCAAGGCGATGAAATACTTCATTATCTTCACCCTCCTTGCCTTCCTCATGGTGGTGGGCTATATGGATATCCTGAAGTATATCATCGGACGAGACTACTGGACGGGACTGCGTGTCGTACCTATCGTCATGGCGGCAGAGATCATGATGGGTATCTATTTCAACCTGTCGTTCTGGTATAAGCTGATCGACAAGACCATCTGGGGCGCTATCTTCTCAGGTATCGGCTGTGCCGTATTACTTGCCGTCAACGTCATCTTTGTACCCAAATACGGTTTTATGGCTTGTGCATGGGGAGGCTTCGCCGGCTATGGTGTCGCCATGCTCATCTCCTATGTCGTAGGACAGAAATACTATCCTATCGACTATCCGTTGAAGGACATAGCCCTCTATCTGTTGCTTAGCATCATCGCTTTCGTGGTGATGATTATCGTCAGAGACAGTCTGTCGCTCTGGGTATCGTTGGCAGTCAATACGCTATTCATCCTGCTCTTCGTAGGAGTCATCATCAAGCGTGACCTGCCATTGGAACCGTTGTTGAGGAAATTAAAGATTAAAGGTTAAAGGTCTAAGGTTAAAGGTTAAAGATCAAACATGAATGATATGAAGAAGTTATTAGTAAGTCTGATGTGTCTTTGCTCCTTGGGAGCCCATGCCGATGAGGGTATGTGGACACTCTACAACCTGCCTACTGCCATCTATGAGCAGATGAAGCAGTATGGTTTCCAACTCCCTATGGAGCAACTCTATCAAAGTGACAATGCCGTGAAGAACGCTGTCATTAACTTTGGCGGCTATTGCTCGGGTGTCGTGGTGTCACCCGACGGACTGGTATTCACCAACCACCATTGCGGTTTTGAGTGTATCCGCAAGCATTCCACTGTTGAGCACGACTATATGCTGAATGGTTTTATCGCCAACAACTATGGTGAGGAACTGCCCAACGAGGACCTCTTCGTGAGTTTCATGGTGGAGCAGAAGGATGTGACAGACAGTCTGAAGGCACTGGGTATCGACACCCTCTCGATGGAGCAGACGGAGGAGTTTGTGGACTCTATCCAGAACGCATGGCAGAAGGTAATCCGCCAGCAGGACTCCACCCTGCGTGTGGAGGTGCTTCCTTTCTATGAGGGTAACAAATACTATATGACGACCTATCGTGACTTTGAGGATGTGCGCTTGGTATTCGCCGTTCCCAAGTCGATGGGTAAGTTTGGTGGTGAGACAGATAACTGGATGTGGCCCCGTCAGACATGTGACTATAGTGTGTTCCGCATCTATGCCGACCCCAAGACCAATGGTCCCGCAAAGTACTCAAAGGACAACGTACCCTATCATCCCCAATCATGGGCTAAGGTGTCGATGGACGGTTATAAGCCTGGTGACTTCGCGATGATTATGGGTTATCCCGGCTCTACCAGTCGTTACCTCAGCAGTTATGGTATCAAGGAGCGTCACGATGCTATCAATGCCCCTCGTGTGCAGGTTCGTGGTGTGAAGCAGGAGATCATGCTGCGTCACATGCGTGCCGATGAGGCTGTCCGTATCAAATACGACTCGAAGTATGCCAACAGCTCTAACTACTGGAAGAACTCCATTGGTATGAACAAGTGTATCGACTCTATCGGACTCATCCAGCAGAAGCAGGATTTTGAGATGAAGCTGAGACGATGGCAGAACGAGACAGGTTATCTGAAGGGACAACTCGATTTCGACAAGATGGCGGAACTCTACCAGAAACGTCTTGCACTGACTCGTGTACGTACCTTGTTCATAGAGACCTTCCTGGCACAAGACCAGTTGACCACCCGTGCTTGGAGAAGTAACTGGGGCATGAAGGTACAGGGACCAGAGGACAAGCCCAAGAAACAGTATATCCAGTTCGATGATAATAGTGAGGCATGGGATGCGGCTACGGATATAGAGATCCTTGCCGCCCTGCTGAAGAACTATCGCACACAGATGACAAATGCTGACTATCTGCCCGCTTTCTATAAGACCATCGACGAGAAGTTCCATGGCGACTATACCGCTTATGTCAATACCCTCTATAAGAAGTCGCTGTTGATGAAGAATGGGAAGCCCATCTATGTCAATAAGAAGAGCTATGCCAAGGATATGGGTGTGCAGTATGGACTTGACCTGACAGAGCTGCTTGCCAAGATAAGGGCTGACAGAAAGCAACTGACCATCGACATCGCAGAGCAGGAGAAATATCTCTGTGCCGCTAAGTTACGTATGGAGCAGGATATGCCCAACTACTCGGATGCTAACTTCACGATGCGTATGACCTACGGACAGGTTGGGGAGTATACCCTTGGAGGTCGTCCCTCCGGCTATTATACCACCGCTCGTAGTCTGTGGGAGAAGATGCAGAAGGCAGACGATAACTTCGAGTACTTCGCAGAGCCAGTGATGCACGACCTGTTGTCCAGCAAGGACTTCGGACCTTATGCCGACAAGCTGACAGGTACGCTGCAACTCTGTTTCCTCTCTAATAATGACATCACAGGTGGAAACTCCGGCTCACCTATCTTTAATAATAAGGGAGAACTTCTGGGGCTCGCTTTCGACGGCAACTGGGACAGTCTGTCGAGTGACATCTTCTTCGACCGCCAGTTAGCGCGTACCATCAATGTCGACGTGCGCTTCATGCTTTATATGATGGACCGCTGGGGACATGCCGACCGGTTATTGAAAGAGATCTGTGTTAAGTAAGTCATAAAAGAAAGGTTGAGAACATTCTCAACCTTTCTTTTTTCTTGGCTTGCGGATAGCCCATCCCTCCTCGCTGAAATCAGGGATATCCCCTTTGAGTTTCATGGACTTGGGATTGAGGAACTGCATCCATTCGTCCTTGGTGAAGGCAGTCTTCTTGGGTCCTTTGGGGGTGGAATTACTAGTTTTTCTAGTTTCTCTAGTATTCCTAGTATTTCTAGTATTCCTAGTTCCCCTAGTTTCCCTAGTTCCCCTAGCTCCCCCTTCATCCGCATCATTGCAACGGACATCCCTTCCTTTGTATTTCTGCCCGTTGATGTATTTCATCACACGCTGGGCATCCTCCTCAGGTACCTCGAAATAGGACATCATGGCCAGCAGGTCGATATGTCCGACCTCCACATGCCCCTTCACATTCTTATTCAAGAACTGCATCAACTCACCAGGATAGAAACCGTCTTTCTTACCCAGGTTGATGAACAGGCGACGATAGCCTGCCTCTGGCTTGCGTGAGCCTCCTTCACGTTTCTCTCCACGCTGACCACGCTCCCGTTTCTCGCCACGCTCTTTCTTAGCACCTACAGGCTCTATCTCAGGGGCATCGGCATAGTAGGCAAGGAACCGTCCGAACTCTAATGATACAATCTTCTTGATGAGGTCTTCCTTGTCGATATACTCAAAGTAACGGTCGATATCCTGCATGAACGGGGCAATCTGCTCCTCGTCCACATCCGCCTTGACTATCTGGTCCATCACCTTATAGAGTTGTTTCTTACAGATTTCCTCAGCAGTAGGGATCTTACCTTCCTCGAAAGACTTGCCGATCTCTTTCTCGATATTGCGGATCTTATGCTTCTCACGAGAGTGAACGATGCTGAGGGAGGTTCCCTTCTTGCCGGCACGTCCAGTACGACCAGAGCGGTGGGTGTAGTTCTCGATATCATCAGGAAGTCCGTAGTTGATGACATGCGTGAGGTCATCAACATCTAAACCACGAGCGGCAACATCCGTAGCCACCAGCAACTGCACGGTATGCTGACGGAACTTCTGCATGGTGAGGTCACGCTGCTGCTGACTCAGGTCACCATGCAGTGCCTCGGCATTATAACCGTCACGGATCAGTTTGTCGGCAACCTCCTGCGTCTCCAGTTTGGTACGGCAGAAGATAATCGCAAAGATGCGGGGGTAGAAGTCTACCAACCGTTTCAGAGCAAGATATTTATCCTTGGCATTCACCATATAATAGATATGGTTCACATGCTCGGCACCCTCGTTACGGCTTCCTACCACGATTTCCTTATAGTCGTGTAAGTAACCTTTGGCGATACGCTCTATCTCCTTACTCATCGTAGCGGAGAAGAGTAGGGTGTTACGATCCGTAGGTATGCCCTCCAGAATAGCGTCAATACTCTCCGAGAAGCCCATATTCAGCATCTCATCAGCCTCGTCAAGGACCACATTATATACGTCGTCTAACTTAGCGACACCACGATTCATCAGGTCTATCAGTCGACCAGGTGTTGCCACGATAATCTGTACACCTTTGCGTAAGGAACGGATCTGCTGCTCGATGGAGGCACCACCATAGACCGCTTCTATATGCACACCCTCCATATACTTGGAGAAGTCACGCAAGTCATCTGCTATCTGCAAGCAAAGCTCACGGGTAGGACTCAATATAAGAGCCTGCGTCTCCTTACGGGACGTGTCGATACGTTGTAATACGGGAATACCAAATGCCGCCGTCTTACCCGTCCCTGTCTGTGCAAGGGCGATAACGTCGTTCTGATTACCAAGTAAATAAGGGATTACTTCCTCCTGAACAGGCATGGGCTGTACGAAACCCATCTCCTCAATGGCGTGGCGAATCTCTTCGCAGACGCCTAACTCTTCAAATGTCTTCAAATCTAATGCTTTATAATTCTGGGGCAAAGGTACGAATAAGTGAGAAGAAAACCAAATATTATTTGGGTTTTCTCGAACGAGAGGACTTTCGAGACATAGTCTCAAAGGTACGAATAAGTGAGAAGAAAACCAAATTTATTTCACTATTTACATTTTTTTAGATATTATATAGCATAGTATTCAGGAAAATTATTATCTTTGCACTCGATTTCGGTTTTCCAAAACGGGAAACTTTTTGGAATCGAAAAACAAAAAAGTTTTCCATTTTGGATAACTTCCCGCATAGAAGAATAATTAAAAACTTATCAAATTATATAACAATGGAAATTAAAAACTTTACCATCACAAAGCGAGACGGTTCGAAAGACCAGTTCTCATTAGACAAGATTATGAATGCTATCTTGAAGGCATTCGAGAGTGTTGATCAACCTACGGATCTTGGTGCTATCTCTAAGATACTCAGCCGATTAGATATCCATAACGATATCACTGTCGAGGATATCCAGAATCAGGTGGAGGAAGCACTGATGAGTGAGGGCTATTATAAAGTGGCTAAGTCGTTTATGCTGTATCGTCAGGCTCATACTGAGGATCGTGAGACACTTGCCAAATTGGAATTCTTGTCAGAATATTGCGATTCAGTAAATGCGGCAACAGGTTCAAAGTATGACGCAAACGCAAACGTGGAACACAAAAACATTGCAACTTTGATAGGTGAGTTGCCTAAATCTAATTTCATTCGCTTGAACCGTCGTTTACTGACTGATCGTATTAAGAAGATGTATGGTAAGCAATTGGCTGACGAGTATATTGATAAGCTGACACACCACTTTATATATAAGAACGACGAGACTAGTCTTGCTAACTATTGTGCATCTATCACGATGTATCCTTGGCTGATTGGTGGTACCATTTCCATTGGTGGTAACTCAACAGCACCTACCAATCTGAAGAGTTTCTGTGGTGGTTTCGTTAATATGGTGTTCATGGTGTCCAGCATGCTGAGCGGTGCCTGCGCTACCCCAGAGTTCCTGATGTACATGAACTACTTCCTGGGTAAGGAGTATGGACAGGATTATTACAAGCGTTCAGAAGAGCAGGCTGACCTCAGTTTGAAGAAGCGTACACTCGATAAGGTGATTACTGACTATTTCGAGCAGATTGTCTATACCCTGAATCAGCCTACTGGTGCTCGTAACTATCAGGCAGTATTCTGGAATGTCGCATACTACGACAAATACTATTTCGAGAGTATCTTTGGTGAGTTCTACTTCCCTGATGGATCTAAACCAGACTGGGAGGGACTCTCATGGTTGCAGAAGCGTTTCATGAAATGGTTCAACCAGGAGCGTACCAAGACTTTGTTGACCTTCCCTGTTGAGACCATGGCTCTGTTGGTTGACGAGAATGGTGAATGCAAGGATAAGGAATGGGGTGATTTCACTGCAGAGATGTATGCTGAAGGACACTCGTTCTTCACCTATATGAGTGATAATGCCGACTCTTTGAGCTCTTGCTGTCGTCTTCGTAACGAGATAACAGACAACGGATTCAGCTATACATTGGGTGCTGGTGGTGTTTCTACTGGTTCTAAGAGTGTGCTGACTATCAACCTGAACCGTTGTATCCAGTATGCTGTCAATCACAAGATGGACTATCTGGAGTATTTGGGTGGTGTTATTGACCTCTGTCATAAGGTGCAGATGGCTTATAATGAGAACTTGAAGGAGTTGCAGGCGCATGGTATGCTCCCCCTCTTCGATGCAGGTTATATCAATATCAACCGTCAGTATCTCACCATCGGTATCAACGGACTGGTAGAGGCTGCTGAGTTCATGGGACTGAAGATTACTCCTAATGATGACTATCTGCACTTCGTACAGGGCATCCTTGGCTTGGTAGAGAAGTATAATAAACAGTATCGTAGCAAGGAAGTGATGTTCAACTGTGAGATGATTCCAGCAGAGAATGTGGGTGTCAAGCATGCTAAGTGGGATCGTGAGGATGGTTATTTTGTACCACGTGACTGCTATAACAGTTATTTCTATGTAGTAGAGGATGACTCTCTGACAATTATCGATAAGTTCAAGTTACACGGAGCTCCTTATATCGAGCATCTTACTGGTGGTTCTGCCTTGCACATGAACTTAGAGGAGCACCTCAGCAAACAGCAATATGCTCATCTTCTGAAAGTCGCTGCACAGGAAGGATGTAACTACTTCACCTTCAACATTCCTAACACTGTATGTAACGATTGCGGACATATCGACAAGCGTTATCTGAAGGAGTGTCCTCACTGCCATTCTAAGAATGTAGACTATATGACACGTATCATTGGTTATCTAAAGCGTGTCAGCAACTTCTCTCAGCCTCGTCAGGAAGAGGCTGCGCGTCGCTTCTATGCACATGCTAACAACTAAATATGCTTAAATACGTCAATACAGGCATCGTATTCCAGGAGATACCCGACGAAGTGACATTGGCGATTAATATCTCTAATTGTCCTTGTGCTTGCCCGGGCTGCCACAGCCACTATCTCTGGGAGGACATCGGGCTTCCCCTGGATACGGATGCTATTGACGATTTCGTGTTAAAATTTGGTAGCGATATTACATGTATCGCATTTATGGGAGGAGATGCCGACCCCAAAGGAGTTAATCAACTAGCTAATTACATCCACGAGACGTACCCTGAGTTCAAGGTGGCGTGGTATAGTGGACGTATTCGTATCTCATCTGCTATCTGTAAGACCGACTTTGATTATATCAAGATCGGTCCTTTTATCAAGCATCTGGGACCTCTGAAACAGCCGACCACTAACCAGCGACTCTATCGTCAGATGGAGAATGGGGACTTTGAGGATATCACAAGTCGATTCTGGAAAAAATGACCCATTATGAAAATATGTATTTATTGTTCTGCTAATGCAGATATAGACCCGGATTTCTTCCGTATGACGGAGGAGTTGGGACGATGGGCTGCATCCAACGCTCACTCCATCGTATATGGAGGAGTCAACCAAGGACTGATGGAGTGTGTGGCAAGAGCAGCCCATGAGAATGGTGCACAGGTAGTGGGGGTTATTCCCACCCTAGTGGAGAAGTCTGGGCGTATCAGTGAGCAGGTGGACGTAGAGATGCTTTGTGATAATCTGAGTGACCGTAAGCAGATGATGCAGGACTATGCGGATGTGTTTATTGCTTTACCGGGAGGAATTGGAACACTTGACGAGATATTCAGTACGGCAGCGTCGGCAACCATCGGTTATCATAGTAAAAAGGTTATCCTTTATAACATGAAAGGGTTCTGGGATGCGTTAATTGCTTTACTGGACGATTTACAAGAAAAAGGGTTCACAAGAAAGGAATGGCGAAACCAGATAAAGGTTGCTGACTCCTTGGAGGAAATAGAGTCTATATTAAAAGATTTGGCATGAAGAAAATAGAATTATTCAGAGATATCCTGCCTCTAGCCATTTTAGCAGGTATTACAGACAGAGGTGTTGGTGGTATATCTCTCAGAAGTGCTTGGTAATTTTGTGGGATGTAACCTCTATCGCTGGACGCTATTCTTTTCCCCAACAGGCTCTTAAAGATAGAATACAGCTTCAGGACCCATACAAAACAGGAGATCGAGGATAGAGAGGTTGGGTTGAAACCCATATCGATGTTGGAACACCTGCCAGTAGGGCTTTACTATAAAGGAGGGGTCAGGTTGTGGGTGCTTTGCTTGAATCACATCCCTGAAATCATTCAGTTCTAAACTTCGAGTGGTGAATGCCGAACTATATTCTACCTTAGGGTGTATATCTATTAACTCGCAAACCGTTTGGCGGATAGCCTCATTAAAATCAATCAGGAACTCGTATTTCCGCTCGAAGAACGGACGGATGTCGTCTGCATAATACTCGAAGAAAGGACTCTCTCTATAAGCACTTTGCAAGGCGTTCCAATGGACACGTCGCCATTGGTTGTGGTCGCTGATGCGCAAATCCTTTACTATCATCTTGTCAGCAAGATGTTCCACAGGGACGGTCAACGCCTGTAGTCCGTTAGCAGTAGCAATCACACAGCGATTACGGTAGGTCTGTTTCTGGTAAGAATCATATTGCTCGATAACAGAAAGGTCATATCGAGCCAGTTTCTGATACCACTGGACGGGTCCGAAATAGGTAGTCTGTAAGAAAGCAGTCGTCATTGGAGCATCCTTTCCTTACGATAGCCTTCTAAGAAATTCTTGCTGTCATCATGACTATATAGAATACTGACAACCCTGCCAATGATGTTTCGCTCTGAGATAAAGCCAAGATGACGTGAGTCAGCAGGATTCTTGGGGTGGATGGATTCCAGCCAATAATAATCGGCATCAGCACAATCCTTTAATCCAGGTATCACCACTACTCCCTCTTTCAATCGGATGGTGTCACCAGGAACCGCTTTACAACGAGCGACAAACTCACCAGAGATAGAGTCGCCAGGTACGTCAAAGACTACAATGTCACCTTTGTTCACTGGTTTACGGAGCATTCGGCTGTAAGGTAATAATCCATTCCCATCCACACGTAAGCCATAGCTCCATCGATTTACCAAAAGGCGGTCACCACTGATATAGACAGGTTGTAGTCCTTTTCCCTCAACAGTATAGACAGAGAAAGCTAAAGCACGGAAAGCAAGCATCAACACAAACGCCGATGCGAATGCTATCACGAACTTCAGCCAGTTTGACATTACTGCTATTTGATATTGTCTACAAAGCGGAACAAGCGGTTCCAACGGATACCAGAGAAGCCGTGTCTATCAGGGTCACTGCTCCACCAGATAAAGATAGGCTTACCCACAATATGGTCCTCTGGCACAAAACCCCAGTAACGGGAGTCGAGAGAGTTATGACGGTTGTCACCCATCATCCAATAGTAATCGAGTTTAAAGGTGTAGGAGGTAGACTCCTTGCCATTAATCAGAATCTTGCCGTCCTTTATCTCTAATGTGTTGCCCTCATAGGTGCGGATGCATCGCTCATAGACGGGTAGATTGTCCATCGTCAATTGGATGCTCTTACCTTTAGCAGGGATCCAGATAGGACCGTAGTTGTCGCGTGTCCAATGCAGATTGCCGTTGAGGGGATAGATGTCCAGATCGCTGGCATCAGTATTCAGCTCTATGCTCTCCACTAGTCCACGGCGTTTCAGTTCTGAAACGGCAAAATTGGTTAATGGCATATATCCAGCCGTATTCAGAGAAGTAAGATCCTCCATGGTGATGCCTAAGTCTTTCATGACATCATCATCCAGACGTTCACGGAGTTTTACCTTATAAGTATATTGTACATTATCCGGTTCCTTATTAGCCTTGCCATCGAGATAGATGATGTGGTCTTTTATCTGTAATGTCTGCCCAGGCAGTCCCACACAACGCTTCACATAGTTCTCACGACGATCAGTAGGACGGGTGTCTATCAATCCATACTCTGCTTGATTGCGTACAATCTCACTGCGACCAGACTGATATATGAAATCAAAGTACTGCTTACGTTGTTCTACAGTGAGAGAGTCAGGATTAGGACGTTGTGGATACATCTGATAACCTAATGAATAACACATCTGATAGAAATCATAGGGCTGATACTGTGGAGCACTACAGAGCGTATCACCAGCAGGATAGTTGAAAACCACGATATCATTCAGTTCCACTTTGCCAAGTCCCTTTACACGACGGTAGTCCCAATGGGGCCACTCGATATAGCTCTTACATTGGAACAGAGGCAAGGTATGCTGCGTTAGGGGCATCGTCAGTGGAGTCTCTGGAATACGTGGACCATAGCTGACCTTTGATACAAACAGATAGTCACCAGTAAGAAGTGATTTCTCCAGAGATGAGGAGGGTATCACATAATTCTGGAAGAAGAACAGGTTAATGAAATAGACGGCTACAAGGGCAAAGACCAAAGCATCCACCCATGACATCACAAACTTGATGGGGCCCTCTGCGTCTTTCCACCACTGCCAACGAATCTTCTTGGATATATAGACATCATAGATAAAGGGTACCACTAAAAGACCCCACCAAGACTTCACCCAGTAGAGGAATAGGAGGTATAGAACTAAAACAATGATGAATTTGGTCCATTGGACCTTCATATTCAGTTTCTTCTTTTTTTCCATTATTCTCAGATTATTCAGAATATTCAAATAACTCAGAACTTAAACATATCACTGATGGTGAGCAGTCCCTTATGCTCCTTGGTAAATTCCGCAGCAAGTACAGCACCCAGTGCGAAGCCCTTTCGGCTATGGGCATCATGACTGATAGTAATCAAGTCGGCTTCAGAGTCATAACGGATAGTATGGATGCCAGGAACCTCTCCACGACGGATATCATCAATGCGTAACAGTTTAGGATCGGTAGTCTCCTCTGCCCATCCCTCCTTGCGGTCAAGGTTTGCGACAATTTCCTCGGCGAGGGTGATTGCCGTACCACTGGGGTGGTCGAGTTTATGGACATGGTGGGTCTCCTCCAACTCCACATCATATTGTGGGAACTGGTTCATGATTTTCGCCAGATAACGGTTGACGGCAGAGAAAATGGCGACACCAATGCTGAAGTTGGAAGCCCAGAAGAGGGTCTGTCCTTCCTCGGAACACATACGACGCACCTCATCACCATGCTCCTTCATCCAGCCAGTAGAGCCAGAAACGACCTTTACCCCATGCTTGAAAGCCTTCAGGTAATTACCGTATGCTGCCTGTGGAGCAGTAAACTCAATGGCGACATCCGCACTCTTAAAGGCTTCGCTGTCGAAGTCCTCCTGATTGTTAATATCAATGATACTCACAATCTCATGACCACGGTCAAGGGCAATCTGCTCTATCATCTTACCCATTTTACCATAGCCGATTAATGCTATTTTCATAATGTTATTGTATTAATACGGTGCAAAGATACTCATTTTCAAAGATATATCATTGATTTGCAACAGAAAATAACAGAATTTGATGAACTTTGTCGTGAAACTATTTGTGATGTTGAGCTAAAAACTTCTCAACAGCATGGCGAATACTGAGTAGTCCGAATTCCTCAGGATGGATGTTTGTTATAGGAATCCAGATACACTCAGCGGCGTCATCATCAGCCTTTACTTCACAATCGTTACCTACATGCACTAAATAATCCATGTCAATGGTATGGACCCCCAAGCCGCTGTACAGATAGACATTCGGACTGGAGAATAGATATTCCATCTTGTCAACCTCTAAGCCCGTCTCTTCCTTGATTTCCCGGCGCATGCCCTCCTCTGCCGTCTCATACATATCTACAAAGCCACCAGGTAGGTCAAGAGTCCCCTTCGCAGGCTCCTTTGCCCTGCGGACAACTAACATTTCCTGTTTGTCGTTAATGATGAAGGCAGCAGTCGCGGCACAGGGATTGGCATAATAGACGAAGCCACAGTCCTGACACTGTTTGCTCTTGAAGTTATGAATAACAAAATTCTTACTGCCACAGATCGGGCAGTAAGCAAATTTCTCTAAGGGATGTTCCATTACCAATTATCTGTTCTGAAGGGGAACAATGGCAGGTTACCGCCATTCTTCACATTACCTATCTGGAAGTTCTTAAAACAGTAACGTACGGCAACAGGTTTCTTGACCATAGGTGAGGTGATGATGATTGCCTCGTCCCAGTAGCCACCACCAGGTTGCCAGAAATGTTTTGCCTCGGCAGGATAGAAGACCTTGTCATCGCCAGCGATCTCAAAGCCTTTCATCTGCTCGAAAGGAGCGTCACACCAGTAGTTGTCTTGCAAATGAATAAGAATAGTATCATTCTTAATCGTCATATCTTTATAAGACGAGCTCTTATACTGGATGGTCTCATAGCCATAGTCACGATTCAGTGCCGTGAAGGCGAGACGCTCACCCACCTGTTGCTTCTGGGCGGGATGGATTTGGGTTGTCTCATAAGGATAAACAAGATCATTGATACAAACCAATGAGCTATTAGGGACGATCTGACTTGCCTTGAATTGTTGCTCACGCAACAAAGCCCCACTGATACCATTCACGTTATCATCATCATAAGCATACGGTGCAATTTGTACGAAATAAAAAGGTATCTCACCCAGTCCGAACTGCGAACGCCATTGGTCCACCAGTAGTTTCATACGCTGTGAGTATTGGTCGCCAGGATCTCCAACGTTAGAGCAGCCTTGGTAATAAAGGATACCCTTGACAGTGGCTTTCAGAATGGGATTGAAGGTACCGTTACCCCAAAGCAAAGAGCGGTGATAGTCCCATTGTGACCATTTCTTACAGATTTCTACAGAGTCAGTAGGGTCGTTGGTGTATTTCTCCAAGTTCTCCTTTGTCAGCCAACTCTCCACACGGGACCCTCCCTTGTTCGCCTCGATGATACCTACTGGCATATCGAGTGTACGGCTCAGAAGACGGGCAAAGAAATAGCCAGTAGCAGAGAACTCGCTTACCGTCTTCGGACTGCATACACGCCACTCGCATTGGGCATCGTTCAGAGGTTTGGCACTCATCACACTTGGAACCTTGATGCTACGAACACCTTTTGAGTTAACAGCATCCAACACATGGTGGTTGTAATCCTTTACAGGGCACATGCCGAATCCCTTGACAGGCATCTCCATATTAGACTGTCCTGCACAAACCCAGACCTCGCCTGCGAGTACATTATTAATAGTTATGGCTCCATCACCATCGTTGAAGGTAATGCTCAGGGGGGTATAGGAAGCCTTGGGCGATTTTACGGTCACCAGGAACTGTCCATCTTTACCAGCCTTCGCCGTACATTTCTCCTGACTCCAGGAGGTGGTAGCCGTCACCGTACTGTTTGGTTTTGCCCATCCCCATAAGCGGACATCTGTTTGTTGTTGAATAACCATGTTGTCACCCACCAGGTGTGACAATTTCACTTTAGCTTGTACACCCCATGTGAGTGTAGCAAGAGCAGCCAATGTTAGAATACGCTTATACATCATTAAAAGTTTTTAGTTCTAATTTGGTGCAAAGATACAAAAAATCGTTATCTTTGCAAGCGACAAAGGTAAGAAATTATGAAAATACAGAAGACTCTATTTATTTGTGCATTGCTTTTCGTCTCAGCATTTGCTAATGCGCAGAAAGGTATAGAAATGGATTTGTGGCCTTCAGGACCAAGCACATCCAATGGTGATCCAAATGATTTAGCAAAGGTGACGGTCTATCTACCAGAGAAGAGCGTGGCGACAGGACGGGCGATTGTCATTTGTCCTGGTGGTGGTTACCAGCATCTTGCCTTTGAGAAAGAAGGAACCTCATGGGCACCTTTCTTCAATGGCATGGGTATTGCTGTCATTGTCCTGAAATATCGTATGCCCCATGGTGTATGGAAAGTTCCTTTGGAGGATGCGGAGGAAGCGATGCGACTGGTACGCAGGATGTCAGCGTCATGGGATATTAACCCGCGTCAGGTAGGTATCATGGGATTCTCTGCCGGTGGACATCTTGCATCTACTGTTGCCACCCATTCCAAAGGTGATGCAGCACCAGATTTCCAGATATTGTTCTATCCTGTGATAACGATGGAGCAGGGAACAACACATAAAGGGTCACGAGAGAACTTGCTCGGTAAGAAGCCCAAACGCAAGTTATTGAATGAGTTCTGTAATGAGCAGCATGTCAGTGGCTCCACTCCTCGTGCCTTCATAGCCTTGGCACATGATGACAAATCAGTCTCTCCTATTAATAGTATCAGTTATTATGAGGAGCTTTGCCAGCATAATATTCCAGCGACATTACACATCTATCCGACAGGTGGTCATGGCTTTGGCAGTCTGCAGTCATTTGCCTATCATTTTGAGATGATGCTGGAGTTGAAGGCTTGGCTGAATAGTTTTTAGTATCCCCGACAGGGAACACACTTTCAAAGAGTCGAGATCCTCATGACTGACCGATGTCTTTTCGGGGAGATAGGAGAAGTTCTCTAAAGGCATCTGCAGAGAGGTCAACAGATAGACCTTCCGTGGCATGGAAGCCAATAAGACCGGTTGGGAAGCCTCTTGCATGTTGTCACCAACCCCTACAGGTATCATTCCTGTCTCCTCAATATTCTTCTTAGTATCAGCAAGCCCCCTCCTTCCTTGGTCAACGCTATGGTTGTTGGCAAGGTTCAGATGGGTGATACCATGTGCTTTCAGCGCAGGCAACCATTCCGGCTCTGCCCTGAAGATAAACTGTTTATAGGCAGGTTGTTTGATTTTGGTGGCAGGACATTCCAGGTTGGCGACAACGAGGTCGCTGCTCTGAAAGACGGAGTCGACGAAAGGAGAGAACACATAGTCGATACCGCGATGTTCGACGTATTGCCGGACACCACGGTCGAGTAGTATGTCGCCAGTGAAGGTGATGGATAGTGTGTCACTTGCCATCAGCATGGCGAAGAGCAGACTGCTTAGCATCCTGAGCTATAGAAGATATGCTCGTTGTCGAGGCTCTTACCGTCCAGTGGTACGATAATCTCCTTCATCCAGTTTGGAATACCCTTGTCAGGCTGCGTCTCCAAGTCCTGCTGCCACTCCTCGTCCGTCGTGCGTGGAGCGGCAATATCCTCCTGGAACTCCCGATAGGAGAAGACGGCGCCACGGGTCAGGTAGAGATAACCGTCTATCTCCACCACCACATAGATCTCATGGGCAGGACCCACAGCCTCATAGAGGACAGACTTCTCTGGGTTGTTGAAGGCATTGGCGGTATAGACATCGGCTACCACGGCAATCTTCTTGTCGGCACCCTGTACATCGCTCCATCCCATCAGGAACTGGTCGGGCTCTTTGATAAGATTCATGGTGATATACTCGAAACTAGAGCCGAATACTACTCAGCAGTAGCGTCTTGTATCACCAGACCAGCGAGCATAAAACCGAAAATGGCGGTGATATGGGCAAGAGTTCCGTTGATCTGCGCCTTGGAGGAACACCACTCATGGTTCAGCAGCGTTGGGTCACCAGGACCGTTCTTCGCTTTGGGACACATACACTGCTCCGTGCCACAGGTAGCGTTGTGACCTTTGTTCTGTAAGAGTTCATCAGAGAAGACACATTGGAATTTCCGCTTTGGGAAGCGTTTCTGCTTCTTGAAGCGGTTTCTTAATGCGCGAGCCAACGGGTCGCCCTTCACCT
>CALFUF010000193.1 GCA_937916405.1 uncultured Prevotella sp.
TAAGACATTGGCAAAAACGGGCTGAAAAATTGAAGGCAAACTTTACACCCTACCATATAAGTCACTTAACATCATGTGATGTGCCATATTTATTTTTTTAAAGGAAGTCAGAGCGTTTGCTCCAACTTCCTGATTATTTCTCCACCATAAGCATTCTTCGTTAGAGATATGAACTCATTGACAGAATACTCACCATTCTCGTAGTCAAGGTTATGCTCTTTACAGAACTGCTTACGTCCCATATGACATGACCCTGTTAGAATATGATGCCATGAGAAGAGTTCTGAGGCAGGATATTTCCTGTCCCTGTCTGGAAACTTACGGTTAAACTCTGCTATGCGCCTTTCTATAGGATGGCTCTCGGCGAATTTCTCCATGACATCAGCAAAAGCCTGCTTTAATGTTGTTCCATGTGCAAAGAAATTACCCTGCTTGGCAATATAGCATGGCATGGTGGTCAGGTCCTCCGACAAAATCTTGCCTTTGGCATAGTAACTGTGAACAGAATCTATCAAAGTAGGTACATTATCTATCCTATATATTTTTTGACCATTCAGATACTCAATATCTTTGCCAAAGCCATAGCCATAGCCATAGTCAGAGCAATCGCCAAAGCCATAGCCATAGCCATAGTCAAAGCTATAGCCATCGCCAAAGCCATGTCCATAGTCATCGCCATGTCCATAGCCATAGCCATCGCCAAAGGCATATCCATAGCCAGAGCCAAAGCCATAGCCATTGCCATCGCCATTTGGAAACTCATCAATAGTGACAAATCTCTTTATTTCTTCGGACTCAATTATTGTTTCCATTCTGAAACAGATTCTATGGAGTTAATGGACTCTGCTGAACACTCATGTATCTCTATCACAGAAGTTACGATGATGGATGGTTCTGTGATAGTGAATTTACAGTTACGTGGCTCTTTTGTTCCATCGACTGCTAACTGTGTGATAGAGCATGCTCCAGCCCACTGCCATAGGCGACGACAGTTTAACAGTTCCACGGTATATCTATCCCCAATATGTTCTACCTCGTTAAGGGTACCAAAGAACACTCCTGCTCCATAGGAGCGGATAATCACTTTCTTACCAATCAGCTTCTCAATTGCTTTCATAATGTTTATTTTTTTAAGGGTTAATAACTATAATCTTTTTCTCTCTTTATTCCTGCTTTGTTTGAGGTCTGAGGGATTTGAGCCACTCAATAAGCTCACTACAACACTCACTTTCAGAACCAACAACTATCATTTGAAATCTACTAAGTTTGTCGATTATTTTAGAAATGATATGTTCATCCTCTTCACTCCACTCAGCAGGTTTCTGCTCACCATACTTTTCAAGCAAGCAATGTTCAACTTCCTCATGTGTTGCCTTGCGAAAAAAGTTTTTTATATCTCTAAAAGGCCATTTACCTCCATCTGATGCTGTCAATTCTCCATCTTTCTCTGATTTGTATAATTTACCCTTTTCAAAATCAAGAGAATCATGCTCACAAAACTGATAATCATTGATGCACATATACCAGTTACCTTTTAGAGGTTTTGTTTCTTCTTCACCTTGCTTTTCAAGAGAGTCTATTATTTTTTTAGCATTGCATTTTATTGTGGCAATATTATGAGACACATTACCTGAAGTTGTTCTCTCTGCGATAGAAATAATATCATCAAGCAAGAGTTTAATATAATCAGTTTCTATTTTTTGCTCACCTTGCTTTTCAAATCCTAATAACTTTGAAATTTCCAAATTAGACAATGCGATAATAGCCTTTGCCTTTGCTTCTTCAACCATTGCATCATTCATTGACATCTGATATATGTTATCAGCAACAAGCAATTCATCAAGAATACATTTTCTTGGGTCAGACTCTTTTTCACCTTGCTTTTCAAGCCAAGCAAGCCATGATTCATACTTCTCATCACGTTCTGCATTAGGCTTATCATGGCATTCAAGCATACCTTTTACAAATGTTACAAGTTCTTTCCTTATCTTCCCATCTTCGCTCTCTTTAAGTTCGGGGAAGATACTATCAATCATATCACCAACTGTATCATAAGGATTAGCCCATTTTAACTGCTTTCCTTGTTTAAGAGCCTTGTCATAGGCTTTTGCTTTTTCTTCTATACTAAGTTCTTTCATAATCAAATCAGATTTTGTTCGTGAAGTTTAATAATCATTTTGTAACTTCTCTTTATTTTTAAAGACTACAACACTGTCTATCGCTACACTGTCAATGTAGGTAATTTCAAGGGTCGTTTTGCCTTGATAAACATCCATTGCAGAAGGTTTTGAGGTGTAGTAAACATATTCTAAGCAAGACGCAATAATAGTACACGTCAAAAATCCGATTAAAACTCCTGAAAAGAATAAAATAATTTTATACATATTCATTTCTCCTTTAACTTAATTACTAACTCTTCCAGTTCCTTAGTTCATTCAATTTCAGTATCATTTCACAGCAAGCGTCAATCGGGAAGTCATGCCACTTAGAATAATAGCTACAATTATCTGGATATACACTTACCATCCACCCCACCTTACCACTGTCTAATTTGTCTTTTGACAATGTTGGGAAAGGTAGAACACCAAGCAATGCCGCAAGACTCCAACAAGGAATTTTATCTTGACCATAAGCAGGTATTGGACTTCCAATGTAAGGCTCATATTTCCCATATTTACCTCCTGCAAGAAGTTCTTGAATATAAGACATATCTGCACTCTCAAGCGGAAGTATCTCTGCCAGCTTCTTTGACTGAGAAAGGTCTGTAAATGCTTTAATCGTTGCCATACTTACTAATAATTATTAAAATGTTTTATAATTAAATTATGCCTTAGAACATCTATAGATTCCTCTAAGCTACATCCATACTTACATTTTCTATAGTCTTCTTTTAATTTCATAGTTACTCTTCTTTTAATTATTTACTATACATACCTTTAGGGGCTTCCAACGCAAGACCTTTCTCTATCAGACCACGATAATCAAAATGGTGAGCATTGAGCCAGTCAATTAATGAATAATACTGTTTAATATCATCCCATTCATTATTATCCTCCCTTTCAGCATAGAGGTAATTATATTCTCTTAGTTCTTCCTCATTCATACTTAACATTGGGCGAAGATATGGCTTAACTTCACTAAGATAAACTTGAATGGAAAGAAAATCTTCTCTGTCAGTCCAAAAATTTAAGAGAATACCATCCAGTTCATCAACTTCAATTCTACTTAATATTCTTGGAGTATTTGTTTCATCACCATTAATATGGCATTTTACACTATAAGGCAACCTTGCACAAAGGTCTACCATTAGTACTTTTTTATCTTCTTGTGTCATAATTCTTTCTCCTTAAATTCACCATCAACCAACTTATAGAACGTATCTTCCTTGATGCGCTCACCATCAACATACTCTGTCTTGACGCACTTAGGTATATGACGACCTTTTTTCTTGTTATACTCCCACTCAGCAAGGGTAATCCAAGAGCCCTTCTTTGCCTTAGCCATAGAGTCGTGTCCTGCGCAGCAGATTACAGAGTCCTCGCCAGTAGATACGATCTGAGCATAGTTACCGCTACTGCCTATCTGAGCAGAGTCACCGCTACTGTCTATCTTAGCAGAGTCACCGCTACTGCCTATCTGAGCAGAGCCACCGCTACTGCCTATCTGAGCATAGTAACCACTGCTGCCTATCTTAGCATAGTCACCGCTGCTGCCTATCTTAGCATAGTCACCGCTGCTGCCTATCTTAGCATAGTAACCACTGCTGCCTATCTGAGCATAGTAACCACTGCTGCCTATCTTAGCAGAGTCACCGCTACTGCCTATCTGAGCAGAGTCACCGCTACTGCCTATCTGAGCAGAGTCACCACTGCTGCCTATCTTAGCATAGTCACCACTGCTGCCTATCTGAGCATAGTTACCGCTACTGCCTATCTTAGCAGAGTCACCGCTACTGCCTATCTTAGCAGAGCCACCGCTACTGCCTATCTTAGCAGAGTCACCGCTACTGCCTATCTTAGCAGAGTCACCGCCTTTATCATTCAACTCAGAATCCTTGCTGTTCGCAGGACTTGTTTTCTCTTTAATCCACTCTACACCAAGTTTGATTAAGTCGGTGAATTTCAACTCAGCCTTAATCTTGATTTTGGATGAAGCAACCTTTGTGCTGCCATTGTTCTCTCGGTCAAGTTCACCGGACTGCTCGACCTCGCAGAATCTCGCCATCTTGCAATCATCCAGAAGGAAATAATGGTCTAATACCTCCAGTGGTGACTCGCAGGCATGGAATCCGTGTTTACAACATTTAATGTCGCCTTCAATCTCATACTCTTTGCCGACCTCGTACTGAAAGCCTCGGCACTTCAAATCTTGGTCGAATCCTTTGTAGGATGTTATTTTTCTCTCTTGTTTCATAGTTTTATTGATTTTTTTAGTTCAAATTTGTAAGCAAATACCCATGGGTTACGCTCCCATGTGCCACGTCTGCTCACCTTGTCGATAAGGGATGAAAACGCATACTTTGGAGTGCGATAACTCTTCTGTTTTCCGTTTCCTACATGGAATGCGTATGGAGCCACACAGTCGATTTTTTCAATGCCCTCATTCATACAGTCCTCGTCACTGATGTCCTGAAGACGTTCTGCCCTGATGTCGGTGATGCGGATGCGGTGGGGCATAAATTCGGCTCTTACGAACATTTTGTTTTTATAGCCTGGTCCTAATAATCCGCTACCAATACGGTCATATAGTTCAACCCACCATTCGTTAGCCTTTCTGTTGCCGTACTTTTCCTCTAATGTGTCGTAGATGGTTTTATAGGACTGAGCAATGGCAACCTCTTCACCTATCTCATAGGCTGGTTTTAACTCTATTGAATCCCCGTCCTTAGTGTCAGCGATAAAATGCCAACATAAATTCGCATTGTATGCTGTCACATTCTCATAGTCACCATTAATGATGCGCCGTGTTATCGTCTTTCTACCGTCAAGTACGGCTTGTGTCAGTCCGTAACGATCGTTAAACATTATTTTCTTCATTATATATACTCTTTGATTTTATTGATATATTCTGGGAACTCATCAATCGGAAACTCATCGTTTTCAAGAGATTCAATCTGCTGTCTTACTTCGGCTTTCTCAATCTCGTTATCTTGGCTTTTAAAACCAAATAGGTCATCGTCAATTACTCCCTTTTCCAGTTTTTTCAACTTCGTCTTACGTGACTTTAGCAATGCAGCCCTGCGGTGCTCGTGCCACTCGGAACCAACGAGTATATCCTGCGAACCTTTGATGAACTCAACCTTTCTCTTTGGATTCTTGACCTTTACCAGGGCGGCAAGATACTCGAAGTACCATAACCATCTGACAACGAAATCTGGTGCCATGCCTGAGCGGTAGTAAACAACATCTTCAATGTGGAAGTAGTTAGTCTCACTGCTCACCGCTATCTTAACAATACATTGGTTGATTCCCATACTATTTCAAATTATAATATCCGAGACTATTCTTGGTTTCCTCTCTGTCTGTTCCCTTCACCTCATATTCGAGGTCGGCAATCTTTCTGATCCGTGCCCTTGCGTTGAGTCTGCAGTGGATGGAGAGGTTCCAATACATCTCACGTATCAACTCGGCACGTCGCTCTGTGTATCTCTTGTTCATTTATTTCTTATTTAGACTATCTATATGATTATCTTGTGTCTTGCCTTTCATCTTACAATATTCTTCCCATGTCACATTCAGACCAGATTTTCTTTCCTCTCTAAGTCTTTCAATTCTCTCCCTTTCCTCTTGTTTTCCTCTTTCATAAGAGAGTTCATTCCAAAAAGGCTGCAGACACATCAGGAACTCTTGCGGATTAGGTCGGTTAGATTGGTATATCTTACCGTACCTGCCTTGCTTGAATCTGTGGAGAAAGCAAAGAAACTCCAATAATGTGAGTTGCCCATATATCTCATGCGACAAGATCATGTTTGCCATTTCTTGGATCTGGTATTTTGAAGCGGTACCATATATCCCAAGGAAAGCAAAGGTCTCTGCTATATGAAACCGAAGCCAAAAGAGTGTGGCTTTTTCGCCCCAAAAGTTGGAAACATCATGAAAGGTAGGTGACTTGGCAGTGATAGCCTTTTCGATACCTGTGGACTTCTGATATTTGCAAAATATCATATCTCTATAATCTTCGCCAAAACTGCTAATGGCAGCCATTATCTTGTCTGCGCTAGTCAGTGAGGATATCGGCAAGTTTGTCGATGAGTTGCTGTTCTGTAGTAGATTCGTTGTTTCCATTTCTGTAGATTAATTCATCGTTCCATGACTTGTTACGAAGGAAAGTCTCAGGGTTCTTGCGATATTGTTTATCTGGTTGAGCCTGTTTGTAGAGAGGTATATAGTCAAGACAGGCTTTCTTCTCTTTTAGCGTTAGTCTTTCCCATAATTTTTCGCACTTTGGACGACCTATTTTCTTTTCGTAGAGGTTCCAAAAGAAATCAAAGCCGTTGACTTCCACATCAGCGTCTACAATGGTGGATAGCGGTATTTCAGTTTCTGTTTTCTCACCTAGTAGGATGCCGGTCTTAAAGAAATCGAGACAAAGAGCCTTGATTTCTCCTTGAACGTGATCATCAGCCGAAAAGACGTGTTGCTTAATTCGCCATCTACCCTCAAAGGCTTTAATGATTTGTTCTTCAGTCATAATAATCTCTTTATAAAATGTTTGCAGTTACTTTTCCAACTTAGGAGCGTGCAACGTGACTCTTTCCAATAGGGACAGGTGCCAAGAATCGGCTCGCCTTTTATATTAAGCAAGTGACGTGGTGCCAGTACTGGTGTCACGTTAGCACATTCTCCGCAACGATGGGTGATAACAGGTTTCTTCTTGTAAGTCATTTTTAACGATAATTCTTTGTCCGCTGCATCTGCTGCTCACAATAGCGGACGGATAGCGCATCGTCCGCATCAGGGATCTCAATGTGGTTGATGGAAGCATAAGTTCGGAAATTACGGATTGCCATCGCCATCTCTTCCTTGGATAGGTCTGCAGTTGACCGATAATAGTTCGCAGAACGACCTTTGGTGTCAATGTGGCGCACCTCGAATATCTGAGGACAAGCGAATTGTTTCAGATATATTTCTTTAGCCTCAATCTCCGTGCAACCGTAAGAGTGGGCAAACCACGCAAGACAGAAATACAAATACCTGTTTTGCCTGCCAGAGCGTTTCGGAGAATATTTGTCTATAACAATTTCAATATTCTGCTCTTTCGCCCGATTGATGAAATACAGAGCGGAAAGGTATTCTCTCGGATCAGAAACTTTGTAGCGTGCCATAATAACAATTTTCAATCGTCAATTAAATCCTCCTTGTCAATAGAAGCATACCCGAAGAAGCGGAACTTGTCACTATTTGCCTTCATGTGAAAGACAACCCTATTCGATTCTATTGTGTAGCAATACCATTTTAGCCTTCTTTTGGGAACTTTCGCAAGATAGATGCCCCATACAAAGCACCGCTTACCGAATCCGACAACGTGCTGATTTTGCAAGATGGTTGTAAATCCGTATAGTCTTGTCATAATAAATCTTTGTCAAGTTCAACGACTACACCTTTTGCAGCCACTTTGGTTGGTACACCAAACTCCCCAGCCACACGATCAGCAAAAATCTGTGGATTGGAGTTTCGTTCAGACAGGTGGCAGAGGGTGATGGTCCTGGATTTATCTGCTTCGCACATCTTCAAGTATTGAATGGTGTTGTCGAGGGATAGGTGGGACAGCATGAGGCGGTTAGCCTGCGCTCTGTCTATCCTACCGTCCTCGATGTTTGCTTTGAGGATCCTATCATCGTAGTTAGCTTCAATAAGCCAGTGATCTATGCCTTTGATGAAGACATCCATCTTGTATGTATCCGTGATAAAGAGCAGTGTACCCATATCCTTATGCTGAACTATATAGCCATTGTTAGGAACGTCATGATAAAGTTCAATAGGTGCCACACGAAATGAGCCGACAGAGAACGTCTTGCCAGAGTGTACCTCTGTAGTAGTGCCATAGGGGAACTGCTTTTTGTCTATAACGTCCTGATTGCAATAGATGTGAACACCAAACTTTGCATACTCTGTAACGTACTTAGCATGATCTCCATGGCAGTGCGACACAAGACAGCCTACAACATCTTGCAAGCGAAAGTCGATGTGCCTCTTTACATCTGCCATCTTACAGCCCGCCTCTAGCAGGAGGATTCCCCCCCCTGCATCGAGTGCGTAACTGTTGCCTGCTGAACTGGAGCCGATAACGATTAGTTTCATTGTCAAATCGGTGCTGGTTCTGATTCCTGTTGTTGTCCTTCAACTTCTTCGGCTTCTGCCTCCTGCATCATCTGACCTGCGTTAATAACAGGCTTAGGTGCTGCGTTGTCCTCGTTGCGGATTTCCTCAGCGGTTGTGAACTGAGGTTGCTCGTCGTCAGAAAGTGCGTTCATCATTTCGATAGACAAGAATCCATACTTTGATAACAATCTGCGAAGTACAGTCTTCTGAGCCATGGCATTGAAATCGCCCTTCCAACCTACCAGACCAGAGACAGGTCCCTCTTGTGCCTGCTCCTGTGCCATGTCGATAAGGTTGTCAACAGTCGGTGATGGGATTTCATTCCCATCCCTATCATACTGCTTACCCTTGAAACTGGCAGCGTATTTGAGAGCATAGTTAGCCATTCCCTCGATGGTCATGTAGAGTGTTTTACGGAATCCGTTAATAAGTTCGAAATGGGCGAAGTAGCCAACAACCTTCTCAGATGTCTTAGCACCGCCCAAGTCGATGGCTCCAGTAAGTTTGTCTGTCTGACGGAGTTCTCCTTCATATACCATATCGGCATTGATGTTACGGTACTGCCCTGTTCGCATAGCTAACTGAATGTAACCTTTGTATCCGATGACAAGGGTTGGTGTTGGAATCTTCGTGCGGGTTTTCTTGTCCCAATTGTTGTAGACAACGACGTAACCGTAGCCCAACTGCTTGTTGAGAGGAAGTTTGAGGGAAGCCGCCTTAATAGCCTCCTGGATTACCAACTTTGGCTCGCAGGTCTGCAACTGCTTGTCATTGGTGTAAACCTCCATCAAAGAGGTTGCAAAAGTTCCGGCATTCTCTTTTAAAACCTGTTTGAGTTGCTGCTGAACGTAGTTTCCATCTACCATTTTCTTAAAGTTGGTGATGTTCTGTTGGGCTACTGTCAGTTGTGTGCCCTGCTGTAATTGATTTTCTGCCATAATTAATTTATTAAACTATTTGTAAATCGGAGTCAAACACTTCTAATCGGATTTGCTGTGAAGTGGTCTGAATGATGTTGAGATTACTCTCTGAATTATCGATTACGATAGGTGCCGTAATGTTATAATGCCTGCAGAGAGTATTAATTAAAACTTTCCCAATCAGTTGTACTATACAAATGGGCTAGAAAACCTCACA
>CALFUF010000194.1 GCA_937916405.1 uncultured Prevotella sp.
CGCAGGCGCTTGTCTGCAGTTCCATCGTCTGCCCATGAGGCCAGTGCCTGCTCCCACTGGCAAATATCGTTGGTATCATATCCGTTTCGAGGGTGGTCTTGGCGGACATTCTGGTGTGGATATCAACAAAGGACGCTGCAGTGCTGTCATTCCTGCGTGGGCTATCCTCGCTGCCATCTATAACGAGTACGACTTCCATCTTGCCCGTATTGAGGTAGGGGAGGCTAATGCCTCTATCGCCTCAACTGCCGACCTGACGATTTGTGTGCGCTCTGGTGAGGCTGCTGAGTTTGTCAAGGCTCAGGAGGAGAGCATCAACGAGTGGTTGCGTGAGGAGTATGGTGCCAACGATCCTGGCATGCACTGTACCATTACAAAATGTGACAGACTGGAGACGGTCATCCCTACTGAGACTTTCGAGGCATTGATGAAGTGTCTGGAGCAGATACCACAGGGGGTTGTCAAGATGAGTGAGGTCATGCAGGACACCGTGGAGACATCAAATAATGTAGGACGTATCAGTACGGAGAGCGACCATCTTCTCGTCAGCACCCACACCCGTAGTTTCATTGATGCTGATATGGAGAGTCTTAGTCAGGATATTGCTGCCACCTTCGCCTCCTATGGTGGTACCTCAGAGACGGTGATGTCAGCACCAGCATGGCAGGAGGACCAGCAGTCGGCATTCCTGCAACTGACCAGTGACACGTTTCAAGACGTGTTGGGATGGCGTCCCCGTCTGGTGGCGATGCACTTCGTACTGGAGGCAGGTTTCTTCGTGCAGCATTACCCAGGTATTCAGATTGCCTGTATCGGTCCTCGCATCGTAGAACCCCACTCGGCAAGCGAGCGAGTAGAGTTAAAGACCATCGATGACATCTGGCAGGTATTGTTAGAACTGCTCAAGCGTTTGAAATAGATTACTTTCCTGTCAACAGGTCAACGAGTGGCTTGTCCTTGAAACAGTCATGTTGCTGATCCCAGAAGCCGAAGTCGGCATCATAACACCATGTGGTCCATGCTATATTAAACTCGTCGAAGACGGTGAGCATGTCTTTCGTCCACTGGTAACCCATCTCTTTGTCGGTAAGCTCATAGAACCCCCACTCGCCACAGAACAGTTGTATTCCGTATTTCTTTGCCACAGCAATGGCATCCTTGAAATCCTCACGAATCTTGTTAATGTCCCATACCTGACGGGTATAAGGCTCCAACTCGGGCTTGATCTCATCGGGAGCGGCATCATAGTCTTCCTTTGATACGAGGATACCGGGGTAGTGTAACTTCCCACGATATTTGCCAATGGGTGTCCACCATGCCGTATAATGGGTCAGGATCATCGGGTTGTAATAGTGGAACGACAGCACGATATTCTTGTCGTTCTCTGGAACCTTTAAATACTTCATCGTCTCGTAGCCCTGCCAGCGGTTGGAGCCTACGACCAGTGTCCGCTCCGGCTCCACCTTACGCAATGCCTTGTGTACCTTTGCCACCAACTTGTTCCATTGCTCATGCTCTTCAGCCACTGGCTCGTTCATGAACTCATAGGCTACCCAGCCGTTGCTGTATCCTTTCAGGACATCCGACAACTGATACCATAAGTTAATCAAGTCCTGCTGTGCCTTCTCAGAGGTAAAGAGGGTATTGGCGGCACCCTCGTTGACGGCATTGAAATAATGAGAGCGGATGATATGTAGGTCGACGATAGCACGGATATGGTGCTTGCGGGCAAGGTCAAGGGCATTGGTAAGCAACGTCCATGCCTCTGGCAGCTTATTGCCCTGCTCATCCCAGAACTGTACCTCGTCGATGGGGATGCGCACGAAGTCAAATCCCAGTTTCTCCAGTCGCTCAAAGTCGTCCTCTTGGATATGCAGGCGACGCATCTCGCCACGGGCTTCCGACTGTGACAGCCAGTGACTCAGGTTTGTTCCACGTTTGATGTGGAAATTGTTTGTTTTACCGGGCTGTGCCATACAAGGTGTAAATGCTAAAGCCATCATGGCTAAGATACTTAATAGCTTTTTCATGTTGATAGTTTTAAGTTTATTATTAATTGTTTGCAAAGATAGAGATAAAAATCTTGTCTTCCAAATGTTTTTCGTTCTTTTTCTTTTTCCTATAGGTTTGCATTGCTTTCCTTAGGACTTTACCTCGTTTCCGATAAAGGTTATACCCCCTAAAGGATAAGACTTTTACCCCCTAAACCCTTATCGGAAACGACGTAAAGTCTTATCTTTAAGAGGGTGTGTCAAAATGTAAATGCTCTCTTGAAAATCTTACAGTTTGAAACTAAAGAACAAGAAAAGTTCATTTCAATACCCTATTATGGGCTGAGAAATGGACTTTTCTTTGTTATTTGAGGGTGGCATACTTACAGATTGAAAGTTTCAATTTCAAAAGTTTGCATTTTGACACACCCTCATGTAATGCCCAGTTTTTCATAGTGAAAACACAAAACTGTAACTGTAAGTGTAAGTGTAAGACTTTTAGCCGATAATTCTATGGCTGTAATGGCGTGAGCGGATAGATGATGTTCACGATGAAGATATTGGCAGCGAGGATGATGAAATTCATCAGGAGACCAATACGCATGAAGTCGCTGAAGCGATAGCCACCAGGACCATAAACCAGCATGTGCGTAGGAGAGCCGATAGGTGTGGCGAAACTACTGCTGACACTAATCATCAGGGCAATGAGGAAAGGATAAGGCTCATAGCCCAGTTTCTCTGCTGCCTGGTACATGATGGGGAAGAACATAGCACCAGCAGCCGTATTGGATATAAACTCAGTGATGAAGGTACCCACCAGACAAATCACTGTCATGACGATGATAGGGTTGGTGCCACAGATGTCCAAGATGCCGAAAGCGAGTCGCTCGGCTATACCCGTTTTCTGAATGGCGAGTCCCAGCACGACACTCCCAGCGAATACCATCAGTATTTCTCCATTAATCGACTTCATAGCTTGCTCTGGGGTGCAGCAGCCTATAATGAGCATGGCAGCGGCAGCAATGAAGGCACATTGCAGCAGTGGCATAATATTAAGGGCAGAAACGACCACCATCGCCAGCATGATGACCGTTGAAGCGGAAGTCTTCCAGCTGATGTTAGGAATTTGAGAGTTGTCAAAGAACTGCAGCTCTGATGACAGTTTATCAGTATTGATATTCAACTGAGGAGGACACTCAAGCAATAAGGTGTCACTAGCCTTCAGCACTACTTGACGGGGTATCTCGTTGATACGCTTACCACGACGGGCGACAGCCACCAGTGTCATGTTCGAATCTACTTTTATCAATGGTAGTTCCAATCAGTCGGCTGTCGAAAGTGATAAAAGCTGTGCGAAGTTGACGGTTCCTGTCCAACTCGTCCAAAGAGAAAACATGATGATTGGCACTTACCAGTCCGTGTGTCTCTTTGAGTTCCAATATCTCATCAATCTGTCCGGCATAAACCAGATGGTCACCACCTAAGATGAACTCGTTCTCAGTAAGTGGAGACGGCACATTGTCAATCAGTCTGACTACCGCCTTCGCATAGGAACCAGGTTGCCCTAACAGGTTTTTAACAATCCACTGCAATACCCCTGTATAGGTTAATCCCGCCACGACGACAAACAACACACCGATGATGACTACTGAGGTGGAGCTGAAGCCCGAGAAGGCTTCCTTGGCATCAAGGACGCCAGTGACATACAAGATACCGATGGCGCAAAGAAAGACAAGGTCTGTGCGTAGTTTTGTGCAGAGGAGTGTCGTAAACATTCCCAAGACCGTCACGATGGTGATCCATGCGTGGAGAGAGAATCCCCAGAAAAGTTCAGTTTTCTTTTTGGCTGTCTTATAGCTTCAAATACTCGCGGAAGTAAGTGATGATGTGGTCTAGTCCTTCATCCAGCTTGACCTTCGGTTCCCATCCTAACTCCTGTTTGGCGAGGGTGATGTCAGGACGGCGCATCTTCGGGTCGTCACTGGGCAAGGGGCGGAACACGATCTTACTCTTTCCACCAATCTTCTGAATGACTTTCTCTGCCAGTTCGAGCATGGTGAACTCACCAGGGTTACCCAGATTGACAGGACCAGTAAAGCTGTCGTCGGTATTCATCACACGGATCATACCCTCAATCAAGTCACTCACATACTGGAACGAACGGGTCTGCTGACCGTCACCATAGATGGTAAGGTCCTCACCACGCAGTGCCTGAACGACAAAGTTAGACACCACACGACCATCGCTGACAGCCATTCGCGGACCGTAGGTATTGAAGATACGGATGACCTTGGTACGGACGTTATGCAGGCGGTGATAGTCGAAAAAGAGCGTCTCGGCGACACGCTTTCCCTCATCATAGCAGGAGCGCAGTCCGATAGGGTTCACATTTCCCCAGTAGCTCTCTGGCTGAGGGTGTACGTTAGGGTCACCATATACCTCACTGGTCGATGACTGTAAGATCTTCGCCTTCGTACGGCGCGCCAGTCCCAGCATGTGGTAAGCTCCGAAGAAACTGGTCTTGGTAGTCTGTATCGGGTCGTTCTGGTAATAGATAGGGGAGGCAGGACAGGCGAGATTGTAAATCTCATCCACCTCAGCCCAATAGGGGTTGATGACATCATGGCGCACCAACTCGAAGTTAGGCTTTCCAATCAGGTGCCATACGTTCTCCTTAGAACCGCTGTAGAAATTGTCAATACAAATAACATCATTACCTTCGTTAACAAGGCGTTCGCAGAGGTGGGAGCCTATAAAACCAGCTCCACCAGTTACTAAGATTCTTTTCATAATTGTTTTATAGTAGTATATATAACTTTTGTGCAAAGATATATAAAAATACTGAATAACCAAATGTATTTCCTGTTAAAACAGAAAAAATATAAGCGGGACACGTCCTCACGGATGAATCCCGCCTTCGGTTGTTAGCAATCTAAATAGGTAGTAGTGTATTGTATCAGGGATTAGTATTCCCTGTAAAAATCTAATGCCTCTTTGATCTCCTCCTCTGTCGCTGTCTGGTTGATACGGATGTCTCCGATGCCACCCAGCAAAGTGAAGTTGATGTCATTACCCACATTCTTCTTGTCATGGTGCATCAGTTCGATGAGGCGAGGATAGTCATCGCAGGTAATCGTCATGCGCCCGTAGTTCTCCTTGATGAAGTTGACGGTCTGTCGCATCTTGTCCTGAGGAAAGCCTGTTTTAATACAACAGAGGAATAGTTCCACCACCAATCCATAGGCAACGGCATAGCCATGGAGTATAGGGGTGCGCTCCAAGGCAAGTGACTCGAAGGCATGTCCTGCCGTATGTCCGAGGTTCAGCGCCTTGCGGATACCTTTCTCAGTAGGATCCTCAGTGACGATGCGCTGTTTGACGGCAACACTCTTGGCGAGGAGGTGGGTGAACGTTTTTATAGTGTCTATAGTACCTATAGTGTCTATAGGGTTGTTTAGCAGTTCTGCCCAATGACTCTCGCAGTCAATCAGTCCGTGTTTGAGCATCTCCGCATAACCAGAGAGGATATTCTCGTGGTCGAGGGTACGCAGGAACGTGGTATCGAGGATGACACAACGGGCATTGTTGAATACGCCAATCTCATTCTTCAGTCCTCCGAAGTTGATACCAGTCTTACCACCCACACTGGCATCCACCATGGAGAGCAGGGTGGTGGGTATATTAATATAAGGTATACCTCGCTTGAAAGTTGAGGCGGCAAATCCACCCAGGTCAGTGACCATTCCTCCTCCTAGGTTGAGCATCAGCGAATGGCGGGTGGCTCCCATCCTTTGCATCTCGCTCCACACATGAGCAAGTGACTCCAGTGTCTTATGGGTATCTGTCGCAGGGATGGTAATCACCTGTGCCTCCCGCATACAGTCAAAGTCTCTGATGACGGGCAGACAGCAGTCGTGGGTCGTCTCGTCGACAAGTACCAATAAGCGGTCATGGGCACATTCGCTCACGGCTTGCTCCAGTGTCTGGCACAGATTCTCAGAAAAGATGACCCTTTGTTGTTTCATTTGCGGATGCAAAATTAATATAAAATTTGCAAATACATCTATAAAATTGTAGAATAATTGTCGTGAAGACATTTTTTTTGATTCATATCGTTAAACTTTTCTCTTTCAGAAGCGTCCAAAGTGCATAAATCAACAAACAAGAAATGAAGAGGATTTTGCTGTTTATGTTCATGGCTGTATCAGGAATACAGGTGATGGCACAACGAAATATTACTGGTAAGGTACTGGAGAGTGACTCTCAGGAGCCAGTGGCTCAAACCACTGTACGACTGTTGAAGAAGGACAGTACGATGGTGACAGGTGCGCTAACAGACTTGAACGGACTTTTCCGTGTGAAGGCTCCTGCCGCAGGTACCTATATCGTACAAGTGACCTGTGTAGGTTTTAAACCGTTTACCAAGACCGTCAAAGTGTCCGCTGATAAGGATATCGCCTTGGGAACCATCGACCTTGCCCCTGATGCTATCATGCTGAAAGGAGCAACTGTGACAGGACAGGCAGCCAAAGTAATGGTGAAAGAGGATACTTTTGTATATAACGCCTCAGCTTATCGAACCCCGGAAGGCTCTGTCATCGAGGAATTGGTGAGGAAACTGCCTGGTGCACAGGTGGATGATGATGGTAAGGTGACCATCAACGGTAAGGAGGTGAAGAAAATCCTGATTGATGGTAAGGAGTTTATGACAGGTGATACCAAGACCGCCATGAAGAACCTGCCAACCTCTATCGTAGAGCGTGTGAAGGCTTATGACCAGAAGAGTGACCTTGCCCGTGTCAGTGGTATTGATGATGGTGAGGAGGAGACCGTACTTGACTTTGGCATTAAACGGGGTATGAACAAAGGCTTTATGCTGAATGCTGACTTGGCGGCAGGTACACGTCATCGTTATAGTGGCCGTGTCTTTGCAGGTATGCAGAGTTCAGATTTGAAGATATTCGTTCCTCTGAGTGCTAATAATGTGAATGACATGGGCTTCCCTGGTGGCGGAGGTGGTCGTTTTGGAGGTGGCAGACAAGGTCTGACAGCAACGAAGATGGCTGGTTTTAACCTCAACTACGAGAAGAAAGACTTGTTGAAATTAGATGCCAGTATCCGTTGGAACCATCGTGACGGTGACGCTGTGGTACGTAGCTCTACGGAGAACTTCATGAATGGAACGACCTCTACTTTTGGAAATAGTCTGAACAGCAATCTTACACGCAGTAACAGCTGGGATGCTCGTTTCCGCTTGGAATGGACACCAGACTCGATGACGAATATCATGATGCGTCCTCAGTTTAACTATAACTCCAGTGACGGACTGAGCGAAGGGCTGTCCCTGACCTTTGATGACGATCCTTATAAAACGGTTAGAGACCCGATGGATGATGAGGCTTTGGCGATCTTGGTCGATAAAGGTATCGTCAAGAACAGAAACCTCAACAACTCAATTTCCTATAGTGACTCCAAGAGTGCGGGTGGCTGGTTGCAGCTGAACCGTCGTTTGAACAACAACGGAAGAAATATCACCTTACGCTTCTCAGGAAATGTGGGGGAGGGGACCAGTAAGTCATTCAGTAACAGTTGGGTGGATTATTTCCAGTTGGTGAACCAGCACGGGGAGGACTCTACCTATCAGGCAAACCGCCATGCAGTGACACCAACCAAGAACTGGAACTATGGTATACGTGCCACTTATAGTGAGCCTATCTTCCGTCAGACTTATTTGCAGTTTAGTTACCAATATCAGTATAGCTATACGAAGAGTGACCGTGCTACTTATGACTTTAGCACATTCCCTGCGGATTTCTTCGGGGTTACTCCTGTCTATCGTGGTTGGGACGATTATCTCGCTCTGTTAGGTGGTAATCCTTTAGAGAGTTTCAGGGACGACAAACTGAGTCGTTTCTCCGAGTACCGCAACTATAACCATACGGCGGAGATTATGCTGCGTGTGGTGCGTAAGGCTTATAACCTGAATGTCGGTTTCCAGGTGCTGCCCCAACGTTCTCATTTCACACAAGACTATCAGGGTGTTCATACTGATACGACACGTACCGTGACGAATTTTGCTCCAACAGCAGACTTCCGTTGGAAGATATCGAAGTTAAGTCAGTTGCGCTTTACCTATCGTGCCAACAGTAGTCAACCCTCTATGAGTGATCTGCTGGATATTACTGATGACAGCGACCCGCTGAACATCCGAAAAGGTAACCCCGGACTGAAGCCCTCGTTCACCCAGAATTTCCGTTTGTTCTATAATAACTACATCCAGAATCATCAGCGTAGTATTATGGCACACGTGAATTTCTCCACCACCAGAAACTCTATTTCTAATATGGTTACCTATAACGAGCAATCGGGCGGACGTACTACCAGACCCGAGAATATCAATGGTAACTGGAATACCTTCGGTATGTTCATGTTTAACACGGCGATAGACTCAGCAGGTTTCTTTAACGTCAATACCTTCACCACCTTACGTTATGTGAACAGTGTAGGTTATGTAAGTGTGGATAGAAACGCGGATTCCCAGAAATCAACAACCCGTACAACAACCTTGGGTGAGCGTCTTGCAGCCAGTTATCGTAACGACTGGTTGGAAGTGGAGTTAAGCGGCTCGTTGGAATATATGCATGCCCGTAGTGAGCTGCAGAGCAATAACAACCTCGATACGTGGACATTCTCGTATGGTGGTAGTTTGCAGTTGACGGCTCCCTGGGGTTCCCAACTCTCTACCAGTATGAATATGAATAGTCGTCGTGGCTATAATGATGCGTCGATGAATACCAATGAGTTGATATGGAATGCCCAGTTGTCACACTCCTTCCTCCGTGGTAATGCATTGACACTCTCCCTGCAGATGTATGATATCCTGCACCAGCAGTCTACCTTTAGCCGTGCGGTGGATGCGATGCGTCGTAGTGATACGGAGTATAATGCCATCACCAACTATGCGATGCTGCACGTCATCTACCGTCTGAACATCTTTGGTGGAAAGAATGGTGGACCGAGAGGACCAGAAGG
>CALFUF010000195.1 GCA_937916405.1 uncultured Prevotella sp.
CTTGTCTACCATCTTACAGAGCGTGATGGCTATATTAGCAGCCTCCTCAGCAGTCCATTGCTCAAAAAAGGGTTCGTAATCTCCCAGATAATTACGTTCCTTGCAATAATCCAACATACCCTTGAAACGGGGATGTCCTTTTGTCCATCTCACCAAATGGTGCGTAGGCAGATAGTCCTCATAGTCCTCTAAAAGTTCCTGTATGCTTGCCCTTGCCACATTCAGCAGTTTCAGTTCCATCTCCATGGAAGTGACCCCATCGGCAGTACCTTCAATGATGTTCTGCTTGCCAGACCGTGCCGCCTGCACCATCTGATCCACTGTGCGGTCGCCATAGGCAGGCAGGAAGCGACGAGTAAAGACATACGTCATCTGATAGAGAACGACCGTCTTCTGGTAGAACCAGAGAGTCTTCCAGTTGTTTTGTTTGCGAAGGACGGTTTCTATTTTCTCGGCAGGGGCGGTAATGTCTTTTTTCATCTTTTGTAGTTTTTTGTTAGAGTTATAGTTTTTTTCTAGTTCTTCTAGTATTTCTAGTTCTTCTAGTATTTCTAGTTCTCCTAGGTATACTAGTTTTCCTAGTTCTACTAGTTATCTCCTGCAAAGGTACAAAGAAATACTGAAACTCCAATGGAATCAAAATAATTATAAATTTATTTTGTTCTTTGCTCGGTTTACACTACCTTTGACCTGACGGTTGAAGGTACTCACGTATTCCCGAGTTTAAACTCGCCTACCCGTTGCCTTTCGAAAATTCTCAAATAAATTTGGGATTTTGCTCACTTAATCGTACCTTTGACTTCGTCGAAGATAGGCTGCACCTCGAAAGAAAAAATAAATAGATTTATTTTGTTCTTTGCTCGGTTTGCACTATCTTTGCACTTTGATTATGAAGAAGATTATATATGCTATCGTCACTCTGGTGTTATTGTCAGCATGCGGACAGTCATATGAGGAGACGAAACGCTTGTTACGACAACAGCGTCGGGAGGCAATGCGCAAGGACTCTGCGGCACTGAAGATTGCCGTTATGCCTACCTTGGACTGTCTGCCGTTGTATGTCGCTGAGTATGAGCAGTTATATGATACGCTGAATGGTGGGGTTAGACTGAAACCCTTCAAGGCTCATATCGACTGTGACACGGCAATCATGAGACAGCGGGTGGAGGGTAGTGTGAGTGACCTTGTCCGTGCGCTGCGAATGGAGAAGCAAGGAACCTCTTTGCGCTATGTCGCTGTTACAAACAGCAACTGGCAGTTGATTACCAATAGGAACTCGCGTGTCCACCAACTCAAACAGTTGGACGATAAGATGATAGCGATGACCCGTTTCTCCGTGACCGATATGCTGAGTGACATGATCGTTGACTCCGTGAAACTGCGTGACGAGCATGTGTTCCGGGTGCAGATCAATGATCTGGACGTGAGGATGCAGATGTTACAGAACAACGAGATGGATGCGTTGTTCTTCCCAGAGCCACAGGCAACGATGGCACGGATGGCGAAACATTC
>CALFUF010000196.1 GCA_937916405.1 uncultured Prevotella sp.
GCAACAGACCGATTACCATCGCAAGAGAGGTCATCAGGATAGGACGCAGACGGGCTGCCGCACCCAATATGGCTGACCATGAGATCGCCATACCTGTCTGGCGACGCTCCAAGGCGAATTGCACAATCAAGATAGCGTTCTTCGCCAACAGTCCAATCAGCATAATCAGTGATATCTGCATATAGATATCGTTGGAGTGTCCGAACAACATCGTGAACAGGAAACAACCTGCAAGTCCAAATGGTACGGAGAGTACTACGGCAAGCGGCAGGATGTATGACTCATACTGTGCTGACAGGATGAGGTAAATGAAGATGAAGCACAACACGAAGATGACCGCTGTCGTGTTTGATGCTTTCGCCTCCTCACGGGTCAGACCAGAATACTCATAAGTATATCCCTGCGGAAGCATATCAGCAGCCACCTCTTGAGCAGCATTGATAGCCTCACCTGTTGAATAACCATCAGCCACTGTCGCTGTCACATTAATAGAGGTAAACAGGTTGAAACGGTTGATGTTCGAAGGACCATAGACACGTTCCATACGGCAGAACTCCTGTACAGGTGACATACCGCCAGGAGTACGTACATAGATATTATTTAGGGACTCTGGTGTCATACGTGTCTCTGGAGAGCCCTGAATCATTACACGATAGAGTTTACCGTATGCATTGAAGTTAGAGGCATATAAACCACCATAGTAGCCCTGTAACGTAGTAAGCACTGTTGAAGGTGAGATACCTGCTTGCTTACACTTTGCCACATCGACATAGAGCATGTACTGTGGATAGTTCGGGTTATACGATGTCTGAGCCGTTTGGAACTCTGGACGTTTGTTAAGTTCAGCAAGATAGTCCTTCACAATACCGAAGAATTTATCGAGTGAGCCACCCGTACGGTCTTGCATCACAATAGATACACCTGAGTTAGCAGAGAATCCAGGAATCATAGGTGGTGCGAATGCAAGAATCTGAGCATCCTTAATATGAGCGGTCTTCAGATAAATCTGAGCCAACACACCGCTTGCCTCATAGGGGTTCAAGAAGAAACGGTAGATACCATCGCCCTGCCATAATCCGCTGAGTTTCCAGAAGAATCCTTTCTGTCGCTCCGAGAACGGCTTTAACTTTATAATGAAGGTTGCCTGATCAGAACCAGAACCCGCAATGAAGTTGTAACCCTGAATCTGCTCACGACTCTGGATTGCAGGATCGGCACCCAGAATACTGTCCACCTGACTGATGACACGCTTGGTACGCTCTACAGAGGTAGCTGGCGGCATCGAGATGGTACAGAAGATGGTACCTGTATCCTCGTCTGGCACCAGACCTGTCTTGGTCGTAGCCATTGTTGCCACCAGTACCACAACACCTATAATCACTGTCACTATGACAGCAAGAGGTTTACGAACCAGTTTTTCCACTGCATTCTTGTACTTATCAGTCGCGGCGTTGAAAGCCGTATTGAACGATGCGTGGAAACGGTCTATCATCGACATTTTCTTCTCATGTCCCTCTTTGTCGTGTGGCTTCAGGAAGATAGCACATAGGGCTGGAGACAATGTCAAGGCGTTCAGTGCAGAGATAAAAATGCTCACAGCCATTGTCACACCAAACTCACGATAGAATGTACCACTTGTACCACCAATGAAGGATACAGGGATGAACACCGACGCCATCACCAACGTAATAGAAATGATAGCACCAGAAATCTCGTTCATGGCATCAATACTAGCTACCAAAGGACTCTTGTACCCCTGATCCAACTTGGCATGTACCGCCTCAACGACCACAATGGCATCGTCGACCACAATAGCAATCGCCAACAACAGGGCAGAGAGTGTCAGCAAGTTGATGGAGAAGCCAAACACACTGAGGAAGAAGAAAGTACCTACCAATGATACTGGCACGGCGATCAGCGGAATCAGTGTCGAGCGCCAGTCCTGCAAGAAAACGTAAATCACGATGAACACCAGAATGAGGGTGAACACGAGGGTGAAAACCACCTCCTCGATAGAGGCATACAGGAACTCGGTGACATCATAGTTGATCTTATAGGTCATACCCGGTGGGAACAGTTTTGCCTGCTCCTCCAGTTCCTTCTTCACGTTCTTGGCAATCTCATTGGCGTTAGAGCCAGCGATCTGCTGTACCATACCCATCACTGACGGGATGTTATTGTTCTTCATCGACACAGAATACTGCTGACCACCCAACTCAATCTTTGCCACATCCTTCAGTTTCAATGTCTGTCCATCGGCATCACTGGAGATGATGATATTACCGAACTCCTCAGCGGTCTTCAGACGACCTGTATAGCGCATGGCATACTCATAAGCGACATCAGACTGCTCACCGAAGGTACCAGGAGCCGCCTCGATATTCTGCTCGGCAAGGACGTTACTGATGTCTGACGGCATCAAGTTATACTGCTTCATGACATCTGGTTTCAACCAGATACGCATGGAGTAGGTCTTCAAACCTGGACTCTGTACATCACCCACACCCTGAATACGCTTGATGGCAGGGATGATGTTGATGTTATTGTAGTTCGTCAGGAACTCATCATCATAACGACCGTCTGAGGTCAGAGTGAACATCAGCACCTGTGAGGTCTGACGCTTCGTCACGGTCACACCGATACGTGTTACCTCAGCAGGCAACAGTGCCTGTGCCTGAGAGACTCGGTTCTGCACATTGACGGCACACATATCAGGGTTCATACCCTGACGGAACAATATGGAAAGTTGGGCAGAGCCAGCACCTGACGTAGAGGAGATATAGTCCATACCCTCCACACCGTTGATGCTCTCCTCCAGTGGCGTAACGACGGAGTTCTTCACCGTCTCAGCGTCAGCACCAGGGTAACTCGTCCATACCGCAACGGTCGGCGGTGCTATATTAGGGTACTGCTCAATAGGCAGCGACACCAATCCTATAAAACCCAGCAGGACGATGAGGATAGAAATCACCGTCGACAGCACCGGGCGTTTGATAAATGTTGTAAAAGTCATACTATTTACTTCTTACATCTTATTTTCTTATGTCTTACTTCTTCATTGCTCCCACGATATCACCAGCAGACATCGCCTTTGCTTGTTCATCTATCTTCTGTTGATAACGTTCTGGGGTAATGGGAACTATTTCCATGCCATCACTCAGTTTGGTGATACCATTAGTAACGTACTTGTCACCAGCCTTCAGACCTTCGGTCACAATATAGTTGTTACCATCATTCTGTGGATCGACCTTAATCTCGGTGTACTTCACCTTGTTGTCACCACCTACAGTATAGACGAACTTTTTGTTCTGCACCTCAGAGACACATGCTTGAGGAATAATGATAGCACTGAGATTTTGACGGGGAATAATCAGATTACCTGTAGCACCACTCTTCAGTATCTTCTCGGGGTTGGGGAAGGAAGCAATCAACTGTACAGAACCAGTAGCCTCATCAATGACACCACTCATACGGCTTACCTTACCCTCGTGGTTATAGATGCTACCATCGGCAAGTTGCAACTTTACGGCAGGAATACTGTTCAGTCCCTTCTGTGAGATTATCATAGCATCCTTCTCAGTCACTGAGAAATAAACATCCATGGACGAAATATTAGCCACGGTAGTCAGCGCATTCGACGCACTGACCAATGCACCCTTCTTGAAAGGTAAGGTGCCTACCACACCAGGGGCTGGGCTCTTCACGTAGCAGAAACTCAAAGCCTCCTTGGCAGAAGCGAGGGCTGCCTGAGCCTGTGCCAACTGTGCCTTGGCACTCTCAAAAGTATTCTGGGAGGTCTGCAACTCATAGTCACCAATTACCTTATTCTCATGCAACTGTACGGCATTGTCATAAGTCAGTTTTGCGGTATTCACTTGCTGCTGCGCTGTATTCACCGCTGCCTGAGCCTGACGAACCTGTGCCTGATAAGTCTCATTATCAATCACAAACAAGGTTTGTCCCGCACTAACAGTCTGACCCTCCTTCACATTAATCTGCACCAAAAAGCCCGAAGCCTTTGGACGAATCTCTACATCCTGAACACCTTTAATCGATGCTGGATATGTCGTCTGCATATCGGCATTTGACGTTCCTACGGTCACTACGGGATACTCGTTGTCACCAAAATTGGGACGACCACCTCCGCCACCACAAGAAACCAACGTTGCAGCCACAGCTGCAATCATCATTAATTTTTTCATTTTCATACCTATTTTATTATATATTTATTCAATATTAATCTCTCACTAATTCCAAAACCCGAATCGACAGTCTCGGTTTTCGACGTGCAAAGTTACGAAAAAACCTTCTTACCCACTTATTAAGTAGTGTATATTTAACAATCTTTATGCATGATACGTTTCAAAACTATGACAACCCTTCTATCTCTCCGTTTTCTATGGAAATACGTTCTGCTTGCGGACTTTTTGGAAGACCTGGCATTCGAAGCATATCACCAGCAATAGCAACTATCATCTCACTACCGCAGTTCAATATAAGATCACGAATGCGAATAGTAAAACCTTCTGGAGAACCATATAAAGAAGAATCGGCAGAAAAAGAAAACTGTGTTTTGGCAATGCAGACAGGATAATGCATAATATTTTTATCGCCAGCGAAGATGGTACGGATTGCCTCCAATTTTTTCTTTCCTGTCTTACTAAATTCCATTGATGCAGCTCCATATATACACTTGCACACCTTTTCAAGCTTGCCCTCAATAGTATCGTTTTCTGGATAGGTAAAATGGATAGGTAATGGTTGTATCTGATCAATAGTATCTACAACGGTTTGAGCCAACTCCACTGCGCCCTCACCTCCTTTAAGGAATGCCTCATTGACAGCAAAGCCTACTCCAAGATCTTCACAGTTTTTACGAACGATAGCTACTTCTTCATCCAAGTCTGTATCATAACGATTGAGAGTCACGATAACTGGTTGACCAAAACCTTGCATATTTCGAATGTGCCGGTTTAGGTTTTTCAATCCTTCCTTCAATCCTTTAGCATTTGGATCTTTAATTAAAGAAAGATCCACGCCACCATGCATCTTCAAACCCTGCGTAGTAGCTACTATCACGACCAAACGAGACTTCAGCCCTGCCTTACGACATTTAATATCGAAGAATTTCTCCGCACCTAAGTCGGCGCCAAATCCTGCTTCGGTTACCACATAATCACCAAAAGTCATCGCCATTTTTGTAGCAAGAACACTAGAACAGCCATGTGCGATATTGGCAAAAGGACCTCCATGAATAAAAGCTGGGGTGTTCTCTGTCGTCTGCACTAAATTGGGGGAAAGAGCATCACGCATCAATACCGTTATTGCACCTGCTACCCCCAAGTCACGGACACGGAAGGGTTTACCATCCGAGGTAATACCCAACAGGATATTTTCTATTCGATGCTGCAAATCTTCTTCGCTTGTCGCTAAACAGAGAATAGCCATCAACTCTGAAGCGGAAGTTATATCAAAGCCTGTCTCTGAGACCACACCATCACCTCGCAGACCTGTCACCACATTGCGTAAAGCTCTATCATTGACGTCCAATACACGTTTCCAATAAATTTCACGTAATGAGAAGCCTTCCTTACGATGCTGGTAAATATAGTTATCAAGCATGGCACTGATAGTATTATGTGCAGAAGTCACAGCATGGAAATCTCCTGTAAAATGCAAATTAATTTTCTCCATGGGTAATACCTGAGCGTAACCTCCACCAGCCGCACCGCCTTTAATACCAAAACAGGGACCCAATGAAGGCTCACGCAGTGCCACCACAGCGCGCTTACCAATTTTGTTCAACCCCAATGTCAAACCGATACTGACTGTAGTCTTTCCAATACCTGCTTTCGTAGGACTTATTGCTGTCACCAGAATTAAACTACTCTTCTTAACCCTATCCTCATCAATCAACGAAATAGGAACCTTCGCCATAAAACGCCCATACGGTTCTATCGTTTCTGGAGCAATTCCTAACTGTGAAGCGATGTCACCAATCGGCTTCAACTTACACTCACGAGCAATCTGGATATCTGTTTTCATCGTTCTTTCAAAAATATTGAGTTTACAAAGATAGTGTAAAACAAACGAAGTACCCAATGTTTTTGAATATTTTAACCCTTATCGCTTTCTAACACTTACGAATATTCTGTATTGACATTTTCAATTATTTTTAAATAATCTCAAAATTATTTGTGTACTTAACAGGATTTATTTACCTTTGCCATATATTGTTTAATAACACTGAATAATGAAAACCAGAAATTTATTAGTATGTGGAATGGCAATAGCAGCCATGACATTGGTTTCGTGTGGGAATAAAGCGCAAGAAACTGTAACAGTAGACAACAGTGAGGTGATTTTAGAGAACATCATGACACGAACCTCTATCCGTGCATATGAGAAGGACAAGCCCATTGAACAGGAGAAAGTAGAAAAGATGCTTCGTGCCGGAATGGCAGCACCAACAGCTGTCAACAAACAACCATGGCATTTCGTCGTATTGAACAATCGCAGTGTTATCGACTCACTTGCCGCTGTAAATCCTAACAAGGAGAAAATGGAGAAATCACCACTAATTATTGTGGTTTGTGGTGACATGACAAAAGCGATGGAAGGCGAGGCTCGCCAGTTCTGGATTCAGGATACCAGTGCCGCCACAGAAAACATTCTACTTGCCGCACATGCGATGGGACTGGGAGCAGTCTGGACAGCACTCTATCCCAACCAAGAGCGTGTGAAGGAAGCTGCACGTGTGCTCGACTTGCCCGACCAGATTATTCCGCTCTGCGCAGTGGTCATCGGCTATCCTGCAGAAAATCCTAATCCTAAAGATAAATGGCAGGAGTCGAATGTTTCCTATAACAAATTCGGACAAGCAAAATAAAAAAGAAAGTCCCTTGCAACAATAGACGCAAGGGACTTTCTTTGTAGCGGGACCCAGGATTGAACTGGGGACCTCATGATTATGAATCATGCGCTCTAACCAGCTGAGCTATCCCGCCATCATAGGATGATTCTTTTGAAATCGGATGCAAAGGTAATACAAACTTTTCAATTCTCAAAACTTTTTTAAGAAAAAACATTGTATCTCGAATATTTTTTGTATTTTTGCAACACAGAAACTAACCTCTTAGGATATGCATAAACACATTCTAAAGAAAGAATACCCACTTTCAGCAAAGTCGCCAAAAATAGTTTGGGACATGATCAGTAATGCAGCAGGGCTTCAGAAATGGCTTGCTGACGTTGTTATAGAAAACGGTGACGAGTGGACTTTCACTTGGGGACACCCATGGACAGAGCGCGACACTAAAGTGTCGAAACTACTGGAACTGGAGAAATTCGATCATATCAAACTTAAATGGGACTATCAGGAAGACGATCCTGAAGCTTTTTGGGAGATGCGTATTGAACAAAGTGAACTGACAGGTAATCTAAACCTACTAATTACCGACTATGCCGATGCCGAAGACATTGACGACCTTAATGAGCTGTGGGATGCTAATATGGAACGTTTGCATCGTGTCAGTGGTTTCTTGCTATAGATACTAAAATGATAAAAAAACGAAATATTTGCCGTGCTCTGAAATTTTTATGCTAATTTTGCATGCTCATAGTGCATGACGTAAATGTTTCGCATCAAAAAATTAGACATATTTATTACCAAGCAGTTCGGACTGCTATTTATTGGAACGTTCTTCATTTGCCAGTTTGTGCTGATGATGCAGTTCTTATGGAGGTATGTTGACGAGTTGATTGGAAAAGGACTCTCCTTAGAGGTCATGGCGCAGTTTTTCTGGTATATGGGACTGATGCTAATGCCTCAAGCTTTCCCACTAGCCATCCTTCTAAGTTCGTTGATAGCTTTCGGTAACCTAGGTGAAAGTTCTGAATTAACAGCCATCAAGGCGGCAGGTATTTCTCTATTGCAAGCGATGCGCTCACTGATAGCTATTGTCATTGTTATCTCCTGCATTTCTTTCTACTTTCAAGAGGTCATTGGACCAAAATCTTTTATTTCGTTCCGCCAGCTACTATTGTCCATGCAACAAAAGAACCCTGAGGTAGAAATTCCTGAAGGTATTTTCTATGATGGCATCAGTGGTTCCAATATTTACGTTCAAAAGAAAGACATGAACTCTGGCATGCTTTATGGCATCATGATCTATCGTATGAATGGAGGTTATGAAGACGCAGCTGTCATTCTTGCTGACTCTGGGAAAATGCAAACTACAGAGGAAAAAAAACACCTGTTACTGACCCTTTATAGCGGAGAATGGTTTGAGAATATGCGTTCACAAGATGTAGCAGGGTCAGCTAACGTCCCTTATCGAAGAGAGACCTTCTCCAACAAACGTATCGTACTCGACTTCGATGGTGATTTCAATATGGCTGAAGCCGGATACATATCTGGGGACGCACGTTCAAAGAGCATGGGGAGAATCCTTCACGACCTCGACTCTATCCGTGAGTTCAATGATTCTGTAGGACACCAGTTTTATAAAGAGGCTAAACAAACAGGTTTCTATCTTCCTACTATTGACAAGAAAGATTCTGTAAAGATTTTGGCAGAAATACAAAGAGGAATTATTAACTTGGACTCCATCTACAGCAAGTTATCACCAGAAGCAAAACAGCGCGTCATGAAAGTAGCAGTTAGAGATGCCCAGACAGCATCCGCTGACCTGGAATTCAAAGGAGACTATTCAGATGCGTTAAATACAAATGACCGTCTGCACATGATTGAGGCAATCAATAAAGTGACATTATCTCTCTCTTGTCTGATCTTCTTCTTTATTGGAGCACCTTTAGGAGCTATCATACGTAAGGGAGGGCTTGGTGTACCTGTAATCATCTCCGTTCTTGTATTTATTGTCTATTATATTCTTGAGAATACAGGTATGAAGATGGCACGAGACGACAATTGGACAGTATGGTTCGGAAAGATGTTGGGTACTTGTGTGCTGACCCCTATTGCCGTCTTCTTTACTTATAAGGCGAACAACGACTCTGTCGTGTTCAATATTGATCTTTATAAGCATATTATCTTCAATATGTTTGGATTACGAAGCAAGCGTCATATCAGTAGTAAAGAAGTCATTATCGAAGATCCCATTTACATGGCAGATGCTTACCATTTATTACGAATCAACCAAGAGATTGAGCAATATAGTACAGAGCACCAACTGTTACACCTCCCCAACCCCATCAAAGTATTTTTCCGCCCCGGTGACGATCATACTATCAAGCGAATTAGTGAAGAACTGGAAGAGGTTATTGAAGATCTTTCCAATACAAGAGACAGAGGTATTCTTACTTACCTTAACCGCTATCCTATCGTTGCCACTCACGCCCATACAAGACCCTTCCGACAGAAATGGCTGAATATCATCACGGGGCTGATGATTCCCGTAGGATTATTCTTCTATCTCAGGATGTGCCGTTTCCGTCTACGTCTGCGTAAAGACTTGCATACAATAATGCAAACCAATGAGTTAATGGTTAGAAGAATAGCAGAGAACTACCCAGAGACTCCAACAACATTGGAAGAGTTACAGAAGATGCCCCTAATCATTGACCTTATTAATAATAAATAATGTGTAACTGCTAAAAATAACAATATGGAGAATTTCAAACTAAATACTATTGAAGAAGCTTTAGAGGATTTCCGTGAAGGTAAATTTGTAATTGTTGTAGATGACGAAGACCGCGAGAATGAGGGAGACCTTATATGTGCAGCTGAAAAAATCACACCAGAGATGGTCAATTTCATGTTGAAAAATGCCAGAGGACTTCTGTGTGCACCTGTCACCATTAGCCGTAGTCAGGAGTTAGACCTACCACATCAAGTACAAGACAACACTTCGTTACTGGGAACTCCATTTACCGTAACAATCGACAAAATTGAAGGCTGTACCACAGGAGTATCCGCCCATGATCGTGCTGCAACCATCCGTGCTCTTGCCGACCCAACCTCCACTCCTAAAACATTCGGACGTCCTGGACATGTGAATCCACTCTATGCCCAAGATAATGGTGTTCTTCGTCGTAGCGGACATACAGAGGCTGCGATTGACCTTTGCAAGTTATCTGGTCTTTATCCTGCTGGTGCCCTTATGGAAATCATGAACGATGACGGGACAATGGCACGTATGCCCCAACTGATGGAGTTTGCCCAACTACATCATATGAAAATCATTACCATCAAGGACATGATTGCCTACCGACTGAAAAAAGAGTCTCTCATTGAGGTGGGTGAGGAAGTTGATATGCCCACCGACTATGGTCATTTCAAACTGATTCCTTTCCGACAGGTGAGCAACGGTCTGGAACATATTGCACTCATTAAGGGGGAATGGCAAGAGGATGAGCCTATCCTTGTTCGCGTTCATTCTTCTTGCATGACAGGCGACATCCTTGGCTCGAAACGCTGTGACTGTGGTGAGCAGCTACATAAAGCGATGCAAGCTATTGAGATAGAAGGAAAAGGTGTGATGATATACATGCAACAAGAAGGGCGTGGCATCGGACTGATGAACAAGATCGCCGCCTACAAACTGCAAGAGGAGGGACTCGACACTGTGGATGCGAATGTTCATTTAGGATTTAAGCCTGACGAACGCGACTATGGCTGCGGAGCCCAAATGTTACGACATTTGGGTGTTCATAAGATGCGATTACTGACTAATAATCCCGTAAAACGTGTAGGACTAGAGGCTTATGGACTGGAAATCATTGAGAACGTACCTATTGAGGTGACCCCAAATCCTTACAACTTACGATATCTCGAGACCAAGAAAAACCGCATGGGGCATACACTTCATCTAAAATAGTGTTGGTTTTTCAAGGTTTTAGTTAAAAAATGAAACATTTCTTTTTCTAAAAAGAATAAAATGATTACTTTTGCAGTTAAATACATACACTAACAATATAATATGGCACAATTATCTGACCGTTTGCAACGTCTGGCCCCCTCTGCCACACTTGCAATGTCGCAAAAAAGTTCTGAAATGAAAGCACAGGGCATCGACGTTATTAATATGAGCGTTGGAGAGCCAGACTTTAATACACCTGATCACATTAAGCAAGCAGCTAAGCTTGCCATAGATGAGAATTATTCTCGTTACTCACCTGTTCCTGGCTATCCTGACCTCCGTCAGGCTATCGCCCGCAAGCTGGAGCGTGAGAATCATCTACATTATCAACCTGCTGAGATTTTGGTGTCCAATGGGGCCAAACAAAGTGTATGTAACACTGTCTTAGCACTTGTTAACCCAGGGGATGAGGTTATTATTCCTGCCCCTTATTGGGTAAGTTACCCACAGATGGTTTTACTGGCAGGAGGAAAGCCTGTTATAGTTGAAGCAGGATTTGAGCAAAACTTCAAGATGACCCCAGAGCAACTGGAGTCCGCTATCACCCCCAAGACCCGTCTGTTAATTCTCTGTTCACCCAGTAATCCTACAGGAAGCGTATATAGCAAAGCTGAGTTGGAGGGACTAGCCAACGTGATTAAAAGCCATGACGATCTATTCGTCCTCGCTGATGAGATTTATGAGCATATCAATTATGTTGGCAAGCACGAGAGTATAGCCCAATTTGAGGGCATGAAGGAAAGAAGTATCATCGTCAATGGAGTCAGTAAGGCTTATGCGATGACAGGTTGGCGTATCGGTTACATCGCAGCTCCTGAATGGATTGTCAAGGGATGCAACAAGCTACAAGGACAATATACCAGCGGGGCTTGCTCTGTCAGCCAGAAGGCTGCAGAGTTCGCCTATATCTCAAGTCAAGACTGCGTTGAAGAGATGAGAAAGGCATTTGAACGCCGCCGAGATTTGATTGTAAAACTTGCTAAGGAGATTCCCGGACTGGAGGTTAACGTACCAGAGGGTGCCTTCTACCTCTTCCCCAAATGTAGTAGCTTCTATGGAAAAAGTGATGGCGAAAAAACAATCAACAACTCTACAGACCTTGCTCTTTATTTACTGGAGAAAGGACATGTAGCGACTGTTGGAGGCGATGCTTTCGGTGATCCAGAATGCTTCCGTATGAGCTATGCGACAAGTGATGATAATATTATAGAAGCCATGCGCCGAATAAAAGAAGTGCTGGCACAACTTCATTAAAAATTGACGAATATCAAGTTAAAAGTTCTTAAAAGGGCGGTTTAACCGCCGTAAATTGTTATCTTTGCCAATCGATAGGCGCATGAAAAATGCTCTTTCTAAGACATAGAGCAAGGCAAAACGCAATAAATCAGAAAGATATATTATAAATCAATTTTATTTAATAACTAAAATTTAAACTTTTAAAATTATGGCAACTACACAAAAGGCTGCAGCCCCAGCCAAGAAATCGGGCTTCCAAGGTGTTAAAGCTGCGTGGATTATTCTCGCTATCTGCTGTGCTGCAGGTTATGGAGTATGGTATTTCGTTATGGGTAACCCCGACAACTTCGTTGGTGGCGACCGTAGCGGTCATCCCGCAAACCTGTTAGGTACTGTTTATAAAGGAGGTTTCGTAGTAGGTCTGATTCTGACTCTGCTCTTCACAGTTATCTGCTTGGGTATCGAGCGTTTCTTTGCTATCAAGAGTGCTTCTGGTAAGATCAACCTTGCTAAGTTCACTGCTCAGGTTAAGGATCTCATCAAGGCTCAGAAGTTTGCTGAGGCTGATGCTCTTTGTGACAAGATGCAGGGTTCTGTAGCCAACGTTGTAAAGGCTTCTATCAGCATGTACCAGTCTGTAGAGAACGACACCACTCTGAAGAAGGCTGCTAAGATTGCTAAGATACAGCAGGCTCACGAGGAGGCTACCCAGTTGGAGATGCCTACTCTTCAGATGAACATGCCTATGGTTGCTACTATCGTATCTCTGGGTACTCTGACCGCTCTGTTCGGAACCGTGCTCGGTATGATCGGATCATTCCAGGCTCTGTCCGCTGGTGGTGGTGCTGACTCTATGGCTCTGTCTGCCGGTATTTCTGAGGCCCTTGTAAACACTGCTTCTGGTATTTTGACCTCTTGGGTTGCTACCGTTGTTTACAACTTCTTCTCAAACAAGATCGACAAGCTGACCTACGCACTCGACGAGATTGGTTTCACCATCGCTGCTACATACGATTCAAACCACA